>DAIOVU010000016.1:0-59376 GCA_036758845.1 Sediminibacterium sp.
TTGGTATCTTCAACTATTACCTAAAATCAGTCAACCTATTTTAGGACGTCACAAATCTATGGAACCCGGAGTTAAACAATACCTGACGCGCATCTTAAATACAATGTCATTGGGATTGGTATGGATGATTGCAAACAGCACCCTGGGCATTATGTATGATTATGCCTTTATTCATGATCGGGTGAGCCTGGGTAATATCCTTTTTTATACATGGTTTGTACTGAGTCTTGTGGTATTCCTCTGGTGGGTGATCCGTGTATGGAGTAAGCCCATAGTTTTTGAAGAGTGATAGTCGTTTTCATAAATATACCATCCTCACGGTATGCTGATGCGGTAGCTTTTCTTTACTTTCATTGACGAAATAAAGACGAAGCATATGAATCTGAAAACCGCTTCAAAATGGGTTGTAATTACCGGAACTCTGTTGATCTGGGCAGTTAAATTTATTATCAGACCCTTTGTTCATATTCCTCCCTCATTCAAACCATTGGTTGGATTTGCACCTAATCTGGTCGGGTCTTTTTTATTACCTTTTGGGGCCTGCTGGTTTTTCAGGCGTTTTTTCAAATTGCAAACGCAGGCCGATCTAACGTTTACCTGCTCATTCGGTCTTTTATTAGTGATCATTAATGAATACCTGCAGCGCATTCCCGTTTTTGGAAGAACCTTTGATTATCTCGATATTTTTTCTTCGGTAGTGGGTGTGTTTTGCGGGCATCTGGTTTTTGGAAAACTGATGTCATCGAAGGTTGCGCAGATGGAAGTGTCTGTTGGAGAGAAGGCTTAAAACATCAAACCGTGCCTTCTCGCCCGCTAAGCTTAGGCGAGCGCGGAGTGCCTTAGTGTGAAAAATAAATTGCACACTAAGGCACGTTTTTTTTAGTTTTTACTATCCTTGGTGTCTAATATCACAGGCGTTTTCCCTCCTCCCATGATGATCACTTTTGCATTGGGTGAAGTGATCAATCCTTTCATTACCTGTATCTGTTCATACTGCAATTGCTTATCGCCTAAGCCGGAGCTGATTATTTTTTGATAATCGGCAATACCCTGTGCTTCTACTCTTTTACGTTCTGCTTCCTGTTTTTCTTTTTGCAGCACAAATTCCATTTTCTGTGCATCCTGCTCTGCTTTGATCTTTTCTTCGATCGATCCTTTTACAGTATTGGGTAATGTAATATTGCGCACAAGTAATTGTTCCAGCACCAATCCTCGTTTTTTAAAATCTTCTTCGATGCTTTTAAAAATGCGTCCCTGGAAAAGATCTCTTTTGGTAGAGTAGAGGTCTATTGCTGTAAAATACACTGCATTATCCCTGATTTTGGTGCGGGTAAGCGGTCGAACAATTTTGTCTCTGTAATCCAACCCCGTTTCTTTAACAATGTTTGGCGCTTCCTGGCTGATTACTCGGTAAAGAACAGTGAGGTCTATCACTACTTCCAAACCATCTGCGGTTAATACACGGATGGCGTCATCGCCGGCCTTATCACCTTCATCATGAACGCCACTCATGGTGTAGTTCTGTGTTTTAATGTCTACTATTTTCACTTCAACAAGTGGGTTAACGAGGTTCAGGCCGCTGGTAAGAATGTCGTTATCTACTTTACCGAATAATGATTTAACGCCTATCTGTCCTGCATCAATCTGTTTAACAGAGGCGGTAAGCAAACCAATGATGGCAAGTGCCAGTCCGCTAAGGCGGAGCCCTCTTGCCATTTTATGCAGTTCTTCTCTTTGTCTGTGAATGATTGTACCGGCTATCAGTAAAATGATGCCGAATATGATAAGTACCATAGTGGTTGAGTTTAATTGATTGTATGAATAAGTCGTTTAAGAGATCAAAATATTACATCAGCTGCTGTGGTCTGCTACAACTACCCATTGATTACGGATCTTTCTGAATAAAAGTGTATAGTAACCACTAACATCGCCAACACTTCTTTTCAGCATCCATTTACCAAGAACAAAATAACGGTCGGGGGAGAGTTTTTCTACTTTCAGTATGTCAAAGCTAAGCTTTCCCATGGTTGCCATATCGGGGTAACTTTTTTTATAATTTTCAAGCGTTGTGTGATAGCCGTATTTTGGCCCGTTTTTTCCAACAAACAACAAACTATCGCTTTTCCAGTATCCCTGCATAAAACCTTCTATATCACCTTTGTTCCATTGCATGGTTTGATTGGCAAGGATGGAGCGGATGGTTTGTTCGTCTTTGTTTTGGGCGGTTGTGGTTAAAAAGGTTAAAGCGGTTAAAAGAAGAGTTAAAAGGGGTTTCATGTGGAGTGATTGTGGGTTTAAGCTACGATTAATTAGCGGATTGGCGGATTGCGGATTGGCGGATTTTTTTAACACAGAGGTGTAGTTGATGATAGGTATTATTGATATCCTTCGCGCTCTTTTGCATCCTTGCGGTTAAGAAAGCCTTACCGCGAGGACGCAAGGGCGCAAGGGTTCGCGGAGTTGTTTCACAGAAAAAAAATAATCCGTCAATCCGTAATCCGCCAATCCGCAATCCGCTAATCGCTATTTGTCCCTCCCCGCCCTTACCATTTCACGCTTCCCCCACGGGCCGGGTAGTTTTTCTATTTTGAAGCCTGCTGCTTCCATGGCATGGCGCACAATGCTTTTACTGCAATAGGTTACAAGAACGCCGCCGGGCAGTAATGCTTTGTACATTTTTTCAAAAATTTCCTGCGTCCACAGTTCCGGTTGCGAGGCTGGAGAAAAAGCATCGAAGTAAATACAGTTGATACCATTGGTAATATTTATTTCGGGCAAAGAAGCTTTTATCTTTTTTAGTGTGAAGTATTCGTTTATGCAAATATCCTTTTCCCAATCGCTGTGGTGTAATTGCAGGAATGCTTCCTGCATGTCAAGCTGCCGGCCATAGTTGAGCAACAAAACTTCTTCGTGCGATAAAGGATATAATTCAACCGCTGTATAGTGGATGTGCTGTTTGTTGTTGATGGCTTGTTGCAGCGTGAGTAATGCATTAAGGCCGGTGCCGAAACCCATTTCAAAAACAGTTAATTGACTCCCTGTTGGCTGATGAAGAAATGGCTGCAAACCGGCGTTGATATATACATGCATACTTTCGCCGATAGCCCCAAAATGACTGTGGTATGTTACATTCATTTCGGGAACGGCCACTGTGTGTGAGCCATCTGCCGTTAGTCTAATTTCTCTTTGCATGGCATTGCAAATTAATTAACTTACCCGCATGGAATACGTAAAGCATTTACAAAAAGATAAAAAGCTGGCTAAAACAATAGGAGATGAATTGCACGAACTGAAACTTCATCCCAATATACCTGTACGCATTATGGCAAGTATCATCAGCCAGCAGTTGAGCACCAAAGTGGCTAAAGTGATTTTTAAACGTTTCTTAGACCTGTACAAAGGCAAAGAACCCAGGCCTCAGCAGGTACTGGATACGCCTGCTGAAAAATTAAGGTCTATCGGACTGAGCAATGCAAAAGTGAGTTATGTTCACAATGTGGCCGCTTTCTGCATTGAACACAAGATCACTGATAAGAAATTGCTGGCTATGAGCAATGAGGAGATTGTTGACCTGCTGGTACAGATCAAAGGCATTGGTAAATGGTCGGTTGAGATGTTATTGATGTTTACGCTTGGCAGGGAAGATGTGTTTGCCGTAGATGACCTTGGCATACAACAGGCCATGACCAAACTGTACAAACTGGATCCGGACAATAAAAAAGAGATGAAAGAAAAAATGCTGAAGATCTCTGCCAAATGGAGCCCTTACCGCACGTATGCCTGTTTGCATTTGTGGAGATGGAAGGATAATACCCCGAATCCCTAAAGGAAGTAACTGTTATTAATATTTACTTTTTGCCGATAAGCTTTTTCATTGCATTAATTAATCTTTGTTCTGTGGGTGTTGCAGTAGAAATATCATCGGCCTTGATCAGAGGCATTTGTCCGGCTACAACTCCTTTTTCGATCATCTTATCGAGTTTAGGAAAATAATCGTCAACGGAACGGCTGGTTAAGCTATTGATATGCTGCAACACAAAAGAGCCACTCGTGCCTCTCGCCAGAGTTACGTCTGATGTATGAAACCATTGTCCAACAAGGTACTCGGTAGTATTCTCTACAAGATAATGCAGGGTTAAACCGCTAATTAAATTGCAAAACTCGTAGCCAACCTTTTTCTTGTCATAGTCTTCAATATGTTCTTTATACAAATCAAAAGTAGCGCCAGGCTTTTTGAGTAAAGAGCCGGATATACTGCATAAACAGGTAATGTTTTTATTATTACTTGAGTCGCTCGTATTGTAAACGCCCCATATAGTTCTTCCTTTTTGTTTTATTTCCAGAAAAAAATAGTCGGTATTGGTAATACGGTTAAAGCGAGTTTGCTTGATTGAAATAAGACCACCCCAGGTTCCACTGATACCCTGTGAGAAGGATACGGAAGTAAATAAAATCAATACGATTAATAATAGGGCACGTTTCATAGTTTCATTTATTGTAAAATAAACAAAAAAACGAATTATATTAAAAAATAATGGGTTCTTTCAAATAACGTTCAGGCCGCTTCAGCGTCCCGACCGTTAGGCGGAATTCCTCGCTGCATTGATGATTCCAAACATACTCCTGGTTACCAGCTTTTCATATACCACTTTCATTTCTGGCGGGGTATCTTCTTTGTGTAACTGGTGCATGGCATATTGCTGAATGGTTAACAGCGGCAATACAATTTTATCGCGCATCTGAATAGAGGCGCTGCCGGTTTTATCATCCTGCATCAATTCTGTTGAATCGGATAATTCCAGTACAAGCTGATAGGTGAGATCAAATTCTTTTTTGATCAGTTCCCAGATAGCGCCGTATTGAGGATCGTCTTTAATGTATTGTGTAAGGGCGAATGATGATTTAAGCATGCTCATCATACTGTTATCGATGAGTGTACGGAAAAACAGCAGGTTGCGGAACATGGCTTTCACATCTTCCCATAACCCCCTTTCTTTCATCTGTTGCAAGGCAGTGCCTACACCAAAATAACCGGGTACATTCTGTTTTAACTGGCTCCAGCTTCCTACAAAAGGAACGGCCCGAAGGTCTTCAAAGCGAAGACCACCACTGCTGCCGCGCTTAGAAGGACGGCTGGCAATATTACTTTTGCTGTAATAGTTCAGCGGACTAAACTGCTGCAGGTAAGAAAGGAACAGGGGATGAGATTTGAAAGACTGATACGCTTCGTAACTGATCTTGCCCAATTCCTCCATTAAAAACCTGTCGTGCTCCGAAAGCTGCATGCGTATATCAGAGAATAATTCATTACTTAATCCGGCGCTTAACAGTTGTTCCAGGTTATATTGTGATGACTGGATGGTACCAAAATTGGACGTGATGGTTTGTCCCTGAACAGTTAACTGTATCTCTTCATTCTCGATACTGTTTCCGAGCGATGCATAAAACTTATTGGTTTTTCCGCCACCACGTGAGGGTGGTCCGCCACGGCCATCAAAGAATTTTGCTTTGATATCGTATTTGCGCGAGATAGCAGTAAGGTTTTCTTTGGCAGTATAAATGCTCCAGTTGGCCTGCAGGTAACCACCATCTTTGGTGCCATCGCTGAAGCCGAGCATCATGGTTTGCTGATACTGGCGTTGAAGCAGGTGCCTTTTATATAAAGGAAGCGTATATAAGAACTCCATGATGTTTTCTGCTTCCTGCAGGTCATCAATGGTTTCGAATAAAGGGATGATGTCAACAGTAAAGTTGTCTGTCTTCCAGCCGCACAAGCGGAAGAGTGCATACACTTCTATCACATTTACCGCTTTCTGGCAGTTACTGATGATGTAGCGGTGACAACCGGCTTCACCATTCATATTCTGCACTGCATGAATGGCATAAATACTCTCCAGTGTTTCTTTTGCAATGCCTTCAGGCAGGATCACCGGATCAATATTGTTCTCCAGGCTGCTAAGGCAGGCAATCTTTTCGTCGTCAGAAAGAGAGGTGTAGTTATCAGGCAGGATAGACGCTTTTCCATTTGATTGTAAAGCAGTATTCAGTTCAAGCAATACCTGTGTATGTACCCGGCTGTCTTGCCTGATATCGAGCGCAGCAAAATGGGTTCCGAATATTTTTACTTTATGAATCAGGCTGTCTATACGCTGCAGATACAACGAATGATGATTAGTTACCAGCAATGAACGAATATTACCAAGTTGCTGCAATAAATCTTCTTTAGAAATACGGTTGTTTACATGCGGGCGGAATACGTTTTCGTATAACTGTTCTTCCAGGTTGTGCATCATAGTATCTACACCCGAAAAAGTAAGCCTGCGTTTCAGTTTGCGCACATCCCTGTAATAACAAACAATGATGGCGCTGCGAAGCGCCTGCGCCACTTTTAGTGTGGTAGCGCCATTTACATAAGGGTTCCCGTCTCTGTCGCCACCGGGCCAGAACCCGAGTTCAATAAAAGGGTTATCGCCATCAAACTGGTTATCAAAAATCTCCCGCTGAATAAAATTGTAAATATTACCGATGGAATGGTATAAAATGTTTTCGAGGTACCACATCAGGTTCACCGCCTCATCAAAAGGGGTGGGTTGTTTTTTATTGAAGAAAGGTGTGATACCTAATTGCTGTATATACAGGTTGATGGTATGAAAATCGTTTTTACTGATGGCCTCGTTCATATCATGAATGATGCCCAGTACACTGCCGGGATAAAACTGCGTAGGGTGTGCTGTTAATACAACCCTTACCCTGAACCTGCGGAGTTTATTTTTAAGCGCCTGTGTTTTACCCGCAAATGCAGCTTCGTTATACAATGATTTTAAACTTCCCGCACCATCCATATTATTTACAGTGGTAAAAGCGGCATCTTCTATCGCATCAAATAGCACTACCTGCCTTTCTACATATTGTGCAAATTTGAAAAGGCGCTCAACTTTTTCGGCCTGCGTTTTTGCATTGGTATGTTGCTCAAAAAAATGATCGATGATCTCCATCGGGCTCTTACCTTCTGCATATCCATCTTTACATGCCTGTAATAAAATGGGTAACAAAGCCCCAACATTGGCAATACCTGAAAACGGGAGTGCGGCGAACAGACTATTGTAAATAGTATACTTGTCTGTTACATTTCTTTTAAAATTATTGATGTATAACGAGGAGTACATAGCTTGCTTGGGGTGGCCAAGTTACGCATTGTAGAAAAAAGAAACTAACAAAATGCAGGATATTACTGAGGTTGAGCGAATTTCTCACTAATGAATGTTAGTTAAGATCATATAATTTGCATTAAACCATTTGCTTTCCGGCTGGTCAGACAGCAGTTTATTATATTTATAAAAATACCCTGCATGCAAGGCAACGATAAGGAGTTACTGCTACAATTTCATCAGGCTGATACAAAGGACCGGGCATTTACGGCCATCATTAAAAAATACCAGGAGAAGTTATACTGGCATATACGGCGACTGGTAGTTGCCCATGACGACGCGAATGATGTATTACAAAATGTATTTATAAAAGTGTGGAATGGATTGGCCAGTTTCAGGGAAGACAGCCAGTTGTACACCTGGTTATACCGCATTGCCACTAATGAAAGCCTTAGTTTTCTTGATCAGCAGAAGCGCAGAAGCACGGTTAGTATGGATGAGGAAGGCTCAGAGGCACTGACCAACCAGATCAAAGCAGATAGTAATTTTGATGCCAGAAAATTAGAGTGGCGATTACAATTGGCTATTCAGCAACTGCCCGAAAAGCAGCGAATAGTCTTTAACCTGCGGTATTTTGATGAAATGCCTTACCAGGAAATGAGCCGGGTATTAGACACGAGTGAAGGCGCACTCAAAGCCAGCTACCATCATGCTGCCAAGAAAATAGAGGAATTCATAAAGAATTATTAAACTTTTGTGAAAAGAGGGGGTCTATAATTGTTAGAATGGGCAACAAAGAACAAATATTAAGTGAGTTGAGGGAGATCAGTCCATTTCTGGCTGATCTGGGGCAGGTAAATCCATACACCCTGCCGGATGGTTATTTTGAGGCATTACCTGATCGTATTACTGAAAAGATACTATTAACAGCCAGTTTGCAGCCCGGTTTCTCAAATACAAATTGTTACCAGGTACCTGGCAGCTATTTTGATAACTTATCTGACACGATCCTTTCTGCAATTAAAATGGGTGAGCAGCAGTCAAATGAGGTAAATGCAGAATTGGCTTTAGTTACGCCGTTGCTGAATACGATCAGTAAAGAACAGGTTTACAACGTTCCCGAAAGCTATTTTGACAGAGAGATTTCTGGTTCTTCCCTTCAGCCAAAAAAGAAAGACGTTGGTGTTTTCAATATCAGGTCTGTGAGAAAATGGATGCAATATGCAGCAGCGGCAGTTGTGGCCGGCGTTTTAATTACCGGCGCTTTCCTGTATACAGATAGCAGCGAGAATTACATAGAATATGAAAAGTATAACCAGGTAGATATTCGATCAGCTTTGGATAAAGTGAGTGAAGAAGAATTGCTCAGATACCTTGATAGCCCGGAACATACAGCCATTATGCCTGCTGTAAACCTGTCTGCCTCTGAAGCAGAACTGTTTGATATGAATAGCAGCATGCAAGCCATAAGTGATGAAGAACTGAAACAATATCTTAAAGAAAATACAGGACTCTCTGATACGATTGATTCTGATAAAACTGAATGATCATGAAAAAAGTTTACAGCTTAATATTATTATTTCTGAGCCTGACCACTATGAGTATGGCACAGCAGAATGATTCTTTGCCAAATGCAGCTACGATTCAGGGACTGAAAATGGCGTTTATAACCAGACAGATCGGACTTACAACGGATGAGTCGCAGAAATTCTGGCCGGTATATTTTAATTATATGGGCGATTTGAGAAAAGCCAGACAGGACAATAAAAATGATATACTGGGTATGGAAGAAGATGTACTGGTGGTAAGAAAAAAATACAAAACAGAATTTAAAAAAGTGCTTGTTGCTGATGACCGTGTAAATAAAGTATTAACCGTTGATCGGGATTTTAACGAAGTGCTGCGAAAAGAGCTGAAGCAAAGAATAGAACAGCATAAAAAAAGAAAGTTCGAAAAGCAATAAAAGCGATCTAAAAAAAGATCCGGCTCAATTTTGAGCCGGATCTTTTTTTAACCGGGCCACACCGGCGATTTGATATCGTGATAAAATAAAAAGGTCCAGTTCTCTGCCTGGCCCTGCTGCCACCATTGGCCGCGCAGTTCCATGCATTTCTTTCCGTCAAAATCATACTTGGCAATAAACCTGCTTTTCATCTGCTGTAATTGCGGCGCCACATCACCTCCAAAGAATGCGGTCTCATCATTCTCATGGATCCAGAATACCTGGTGAAATTTGCTATGTGCGCCGGTTAGTTGGTAATGAATGTAATTATCAATCCATCCCTCATCTTCTTCCAGCCATACCACTTTACTGAAATCTTCCAGCAAACTAAAATCTTCTGTAATGTAAGAAGCGGTGCCAACCTGCATTCCGTAATCAAATTCTCTGCGCTGAACAAAATAGGTTGCATAAGGGAAGCTGATAAACCGCTCATGTGTATGCGGGTCACGAATGGTGATGCCTCCTGCATGGTCTTTATGCAAATGGCTCATCAACACTTTTGTAACCTGTGATGGATTAATACCGGCTTTTGCCAGGTTACTGTGTAATTGCGAAACCCCGTTCGCATCACGATAGCCGAGGCCAGTATCCAGCAGTATCACATCTTTTTCGGTGATGATAACGAAAGGCTGTATCTCAACCAGCAAACTGCCGGCAGGGCGCGTATGTAACTCTTCGGTAGTAGTATCAAACGGAACAAAAACCTTGGTCTTGTCTATGGTGAAGGAACCTTCTGATAGTGGAATGATAGTCATTGGGGGATTGGGAAATTTTGGAATTGGGAAATTGGGAAATTGAGGTAAAGATATTGTGTAATGATAGGGTAAGTGCGGGT
The DNA here is from genome assembly GCA_036758845.1 of Sediminibacterium sp. GTDB lineage: Bacteria > Bacteroidota > Bacteroidia > Chitinophagales > Chitinophagaceae > Sediminibacterium. The sequence goes on from DAIOVU010000016.1 coordinate 9,986, forward strand.
AAAATTATTGGGCAATTTCAAAATTTCCCAATTCCAAAATCCTACAAATCACCTCAACACCATCTGCCTGTCTGCATCCAATCTCAGCAAAATAAAAATGAGAATGGTAAAAGTTAGCAGCGAGGAACCGCCATAACTAACCAGCGGTAATGGAATACCCACAATAGGAAAGAGGCCAATGGTCATGCTTACATTAACTGCAATATGGAAGAACATAATGCTGGCCACACTGTACGCATACACCCGGCTAAACGTACTTCGCTGCCGCTCAGCCATTCGCACAATGCGGTATAGCATGAACAGGTAAATGCCCAGGAATAGTACGCAGCCTATAAAACCAAATGCTTCGCCCAGCGAGGTGAAAATAAAATCGGTGTGTTGTTCAGGCACATATTTACCTCTTGTTTGTGTGCCTTTTAAAAAACCGCGGCCTGTTAATCCACCCGAACCAATGGCTATCTTGCTTTGGCGTACATTATAATCATCCGGTTTCCTGGCTGCTTTCTCACCCGCTTTCCTTTCTGATTTTTTATTCTTGCTGCAATCGTACTCTTTACCCACCATGCTGTAGATACGGGTACTCTGATAGCACTCGAGAACGTTGTTAAAAATATAGGGCACTGCAAACCGTTGCGTGCCTACGCATAATAACCAGAGCACAACGATTAACAAGACCGGCCGTTTGTTTTTCCGGTTTTGCTTACGCACCAGGAAAATAAGAATAGCCGCAATAATGGTAAGCGTAAGAGCCAATATATTGGGTTCAACAATAAGTGTGGCAATAACCAACACTGCAAATGAAGAGCCGAAAATGAGTATCTGTGCAGGCAAACCCTCGCGGTACATGGCAACAAGGAAAGCAGAATATACCAGGGCCAGTCCTAATTCGTGTTGCATGATAGACAGGGCCGCAGGTGCTACGGCAATCAGGCCTGCGATCAGTTGTGATTTCAGCTTGCTAAAATCGGTTTCCTGGCGTGATAAGAATTTAGCAAGTGCCAGAGCCGTAAATATTTTACACAGCTCGGCAGGCTGCAGGTTAAAGCCACCGCCGATAGGGATCCAGCTTTTTGATCCGCTGATATTTTTTCCCACTACAAAGGTTGCCAGCATTAATAAGATCCCGAAAACATACATCAGGTTGGCCAATGCAGTAAACAGCTTGCTGTCGGTAAGTAAAATGAAAGTAGCTACAATGGTGCAGATGCCTGCAAAGATCAATTGTTTACTGTAATTGGTTTTGCCGCCTAAAAAGGTTTGCAGCCAGTTGGTATCAGTTCTGTACTCAACCATGAATATGCATAGAATACCGATAGATACCAGTATTGCGTACAACCAGACAATGGTCCAGTCAATTCCCTGTGATATAGTATTATTGCGGGTGCTCATTTGCTTATCCGGTAGTTCTTTTTATTTTTCTTATCGTCATCATTCAAAATTGCCTGCGCGTTTCCTTTCTTTTTAGGCGGAACAGGTTTTGCAGGTGCAGCGGGTACCGGCTTTGTTTCCTGCTCTATGTTCTCTTCATTTTCAGCAGAATCATTTGCCTCTTTACTCATACGTTGCTGGAGTAAAAGATGCGCTTCTTTGATCTGTTTCAAAGAATCTCTTTTGGCCAATTCAACGCGGTAACGCTGGGGAATGAGGTTCTTTTTGGTAAACTCTTCCAGCATATCCTGTCTTTCTTTACCCTTGATCGAATCGCGCAAATATTTTTCAATCAACAAACTGGCGATAGGTGCCGCGGCCCATGCACCCTGGCCTGCATTTTCGCAGATCACAGCGATGGCAATTTTGGGATTGTCTCTCGGAGCAAAAGCGCCAAAAAATGAGTGGTCCTGCTGCGGTACCATCTTGCCGTTTATTTTGGCAGAGTTCTGAACGGTTCCTGTTTTACCGCAGACCACGATATCAGGTATTCTTGATCTTACAGCGGTACCATAATCAACCACGGCCTGCATACCATCCTGTACAGCATCAAAAATGGAATCGGGTATCCGTTTGTCGGTATAATGTTTTTCTTTAAAGGTTTCCAGCATATTGTATTCATCACCACCTTCAATAGAATCAACTACATGTGGCGTATAATACCAGCCTTTATTGGCAATGATGGTCATAACATTGGCTAATTGCACCAGCGTTGTATTTACTTCTCCCTGCCCGATAGCATTTGAAATAATATTGCAGGAATACCATCTTGGGCCAAATAGTTTTCTGTAAAAAGATGATATGGGCAGAATCCCTTTTTGTTCTGCCGGAAGATCAACACCCAGCTTATGTCCAAGACCAAAAGTGGTTGCATAACTGTTAAACACAGTTAAGGCGCTGTCTGCACCATGATATCTCGGTTGATCAAGTGTTCTTTTAAATACCGTTGAAAAATAACTGTTATCACTATGTGCCACAGCTTCTTTAAACTGGAAAGTTCCTTTATCTAAACATTTGGGTTTGCCTGTTCCGCAACCGGTAAAAAAGCCCGGGCAGGTAACGGTTGTTCTTTCATCAATCACACCTTCTGTTAAACCAACAATACCTACTACCGTTTTAAAAGTAGAGCCCGGTGAATAATAAGTACCAATGCCACGGTTGTTAAATATTTTCCGGGGATCGAGAAACAGTTCTGCAAAATGTTTTCTCCGCTGGTTGCCGGTAAGATAGTTCGGATCATAGGTTGGTGCGCTTACCATACAAAGTATCCCGCCTGTTCTGGGATCAATGGCTACAATGCTGCCTACTTTATTGGTCATTAACTGCTCGCCTAATTTTTGCAGTTCTACATCAAGGCTGGTGTGAATGTTTTTACCTGCCACAGCGGCTGTATCATAAATACCATTTTCATAAGAACCCTGTATCCTGCTTTTGTTATCGCGGATATAGTTTTTTACGCCTCGCTGGCCCATCAATACTTTTTCATATGACCGTTCCAATCCTGTAAACCCGGCATAGTCGCCCATTAAATAACCTTCATCTTTATGTCTGCGCAGAAAGCTGGTATCCACTTCGGCCACATAACCCAATACATGCGCTGCAATGGAGTAAGGATAACTTCTTACAGAACGCTCTGTTAACGAGAAGCCGGGAAACTTGTAAATATTTTCATTCAGCCTTGCAAACATCTCGGGCGAAAGCAGCGCTTCAAAAATACCAATGCGTACGCTGCCTGTTTTAAAAATGATCTCCCGCATTCTTTTTTTATACTCTGCCGTATCTATGTTTAATAAACTGCATAAAGAAAAAGTGTCTACCCCTTTAGCTTCTGAAGGAATAACTACCAGGTCGTAGCTGATGGTATTTTCAAGAATAGCTTTCCCCTTTCTGTCGAAGATGATGCCGCGATCAGGGTAAATAACCTTTCTAAAAATGGCATTATTCTCTGCTGCCAGCTTGTACTTAACTGAAAATAACTGGAGGTTGATCAACTGTCCCGCAATCACTAAAAAGACCACGGCAAAAATGATCTGTATGATGCCCCCTCTGCTTTGATTGAATACCGGCATATCTGTTTTCTAAGAAGTATGAAATGGCTGCTTCGACGTGCGGATACAAAGTTGCTGAATTGGAGCAGAGTTTGTATCAATATTATTTTAAAAAGTTATTCATATCTGTGGACTGTTGACCGTGGACCATGTTACGCCACATTTGCGCGGTGGCGTCCTTTGCGGTTAAACAACAACTCGGCAAGGAAGATCATTAATAAACTGATGGTAGTGGTACCGGCAACTTTGCCTAAGAAATATACGAAGTTGCCAAACTGCAACCATTCTATCAGTACAAGATAAAAGTGATGTACAAAAGTTAAAACGCTAACATACAGTGCGTAGGGTGCCCATCCCATACTGTTGCGCCCGGGTTCGATATAACTTTGTTCTGTTGTTTCCTGTGGAATGAGCAGGCTGAGAATAAAAGGCCTGATGTATGCGATCAATACACAGGGGGCTGCATGTAAGCCCGGTGTTCCGGTAAAATAATCAAGACTCAGACCAAATACAAAACTGATTGCCAGCAACAGGAAACGGTTGATCTGGAAAGGCAGCCAGAGTATGTATAAGAAGTATATGTATGGAATGATAAACCTGTGCAATGGCGGCACCTGGTTCAGGATATACACCTGGAACAGGATGAACAGGATAAAACGGACAATATTTTTAAGCAGGCTGCTCATGGATTTTTCTGGGTATTGTTTTCTAACTGCTCCTGTTCTGTATAACGTACGTTCCCTATCAGGTAAACATACTGGATGCTGAAAAAGTTAGTGGCCGTTTTTATTTTCAGTGTATAAAAATTACTGGCCGACTCTGAAGCGATCTCCGCCACGGTTCCTATCATCAAACGTGCGGGGAAATTAGCAGAATAGGTGCTGGTTAATACTGTATCGCCTTTATGTACTTTGGCGCCTTTTGTAACATTCTTCAAAATAAGATAACCGGGGTCAACACCATCCCATTCAATGGTGCCGGCGCTATTATCCTTTTTCAGCATGGCACTTACTTTACTGTTGCGGTGTAACAGGCTCATCACTTTGCTGAAGTTAGCGCTTGTTTCAACAACCACACCGGTAATACCATCCGGGCCTACAACAGCCATTCCTTTTTTTACACCCTGGCTGCTGCCACGCTCGATGGTAATAAAATTAGCCTGCAATGTATAGGTGTTGCCAACTACACGGGCGGGCAGGTAAGTAAATTTCCGGTAATGTCCGAGTGAATCCCTGAACAGGGTATCTACCATCAATTTTTTTTCATCGGTTGCAGGCAGAAAATTAGCAGGCAGCAAATTTCTTAAGCGGGCATTTTCTTCTGCCAGTGAGCGGTTGGTTTCTTTTAAAGTAAAATATTCTCTTAATCCACTATACTGCGTATTGATCCTGCCTGTTACTTCATTGGCGGCTGATGCAAAAAAAGACTGGTGTGTTTTGCTGGCACTGCTCAACAGTACAATAGCAATTACCTGAAACAGCAGGAAGCTGAGAAAGGTAAAATAGCGGCGTATGAAGAGGAAGATGTTTTTCAAGATTCAAGAATCAAGGTTCAAGAAACAAGGTTCAAGAAACAAGGTTCAAGAAACGGGTTGCAGTACCAACATACTGCTGTGTCTTGAATCTTGTGCCTTGTTTCTTATTCGGTTATCTCATAATAAATGGAAAACGCTGGTAATTCTTCAATGCCAGTCCGGTACCGCGTACTACACTTTTCAGCGGGTCATCGGCAACATGTACGGGCAATTTAATTTTTGCGCTTAATCTTTTATCCAGTCCACGTAACAGGGCGCCACCACCGGTAAGGTATAATCCCCTGCGGTAAATATCGGCTGCCAGTTCGGGTGGAGTAGTTTCCAGGGCCTTAAGGATGGCTTCTTCTATTTTGAAAATACTCTTGTCCAGTGCTTCAGCAATTTCCTGGTAGCTTACCATGATCTGCTTAGGGATACCTGTTACCAGGTCGCGGCCGTTTACCGGAAGATCATCCGGCGGATTATCCAGATCTTTCATGGCAGCGCCCACATTGATCTTGATCTGCTCAGCGGTACGCTCACCAATCAACAAACTATGGTAACGGCGCAGGGCTTCCATAATATCTGCGGTAAACTCATCACCGGCAATACGGATACTCTGGTCGCAAACAATACCTGCCAGGGCAATCACGGTAATACCTGTGGTACCCCCACCAATATCAATGATCATGTTTCCTACAGGCTCTTCCACATCAATACCAATACCCAGGGCGGCTGCCATAGGTTCGTGAATCATATATACTTCTTTGGCACCTGCCTGCTCGGCACTATCGCGAACGGCACGTTTTTCTACTTCGGTAATGGATGACGGGATACAGATCACCATACGCCAACTGGGCGGAAACAGGGGTTTTTTAGGGTAGATCATCTTGATCAACTCCCTGATCATCAGCTCGGCAGCGTTAAAGTCGGCAATTACACCGTCTTTCAGAGGCCTTACGGTACGGATGCTCTCGTGGGTTTTCTCGTGCATCATCAGGGCCTTTTTGCCAACGGCCAGCACCTCTTTCATATTATTCCGGTTAAGGGCAATGATAGAAGGCTCATTTACCACTACTTCATCATTATGTATGATAAGGGTATTGGCGGTACCCAGATCCATGGCAATCTCTTGTGTGAAAAAGTTAAACAATCCCATTGTATATAAAAAGTTCGAATGTGTTAATCAATGACTGCAAAGGTGACTGAAAAAATTGAATTATAGAGCCTAAAGTACCGATTTTTCCAGCGTTTTAAAAATATTCGCCACAGCCAGGAAAGAGGGTGAAATCAGGAGATAATGAAACAAGGCAGAAATCATGCCGGAAATCTGCCCTGCGAAATGGATAACAGGGTAAATGGGTCAGTATTTTTCGGAGGGAAAAATGCTTTGTTTAATTCATGCTAAAGAATAACGTGTTGTGGTAGTAAACACATAGTTACATAGGTTAGGAAACAGGGCATATAGTTCAAACGCTATGTTTCTTTTTTGTTTTCCCTATGTATCTATGTGTTTTAAAAACGGTTTAAAATATAGCGAAGCTGCATTGTTAAAGACCTTTAAAAGTAAAACAAATCAGAGTTAATAGATTTTAATAGCGCAATACTTAAAGAACAATCACTTTATAATTATACGTTTTATTGATTCTAACGGGTGGCTGGCGCCGGTAATATGCAACAGCTATTTCTTTCATAGCATTGATCCGTAATTTTTCCAGCGCAACCCTGTCATTATATCGCTGTTTCATAAAATCCCATTTTCTTTTTTGATCTTCATCTACGTTGGGTTCAACTTTTTTGATGAGGCCCTGTGCTTCAGTAAGACATCTTGTTGAAGGATCAATTTCACTCAGTGTTTGCAGCGCTGCATTGTAATAGTTTGCTGCAATCTGGGCTTTGGCTCTCTGTATCTGACTTGCACAATGCAGGTTCTGATAGGCAGTATATACTTCAATTGCTTTTTGCTGAATATTACTGTAACAATTAGTTGCTTCTTCGGGAACACTCATTAAAGTAGCAAGGGATGCGTCGAAGTCCTGCATTTTGTACATGGTTTGTGCCTTGGCTATAATGTCGCCACATTTGGATTCGTAATAATTTAAAATTTTGATTTTTCCTATGTCTATGAATTTGGCATAATCTGCATCATTCGTATTGATCTGGTTGATGGCACTGGTTATGGCAAGGCTCTTGTCTTTACCATTTCCTTTAAGTGTTTTTGAAATGGAAGAGAATACCAGGTTATTATCTACCTGTTTAATGAATAAACTGATATCGCAATTTAGTATAGTAATATCCTGCATTCCGCTTTCAACTATTCTTGAATCATTGATCGAAAATTTAGGATAGATCACAAAATTATGCGCATACCCGCTGGCAGAGATACCGTTTGAAGTAACGATCTGCAAGATCTTTGTTTCAATTTTAGATAATTGTGTTTCGTTCAACCCTTCCAGGTTTTCCGGCATCACAACTGATAAAGCGATCTTCCCAAGTTCCGGAACGGTTTGTCCGGCAAGGCCTGAAAACGCGAAGATCAAAGCTGCCAGCATATATAATTTTCTCATAAAATTTATTTAATGGTTACAGTTATCTGTCCACTTGGATATTCAACCGTACAGTTTAAGTTTAGCGACCGCAGAAATTTCCGTATTGATCTGCCAAATGATTCGATCTCATAATTCAAACCTGTTGCCTGGTCTTTGAGCGGGATCCTCACATCATCGTACAATATTTTTTGAGTGGTAGACCCTTTTTTCTTTGCATAATTTTTATATGCGTTTTTGCCCATCCAGTCAACAATAGCTTCTGAAAGCAGGTCTCCCTCTGTTCCTACTTCAGATTCGAAGGTCTTGCTGGCATTTTGGTCTAAAACAAATTCCACGTAGATAGACCGCCCATTGTTTACAATATCTGTAAACTTTGTTTGCAGAACATTTAAGAAATCTTCTTTCATCAGGTCGATAGCCCTGCCCGCAAGTTTTGAAATATCGCTGGTGTAGAATTTTCCGCTGGAAGCATCTTTATTGGTTAATGAGCGGCCTGTTGCAGTTTCATAAGCGTGCAGAATAATATTTACCTCAGTTCCGCTTTCGCTTTTTTGAACATTGATATCAACTACCACAAAAATATCAGCCCCCGAATTGCGTACTATCTCATCTTTTTCATTTGTTTTAGAATCTGCTGTAAATGCCCCTGCTGTTTCTAATTTCTTCAGTTCCCCTAAAAAATCAACGGTGGTAAAACCCCTTGTATCAAAGGCTTCTTTTACTCTTGAGATAGCAATTCTTTTTTCAAAACCTTCCCGTGGGTCTTCCAAAAGGGTACGGTACCGCTGCCCTTCTGTTTTAAAAGGAAGAACGATAATGGTAGGTTGGATCTGCTGAACCTGGCCTCCGCTATTAGTTGCGGGGTTCTGGGCAAATAATGAGAACGGAAAAAACAGTAAGGCCGGGATCAGGATTAGTGACAGATAATTTTTGTTTTTCATAACCGGTTCGTTTTAGTAGCCAAATTTTCTTGTTACGCTGTTTTGCTCAAGGTCTCTTCTTAAAGCGACATAGTTTATTTTTACGTCAACAGAAATTTTATACATGCCGTTAACATAACTAAGACCTGAACTTTCAGTTGATGACATCATAAAAGTTTTATACCACTGCTGTTCAAACAGTTTGCTGAAGTAGCCGGGATTTTTTGCCCTTGCTTCACTCTCGTTTTCAATCATTGGCACATTCAACTCAGTTCCGGGAATGCCCCTGAATAAAAGTACCCTGAAAGCACTGATCTGTGCTTCCATGATGGCTGCATTTTTGTTGTTGCCATAGCCAATACCTCTTACTCCCATAGTGCCATCTTCTCCTTTATACAGAAAACTAACTTCCGAAGTTTGAGGTGCAATCTTTGGATTGCAATAATAGAAACCTGTAATTGATACGAGCAGGAGCGCTGTTTTTAATAACGTTTTCATTCTTTATTTTTTGAGATGACTTGCAATCTTGCTTTTGCTTCAAACTTTGAAGCAATATTGAATCCGCCTTCAGTTACGGAGCAGATGGAGAAATTTTCATCCTCAACTACTGAAACCGTTAATTCTCCTATTTCTTTTTTCCGGAATAGTTTCTTGCCATATACCTCTACTTCAGTTAATTCAACCACTTTCAGTTTATCGCCGCTTTTCAGACCAAAGCCTGAGCCTCCGGCCAATAAAACTTTTGTGGCACCGCCCTGGCCATCTTTTTCCTGAATCTCAACTATAGCAAACATGACCGGGAAATTGTTTGCCACAAACTCATCTATTTTGCCTTCTATTTTTTGAATGGCTTTTGTAATGGATTCTGTTTCTGAAGTAGCGCCAATACCAAACAGGCCGCCTAAAAAACTGCCCGATTTGGGCTCAATGGTTTCGGAAGCAATTACCTGTCCGGACGCAACATCTATCACTTTTAAGCTGATGGATAATTTTGCTTTGTATGTTATGGTAACATGCCCCCTTCCGTCGTCGGACCGCACCGCTTCTGCTTTTGCTGAAATGATATGCCCCGAAACCAGGTAAGCGGCACCAAGGTTTCTGCCCTGTTCCACCACACTACCATCAATAAAATCATCTGTTTTCTGCAATTCCTTTTCTTTTTTCAGCGCATCGGTTTTCGACCTGTCAACGATATTAAACCGCCGCGTTTTTACAAAGGCATTAATAACGGTTTCCTGGATCGAATTAACATGTTGGTAGTCTACTGAGCTGGAAACATAGGTAAAGGGCAGAATGCCTACCGGTGTTTTCTCCTGTGCCATGGCGGATACCGATAGAACCATTACGAAAATGATTAATAATAGCTTTTTCATGCAGATGTGTTTTAGTTCCTACTCGTGTGGCTTTTCGGAAACGCCCCGTTTTGATGGTTTCTGGATTCCATTACCGACATATATGTATAGTCGCACATATATCTCATTTGTGAGACATATAGGTGCAGTGTCCATTATGTTATAACAGATAAAAGAAGATTTTCCGTAAACCTTAAAAAGCCCAGGAAGAAGAAGAAGGGGGCTTAAAGTTTACGACAGACTAAAATAGCTGTTTATTAAAGAAGCAAATATGACTTTTGATATTTTTTATGAACAATATTTATCGTATATTATCACCATATCATTCAAATTCATACCCGATATCCCTGCGGTAATACATGCCTTCGAAAGAAATTTTCTGTAATACTTTTTTTGATTTTTCTACTGCCTCTTTAAGGTTGGTGCCATAAGAGGTAACAGCTAAAACCCTGCCACCGTTTGTAACAACAGCATCACCAACCTGTTTGGTGCCTGCATGAAAAACCATTGAATCATTATCAATCCGCCAATCCGCTAATCCGCTGATCCGCAAATTCTTTTGATAATCTCCGGGGTAGCCACCACTCACTGCCATCACGGTGGCGCAACTTCTTTCATCAAAAGAAATGTTGGCATCTATTAAGGTGCCGTTATCCATTGCAGCAAACAAGGCAACAAGGTCTGTTTGCAAAAGCGGCATCACCACTTCTGTTTCCGGATCGCCCATGCGGCAATTGTATTCTATTACAAAAGGCTCGCCTTTTACATTCATCAAACCAAAGAAAACAAAACCGTGATAGTTTAAATTTTCTTTTAATAAACCATTGATCGTTGGTTTCACAATTCTTTCTTCAACTTTTTGCATGAATGTTTCGTTCATAAATGGTACTGGGCTCACACATCCCATACCGCCGGTGTTAAGGCCTGTATCGCCTTCCCCTATTCGTTTGTAATCTTTTGCGTGGCCAATGATCTGGTACACTTCGCCATCTGTTAAAGCAAATACACTTACTTCAATACCCTGTAAATATTCTTCAATCACCACTTTGCTGCCGGCATCGCCAAACTGTTTGTGGATGATCATTTCTTCAAGAGCCTGCAATGCTTCTTCATGTGTGGCTGCAATCACCACGCCTTTGCCCGCAGCCAGTCCATCTGCTTTTAAAACAATGGGCAGGCTGTGTTGCGAAATATATTTTTTGCCCTCTTCATATAAATCAGCAGTGAACTCTGCATAACCTGCGGTTGGAATATTGTGGCGCTGCATGAATTTTTTACTGAAGGATTTGCTGCCTTCCAGTTGTGCGGCTTCTGCCGAGGGGCCTACTACAATAATGTTTTGCAGTTGAGGGTCTTTCTGGAAAAAATCATAAATGCCTTTTACCAATGGCTCTTCAGGCCCAACCACCAGCATGTCTATTTTTTGTTCAAGACAGCTATTTTTGATCGTTTCAAAATCTGTTACCGATACATTCAGGTTGGTGCCAAATTCAGCAGTGCCGGCATTGCCGGGCGCTATAAAAAGCTGATCACAGTGATGGCTTTTCACCATTTTCCATGCAAGGGCATGTTCACGTCCGCCGGAGCCAAGTAATAAAATATTCATGTGTTAGGTATTGCCCGGCGAAAGTAGTACGGGATGAGGGATTTTCCTTGATTTTTATAAAGTGAATGGTGAATTGTGAATGGGCAATAGCACCTCATTCACAATTCACCATTGCCCATTCACAAACATTCTTATGCAGGAGTATCCTCCACCCCCACATAACTTTTCTCAGGCAGGCGTTTGGCTACAAACAGGTAAAGAATAAAGAATGCGGTTAGGATGCCGATGAAAAGCCAATAGTATTTTGCACCGGTGTATTGCGCAAAAAAGCCGTTGTTGGCAATGCTTTTATTAACCAGGCTATCAAAATAGTTGCCAATAGAGATCCCCAGTAAATACAGCGCACTCATGGTGCTTTTCATAGATTTTGGGGAATGGGTATAGGCGTACTCCAGGCAGGTAATAGATACCAGAACTTCAGAAGCGGCTAACACTAAGTAAGCCAGAACCTGCCACCAGATGGTGGGTTTGCCTCCATTATCAAGATTCTGCTGTACAAGGGCGATGATGATAAATGTAATACCGGTTAGAAATAAACCGGCCCCGATTTTTCTCAGCGGGGTAGGATTGAGTCCGATCTTTTCCAGAAAAGGATACACGAAATAGGTAAAAACCGGTATCAGTGCAATCAGGAACACCTGGTTAAAAGTTTGCACCTGCCCGGCCAGCAGTTCAAATCCAAAAAAGCTACGATCCATTTTATCTGCCTGTAATACCCATTCCGAAAGGTTCTGGTCCCACAATGCCCAATAAATAGGCGTAAAAGCAAAGATCATAAGTATGCGGTTTACTGCACGTGCCCCATCTATGGCTTTAGCCGAATATTTGCCGGCAACTGCATCCCATACAGATAAACCATTCCTGTTAGAGAATGCCTGTTTGATGGCGTACGCGGTGATGTTAACATAATTCTCTTTTTTAACACCTGAAGGTGGTACCCGCACATATTTTTTTCTGCCAAACCAGAAAACAAAAGTGGCCAAACACATTAAAACACCGGGTATACCAAAAGCCCATTCAGGACCATATTTGTTGTACACCACGGGAATAAATATTGAAGCCAGCATGCCACCCGCCTGTATGGTAAAATAAAACCATCCATACATTTTAGACATCAGGTGTTCGTTCGATTTATCAAACTGGTCGCCTACATTGGCAGATACACAGGACTTAATACCGCCTGCGGCAACTGCTATCACAATCAGACCGGTGATGAACATGCTAATATTATGCGTAGAGAGTGCTACGGTAAGATTACCTATGGCGTAGAGTATAGATACATAGAGGATCACTTTGTACTTACCAAAAAACCAATCGGCCATGATGCCACCTACCAAAGGCATAAAATAGGCCAGTGTGGCAAACAGATGTGCCAGCTCATTGGCACGGGCCTCTGCAACACCCTGCATCATAGGGTTATTGAGCGGGTTGAAGAACTGTGCCACCAGGAAAGTGCTCATAATAGAACGGATACCATAAAAACTGAACCGCTCAGCCGCTTCATTACCAATGATATACGGTATGGCTTTCGGCATCCCTGTTTTCTTTATATCGCTTTCAATCTCAGTCATAAGTTGTATTTTGGATTTTTAAAGATATTGGAAAAAATCATGTGGAGTTGCTGTAGTTAATGCGGGTAAGATGGCTGAAGTAGTTAAAGTGGTTAAAAGGGTTAAAGTAGTTAAAAGGGGCTGAGCTGTTTCTGTAAGTCTGCGAATCCTTTTAACGCTCCCAACTATTTTAACCACTTTAACAACTTTAACCCTTTTAACTACAATAATCAACAACCCACAACACTCTAACTATTAAATGCCTATACTATGCCTGGAGAAAAGAAAACATTCAAACCCTTTGTATCGGCTGATACAAACATGAAAGAGTTTACCATTAAGGCCATTATCACGGGAAGTATTTTCGGGATCATTTTTGGCGCTTCTACTGTTTACCTTGCTTTGAAAGCGGGATTAACCGTTTCTGCATCAATCCCCATTGCTGTGATTGCGATTACTTTGGGAAGAAAATTTTTAAAAACCACCATCCTCGAAAACAATATCATTCAAACCACCGGTTCGGCCAGTGAAAGTATTGCTGCGGGCGTGGTGTTTACGTTACCGGGATTTTTATTTTTATCAGAGCCCTCCAGTGCCAGCTTCTTTAATTATATGACCATTCTTACCCTGGCTATTTTTGGAGGTATACTGGGAACACTGATGATGATCCCTTTACGCAGATCACTGATAGTAAAAGAACATGCCACCTTGCCTTATCCTGAGGGCACTGCCTGCGCCAGTGTATTAAAAGCCGGGGAGAAAGGCGGCGATTTTTCAAAGACCGCTTTTCAGGGCCTGGGGTTTGCATTGGTATATGCATTGTTCCAGAAAGTATTTCATCTCATTGCCGAAGTACCTGCTTTTATGACGAAGCAGGCAAACCGGTTCTATCCTTCGGCCAAGATCAGTGGAGAGATCACACCTGAGTATATGGGGGTTGGTTATATCATCGGTCCAAAAATATCTGGCGTATTAGTGGCAGGTGGTATTCTAAGCTGGTTTGTGTTTACGCCCTTGCTGGCTACTTTGGTACCGGCTGATGTGATCGCGCATCAACTGATCAAACTTGGCTATCTCTCGGGGATAGATAAAGATGGCGGCCCGGGTGGGTGGAATGCTGCTACCCATGCATTCAATGATTATTCTGTTGCTATTTACCGTGCATACATCCGCCAGATAGGCGCAGGCGCTGTAGCGGCAGGTGGTTTTATCACCTTGTTTAAAACGATACCCACTATTGTATCATCATTCAAAGGAAGTATTGGTTCTCTGAAAAAAGAAGGTGGCGGTGCACAAACCGAAGCCGTTCTGAGAACAGAAAAAGACCTGTCACTTAAAGTGGTGGGTATTGGTAGTGTGATACTGGTATTGTTGATGACCATCTTACCGCAGGTGCCGGGCGATACCATCTTCAGTAAATTATTGCTGGGGGTATTGGTTATTTTATTCGGTGCTTTTTTTGTTACCGTTTCTTCGCGCATTGTGGGATTGATCGGTAATTCGAATAACCCGATCAGCGGCATGACTATTGCTACGCTGATGGGAACCTGTTTAATTTTTATTGCAGTAGGCTGGACAGGTAAAGTGTATGAGCCAATGGCATTAGTGGTAGGTGGTATGATCTGTATTGCAGCAGCCAATGCCGGTGCCACATCGCAGGATCTTAAAACCGGTTATATTGTAGGTGCCACACCAAGGTATCAGCAAATTGCCTTGTTTATTGGCGTAATCGTTTCTTCATTTGCTATTGGCGGCACAATAAAAATTCTGGATACGCCTACACAGGAAATGCTGGCACAGGGCATTCAACATGCGATAGGAACGGATAAATATCCTGCACCACAAGGTACTTTGATGGCTACTTTGGTAAAAGGTATTTTATCATTCAACCTCGATTGGCAGTTTGTACTGGTGGGCGTTGCCATTGCTGCAGTAATGGAACTGTGCGAGATAAAAGCATTGAGTTTTGCTATTGGTATCTATCTTCCTTTAAGCACTACTTTCCCTATTTTCATCGGTGGTGCCATCAGGGGATTGATTGACAGGAAAAAGAAAAAATCAGGAGTTGTAGATGAAGAGGAAGACCTTGGTAAAGGAAACCTTTTTGCCACAGGCCTTGTGGCTGGCGGCGCCATTGGTGGTGTGATAGTGGCTATTCTTTTTTCTATTGATAGTGTAAGCAATCTTGTAAAACACTGGAGCCTTGAAGCGGGCCTGACTGAAACACTGGGCCAAACCGGGTTCTTCCTGTTGGGTGTTGCATTTTTTGCACTGATGGGGCTTACTCTTTATCGTGTAGCCAACAAGAAAGCAGCATAACAAAAAAACCGTGCCTTCTCGCCCGCTAAGCTTAGGCGAGCGTGGTGTGCCTTTGTGTGAAAAAAAACTCACACAAAGGCACTGTTAAAAAGCATACCTATTTCAAAGCCCGCTGTATTTTATAGCGGGCTTTTTTATGCGATGAACGTTTTAAACCTTTAGGTCCGCACCCTGTCATACTAAAAACTTATACCATGGATCTCCGGCGCATGTATAAAACGTTTACGGTTGGGGCGGGCATCACACTATTGTCTGCATTTGTGCAGGGCAACTCATCTCCGGAGCTAAGAATCAATATGCCCTATAAAAAAATGGGCCTCACGCAGGAGCAGGCTGCCGCTCATTTACTGAGCCGTTTTACATTTGGCACCAAACCCGGCCAGGTAAAAGAAGTGGTGGATATGGGGCTGGATAAATGGTTGCAGCAACAATTAGATGGCGGTTTGCCCGATGAAGAAATAACACGCCGCCTGCCTGCAGCTAATTATGAGGCGCTGGCAATGAATAATGAAACTATTGTAAACACGTACCTCAACGCAGGGCAGATTATTCGCATAGCCGCAAAAAATAATTTATTAGATAAAGATTCGGTCAGAAATTTAGAGAAACCCGAATACCGCGCGCAATTAAAAAAGATCATGGATGCGCAAGGGTATAAAGCGCCACAGGAATTACAGCGACAGATAATTAACCAAAAAATTGTACGTGCCGCATACGGCCAGAACCAGTTACAGGAGGTGCTGACAGATTTCTGGTTCAACCATTTTAATGTATCGCTTACCAAGGGTCAATGCCAACAATTCGTACTTACGTATGAGCGTGATGCCATCCGCCCCAATGTGCTCGGCCGTTTTGAAACACTGCTCGAAGCCACTGCCAAGCACCCTGCCATGCTGGAGTATCTTGATAATGCATCCAGTGTAAGTATGGATAATGATCTATCGCGGCAGCAGGAAAAAAACGCTCTGGCAAGGTTAGCTAAACAACGCTTGCAGAATATGGCCATTGATACTTCTAAACCCGGTACAAAAATTTTACAGCAAACGATCAATGCAAGAAAAACGCAGGGACTGAATGAAAACTATGCCCGCGAAATTATGGAGCTGCACACACTGGGTGTTGATGGCGGCTACACACAACAGGATGTAACAACAGTGGCCCGTGCATTAACAGGATGGAGTATCATGCCTTTGTATAAAGACGGACCCGGTATGAAGCTGATGCAGGCGGCAGCCCCGGATTTTTTGAAAAGAAAAGGTTTTGTGGTTGAAGGAGATTTTTTATTCCGTGCCGATAAACACGATGAAAATGCCAAAACAATTCTCGGCAGAAATTTTCCTGCCAATGGCGGATATGAAGAAGGCAGGCAGGTATTGGAAATGCTGGCCAGCCACCCGTCAACCGCAAAATTCATCTGCACCAAACTGGCCACACGTTTTGTATCAGATACACCATCCGCAGAGCTGGTTAATAAAATGGCAGAGGCTTTTTTGAAAAGTCAGGGTAATATCAAAACTGTTTTAATTACGATGGTAAACAGCCGCCAGTTCTGGGATAGCAATGCATTGCGTGAAAAAGTGAAATCACCTTTCGAACTTGCTGTCAGCGCCATTCGTGCAACCAATGCAGATGTGCAGCAACCTTTCCAGATCTTTAACTGGTGTACCAGAATGGGACAACGGTTTTATTATTACCAGGCCCCAACAGGCTTTCCCGACAGGGCAGCCTATTGGATCAATACGGGTTCATTGCTTAACCGCATGAATTTTGGTCTTGCATTTGCAACAGAAAAAATACCGGGTGTAAAATTAAATCTTGCTGCACTTAACGATAATCACGAACCCGAAAGTGCAGAAGCTGCCCTTGTTATTTACAGTAAAATATTATTACCCGAAAGAAACCAGGACGATAATATCCGCCGCCTCACAGCCATGGTACGCGATGCCAGCCTGGAGAAAAAAATTAGTGAAGCGGCAGGGAAGAATACAGTTGCCGCAACAGAAGTAACAAACACGATGCAGGACGAAATGATGGCCGCCAGCACCGCGCCCACCAAGCGCAACAAAAGGCAGAATGAAAAAGCATTATTAAGTAAAAAGAATTTACCGGTAACCACTTTGTATGTGGCCGGTAATACAAACACAGTGTCGCAGGTAGCAGGCATAATAATAGGATCACCGGAATTCCAACGCAAATAAAACCGCGCCTTTGCGCCTTTGCGTGCAAGTTTTTCCCGCAAAGGCGCAAGGGCGCAAAAAAAAATCAATATGGTAAATCGCAGAGCATTCATGAAATCAGGCGCTATGGCGCTGTTTGCGGCGGGCTTTGGTGGCGTGCCCAATTTTATTGCAAGAGCCGCAGATAGCCGAAAGCTCTTATCACCCTACAAAAAAAATAAAGTACTCGTTTGCATTTTTCAACGCGGTGCGATGGATGGTTTGATGGCGGTAAGCCCTTACACAGATCCGAACCTGAAAACATTGAGGCCAACATTGTATATGAGTCCTGCAGCCACAGAAGGAAAGATGATTAACCTTGATGGCCGCTTTGGATTGCATCCATCGCTTGATGCCTTTGCGCCGTTTTTTGCAGAAGGAAGAATGGCCATTGTGCATGGAGTGGGTAGCCCCAATACCACCCGCAGCCATTTTGATGCGCAGGATTATATGGAGAGCGGAACACCTTTCAGCAAAAGCACAGCCAGTGGCTGGCTGAACAGGGCCGTGGGTTTGCTGGGACATGATGCAACACCTTTTCGTGCCGTAAGTGTTACCAGTTCGCTACCCAGAAGTTTGTATGGCGATAATGAAGCGCTTGCTATTAATAACCTGCAGGAATTTGCCATACAGATGCGCGGTAATCCGTTTGCATCAAATCTTGCAGCAGGATCTTTTGAACAATTATACGATCAGACTTCCAGCCAGATCCTGAATAAAACAGGCAAAGAGAGTTTTGATGCAATGAAGATGCTGAACGCTAACAATATTAAAAATTATCAACCGGCAAATGGAGCAGTGTATCCTAATTCGGCATTAGGTAATTCTTTAAAACAAATCGCTGCTTTAATTAAGATGGATGTGGGTATGGAAGTAGCTTTTGCTGAAAGTGGCGGATGGGACACGCATTTTAACCAGGGCACCGCCAATGGCGCACTGGCTCGTAACCTGAAAGATTTCAGCGATAGCATTGCTGCTTTCTGGAAAGATATGGGTGCTTACCAGGATGAGGTAACCGTAATGACTATGACAGAATTTGGCCGCACCGCCCACCAGAACGGCACCGGCGGAACAGATCATGGCCGCGCCAGTTGTTTGTTTGTATTGGGTAATGATGTGCAGGGTTGTAAAGTGTACAACAATATAAAAACCCTTGCCAAAGAAGACCTGGAAGATGGCCGCGATCTGCCGGTGAGTACCGATTTCCGATCTGTATTCAGTTCGGTGGCGAATGGGCATTTAAAGATCAATGATAACAGTAAACTCTTTCCAACCTGGGATGGAAAAGAGTTGCGGTTGATGAAAGGATAATTGTTGAGACTGCAAAAAAGAAGGAGCCGCAAATTCGTAGATTTTAATCTGCAAATCTGCGGCTCAATTTATCTCTTCAATATTTCTCAGAGCTTACCATGCTTAATCTCTTCCACCACCGCAGGATCCAGTAAAGTAGAAGTATCACCTAAATTGCCTGTTTCACCTTCTGCAACTTTGCGCAAAATCCGGCGCATAATTTTTCCGCTTCTTGTTTTTGGTAATCCGCTTACAAACTGAATTTTATCCGGCTTGGCTATAGCACCAATAATACGTGTTACAGTTTGCAGAATATCCTTGCGTATCATCTCTGCAGTTCCATGTGTGTTCTGCCCGTGAGAGCCCTGGTAAATTACATAAGCATAAATGCCTTGTCCTTTAATATCGTGCGGATAGCCCACCACAGCACTTTCTACCACGCCTGCATGCATATTGATCGCATTCTCCACTTCGGCGGTACCAATACGGTGGCCGCTTACATTCAATACATCATCCACACGGCCGGTAATGCGGTAATATCCGTTTTTATCGCGCATAGCGCCATCACCTGTAAAATACATGTTCTCGTAAGTGGCAAAATAATTGGTGCGGCATCTTTCATGATCGCCGTAAGTGGTTCTTAAAATTCCGGGCCATGGCGCTTTAATGCAAAGATTGCCTGATACTGTTTCATCACCTTCTGCTATCACTTCTTTGCCATTCTCATCTACCAGTACCATTTGCAATCCCGGCATAGGCAGTGTGGCCCAGCTTGGCACAGCAGGCGTAACACCCGCAAGGTTGCTGATAAGGCAACCGCCTGTTTCTGTTTGCCACCAGGTATCTACGATCGGGCATTTTTTCCTGCCTACATGTTCATCATACCAATGCCATGCTTCTTCATTAATGGGTTCGCCCACGGTACCCAATACTTCCAGTGAAGAAAGGTCTTTGCCATGCAACGGCCCCGTACCAAATCCCATCAAACTCCTGATAGCTGTTGGTGCGGTATAAAAAATATTTACTTTGAACTTATCAATGATATCCCAGAATCTGCCGGCATCGGGCCAGGTAGGGATTCCTTCAAACATTAATGAAATAGCGCCTGCACTAAGCGGACCATAAATAATGTAAGTATGCCCGGTGATCCATCCGATATCTGCTGTGCAAAAATGCAGTTGCTCATGTTTGTACTGGAATGCATTTACAAAAGTGTAATTGGCCCAAACCATATAACCGCCGCAGGTATGCACTACCCCTTTGGGTTTGCCGGTAGAACCGGATGTATATAAAATAAACAATGGATCTTCTGCGTCCATTTCTTCGGGCTCAATAAATGTTAACCCCTGTTCTTCCACATGTTTCATTTCTTCTTCCCACCAAACATCCCTGCCTTTAAGCATCGATACAGGTGTTCTGGTGCGGGTGCAAACTATTACACGCTTAATGGTTCTGTTGCCAATGAGCGCATCATCGATCACGCTTTTGAGCGGAATATCTTTAGCGCCGCGGAAAGCGCCATCGCAGGTTACAATAAATTCTGCCTGCGCATCATATAACCTGTCGGCAATACTTTGTGCAGAGAATCCGCCAAACACTACGCTATGAATTGCACCAATTCTGGCACAGGCCAGAACAGCAATGGCCAGCTCGGGTATCATCCCCATATAAATACAAACACGATCGCCTTTTTTTACGCCGTTGTTTTTTAATACATAGGCAAACTGGCAAACTTTTTCAAGCAGTTTTTTATAAGTAAGTGTACGGTGCTGTTCATCGCTTGCATTAGGCTCCCAGATAAGTGCAGGCTGGTTGCCTTTGGCTGCTATCTGCCTGTCTAAACAGTTCTCGGTAATATTCAGCTTACCACCTTTAAACCATTCTATTTTGGGCTCTTTAAAATTCCATTCCAGTACCGTGTGCCATTTTTTACGCCAGGTAAAATTTTCTGCAATAGCGGCCCAGAATGCAGAAGGGTCTTCAATACTTTTTTGATACACTTCTTTGTACTGCTCAAATGATTTGATCTGGTAGGGGTAAGACATAACAATCGAAATTTTAGGGGGATTAAAGATACAGCAACACTTTTTTAGGCAGTAAAAAAATATGCGGGCGGAGCAGGAATCTTTGAATTCCGGGTCGTGAATCGTGAGACGTGAGTCGTGAGACGTGAGTAGAACTCTTCTCACGACTGACGATTCACGTCTCACGGGAAAATCCAATTGCCCCCTTGGTTAAATGAATGCTTTAACGTAAGTTGACAACGATTTGATTGCTTATGAAAGAAACAAAAGGTATCTGGAAAGTGATTGGTGCGTCCTCGCTGGGCACTTTAATTGAGTGGTATGATTTTTACATATTTGGCAGTCTCGCCACCGTGCTCGCCAATCAGTTCTTCCCAAAAACCAATCCAACAGCAGCTTTACTGTCTACGCTGGCCACATTTGCAGCAGGCTTTATTGTACGCCCTTTTGGAGCATTGGTATTTGGCAGGCTTGGCGACCTGATAGGTCGTAAACATACTTTCCTGCTCACTTTAATCATTATGGGAGGCTCTACTTTTGCCATTGGCCTGGTGCCCTCTTACGAAACCATTGGTTTTGCAGCGCCGATTATTGTGCTGGTGTTAAGGCTGTTGCAGGGCCTTGCACTTGGCGGCGAATATGGTGGTGCGGCTACTTATGTGGCTGAACATTCGCCCGATAATAAAAGAGGTTTTTATACTTCGTGGATACAAACCACCGCCACCCTCGGTTTGTTTGTATCGCTGGGCGTGATCTTACTTACACGCCATGGATTAGATGCGGACCAGGCAAAATCAATTGCCAAGTTTAACAACTGGGGCTGGAGAATTCCATTCCTTGTTTCTGTTGTATTGGTGATCGTTTCTATCTACATCCGTTTAAAAATGAAAGAATCGCCGCTGTTTGAGAAACTAAAAACAGAAGGCACCACTTCAGTTAATCCATTAAAAGAAAGTTTCGGACATAAATCGAATCTGAAAATGGTATTGCTGGCATTGTTTGGCGCCACCATGGGGCAGGGTGTGGTTTGGTATACCGGCCAGTTTTATGCGCAGTCTTTTATTGAGAATGTTTGTAAGGTCGATTTCGACCAGTCGCGCACCATTCTTATCTGGGCCATCCTGTTTGCCACCCCGTTCTTTGTATTTTTCGGAAGTTGGAGCGATAGGGTGGGGCGTAAATGGATCATGCTTACCGGTATGTTGCTGGCTGTAGTTAGCTATCAATATCTCTTCAAACAATTACTCGATCTGTCAGACCATAAAACAAAACAGGAATTAGTTGATCTGAAGCAGATCAAAACAAACTTCACACCTATTGCCAATACATCAGACACACTCAGAACCGTAACCAATAAATATTTTTATGCAGATGGGATGATTGTGTCTGAAGTAAAAAAAGATACATTGTACAGCGAGCCCGGACGAGTAACCATCAAACCCGACATCAAAATTTCTAAAACGGTGGGTACTGCTGATTACTGGAAGATGGTATTCTTTGTGTACATCATGATTTTGTATGTAACAATGGTGTATGGGCCTATTGCGGCTTTCCTGGTAGAGCTGTTCCCTACCAAGATCAGGTACACGTCTATGTCGTTGCCGTACCATATTGGCAACGGTGTGTTTGGTGGATTAACACCGTTTATTGCCACTTTACTTACTACTATTTATACCAATGATAAATTAGTGGGATTGATGTACCCCATCATTATTGCAGCGGTTTGTTTGGTGATAGGTACGTTGTATATTAATAATAAAATTCACGCGGAGATATTAGAATAAACCAAAGCCGCAGATTCGCAGATTTTTTAATCTGCGAATCTGCGGCCAAATAAAATAGTTACTATGAACCAGCTTAAAAGACTCACAGGTATTATCTGGATATTACTTGGCCCGGTGTGCGTGTACTATCTTATTAAAACAGCCGCTGCCGAAATTGCGCAAAAGCCATTGATAGATACGAAAATACAATGGGGTGTATTTGTGGTAGTGTTCATCCCTATTGCGGTTGGCATTGTTCTTTTTGGGTATTATGCTTTAAAAGGAGAATACGATCACCTGCCCGAAAGCTCCGAAGAGATCCTTGATTAATCTCTGCGGTTAATTGTTTTTTTTCACGGCAGAAAGAAATCTTACCAAACCCTTAACCCATAATCACTGAAGGAATTTGCTTTCATTCCGGTAATTTTGACCGAAACCCAGCAGGCATGTCCATCGAAGTATCTCAATTACTCAAACAATACGGCGAACAGAAAGCGGTAAACAGTGTCTCTTTTAAAGTGAATAAGGGAGAAATTGTTGGATTTCTTGGTCCTAACGGTGCGGGAAAAAGTACCACTATGAAGATCATCACCGGCTATTTACAGGCCGATGGCGGCAAGGGTATGGTGTGCGGACTGGATATTTCAAACAACCCCATTGCCATTAAAAAAAAGATCGGTTATTTGCCCGAAGCCAATCCATTATACACAGACATGTATGTGCGGGAATACCTGGGTTTTGTTGCGGGTATTCATCAATTAAAAGATGTAAAAGCTGCGGTTGAAAAAGTGATCGCATTAACAGGGTTAACCGTTGAATCGAAAAAGAAAATAGGACAATTATCCAAAGGCTATAAGCAAAGAGTGGGTCTCGCTGCCGCATTGATCCACGATCCGGAAGTATTGATACTTGATGAGCCTACCAGTGGTTTAGATCCCAACCAGATCATTGAGATACGGAATGTGATCAAACAACAGGGGCATGATAAAACGGTTCTTTTCTCCTCACATATTCTCCAGGAAGTGGAAGCCATCTGCGACCGCGTGATCATCATCAACAAAGGAAATATTGTGGCGGATGATAAATTAGTTAACCTGCAAAAGGGTAAGCAGAACGGGCATGTGGTGATAGTAGAATTTAAAGAAGCTGTGGATATGGCATTGTTAAAAGGGTTAAAAGAAGTTACAATAGTTGAAGAACTTCAGACTTCTCACTTCAGGCTCCAAACTTCCAACCCCGATGCTGTTCGAAAACAATTATTAAACCTCTCCATCGATCATAACCTCAACATCGTTTCACTGCAAACAGAAGGGCATAGCCTGGAAGAAGTGTTCCGCGCGCTGACAAACAAATAAGTTGCGTTATGTTTAATACCTTAGCGAACCCTTGCGCCCTGGCGTCTTCGCGGTTAAATTGTTTTTGTTTCACCGCGAAGACGCAAAGACAAGGGGTTACGCGAAGTGTATGATGGATTATTTACCCGGCATCAACCCACCTGTTTCGATTGAAAAAACTTCGGCCACTGAAGATCTGCAGTGGTGCGCCCGCCTGATGGCTGCCAATGAGCCATGGATCACCCTGCAGCGCAATTATGATGATTCTATTAAATTATTGGAAGACCCGTTGAGCGAAGTATACCTGATGCGGCGCGAAGAGAAGCGGCTGGGCTTCATTATGATCAAATTAAAAGGTGCATTTACCGGATACATACAAACGATCGTTATTGCTGAAGAAGCAAGAGGGCAGGGGCTTGGAGAAGCAGCCATAGCCTACGTTGAGGCGCTGATATTCAAGGTTAGTCCCAATGTGTTTATCTGCGCATCTTCCTTCAATACCGGTGCACAGAAACTGTATCAGCGGCTGGGTTACGAGGTAGTGGGTATATTAAAAGATTATGTGATCCGTGGGTATGATGAAGTTTTTATGCGTAAAACAATAGGATCCTTTCATGATTTCAAAACACAAAAGCCGGCAAATGCTTAAATTGCGGCTCCAAAACACAAACCCGTAAAATTCTTCACCCAAATCATAACCAAATAAGCAATCGATCATGAGTTACATTATTGAAGTACATGCAAGACAAATTTTAGATAGCCGCGGTAATCCTACTGTAGAAGTAGACGTACTTACCGATGATGGCGCACTGGGCCGCGCAGCAGTACCAAGCGGTGCAAGTACCGGTATTCACGAAGCAGCAGAATTACGTGATAACGATAAAAAGAAATATGCAGGTAAAGGCGTATTAAAAGCAGTAAAAAATGTAAACGATATTATATCTGAAGGTATTATTGGTTTTGATGTGTCTCAGCAGGCTGCTATCGACGATGCGATCATCGCATTGGATGGTACACCTAATAAAACCAAATTAGGCGCCAACGCAACATTGGCTGTAAGTATGGCCGTTGCCAAGGCTGCTGCTGAAGAAGCTGCGCTGCCATTGTTCCGTTACATCGGTGGTACCAATGCCAAAACATTGCCTATCCCAATGATGAACATTTTGAATGGTGGTGCGCACGCAGATAACAAAATCGATTTCCAGGAATTCATGATCATGCCTGTTGGCGCCCCTTCTTTCAGCGAAGGATTGCGTTGGGGTGTTGAGATCTTCCACGTTCTGAAAAGCGTATTGAAGAAAAAAGGATTCAGCACCAACGTAGGTGATGAAGGTGGTTTTGCACCCAATATCCAAAGTAATGAAGAAGCCATTGAAACCGTACTGGAAGCCATCACTGCTGCCGGTTATAAAACAGGTTCACAGGTGGTAATTGCCATGGATGCCGCTAACAGCGAATTATGGGATGCCAAAAAGAAAAAATATGTGTTCCATAAGAGCAGCGGTAAAGCAGTTAGCAGCGATGAATTAGTTAAATTCTGGGAAAAATGGGTAAAACAATACCCAATTGTTTCTATCGAAGATGGTATGGCCGAAGACGACTGGAATGGCTGGAAAGCCCTTACACAGGCTGTTGGCAGCAAATGCCAGTTAGTAGGTGACGACCTGTTTGTTACCAACGTAAACAGGCTGCAAACCGGTATTGATAAAGGTATTGCCAATGCTTTATTGGTTAAAGTAAACCAGATCGGTACACTTACCGAAACCATCAACGCGGTTACACTGGCACAACACAATGGTTACAATACCATCATGAGCCACCGCAGCGGTGAAACAGAAGATACTACCATTGCCGACCTGGCTGTTGCGTTGAATTGCGGACAAATTAAAACAGGTTCTGCATCACGTACCGACCGTATCGCTAAATACAACCAACTGATCCGTATCGAAGAAATGCTGGGCTCTACCAGTATTTATCCAAAAGGGAAAGTGAAGTTTGGTTCTAAATAGTTGTTAGCTGCGAGCCTTGAGCTGCGAGCTATGAGCAAATAATAATTACTCGTAGCTCACAGCTCATAGCCCGCAGCTTCTTCTTAACATCTGTTAATTAGTTTATCTCTCACGTGAATTAGTTAATCTCTATTTTTATCGGGCATCCTGTACTGATGCCTGTTATCTTAATGAAAAAAATACTCACCATACTCACCAACAAATACCTGGTAGCATTCAGCTTCTTTGTGGTGTGGATGTTGTTTTTTGACCAGCGGGATTATTTCCAGCAGCGCGACAGGCAGGAAGAGCTGAAAAAACTGGAGACCAAAAAGCGCTATTACGTACAGGAAATAGAGAAAACACGCAAAGAACTCACCGATCTTCAAAGCAACCCAGCCGCCCTCGAAAAATTTGCACGCGAGCATTACCTCATGAAAAGAGACGGCGAGGATATCTATATTATTGAAGATTCTGCCTCTCTGAAAAAATAAATCTCCTTCAAAATCGTTAAACTCCCCTTTTTGGGTTTGTTACAATATTCTGTAACGATTGCCGTTTTATAACAACGCCGTATCCTCTTATTTCACGTTGTTATCCTATTTATGAAAAAATTCAAAGAAGAGGATCTGATCTTGTATTTATATCAGGATTGTTCACCCAAAATGTCCGCAGCCATTGAAGAGGCTTTAGAGTTTGATATTGAACTCAAAGACCGCTTACAGGTATTGCGCCGTACCATACGCCAGTTGGATAAGCTCAGGCTGAAATCCCCCTCCAAACATTCTGTTAAGGCTATTTTGAAGCACGCTGAAAACGTATCAGGGAAAAAATAGTTTTATGCCTTAATAAGGTAAAGACGCATTTCTTCTTTGCGCCTTGGCGCCTTCGCGTGAAAAATTTACCCGATTATTTTTAAACGGTTCCCTGTATCACTTCTTTTCAACTAAATTTATCATTACTAAAACAAATCGTAATGAAAACAGTTTGCCATCAAATGCTGTTGATACTTCTTTGCTGTATCACAACTGCCTATGCACAACCTGCAGGTAAAGTGTATGAAACCAGAGTAGCAAAAAGTACCATCCTGGGTAAAGAGGTACGTTACTCAGTGTATCTGCCTGCGGATTATGAAACCTCCGACAGGAAATATCCTGTAGTGTACCTCTTACATGGATATACCGATGATAATACCGGCTGGTTACAATTTGGAGAAGTTAACCGCTACGCAGATAAAGCTATTGCCGATGGAACCATTCCGCCAATGATCATTGTGATGCCTAACGCCGATTCAAGCTGGTATATCAACTCGTACGACGGTAAAGAAAAGTATGAAGATTTTTTTGTAAAGGAATTCATGCCTGCTGTTGAAAAAAATTATCGCATCAAAGCTGAAAAAAGATTCAGGGGTGTTGCCGGTTTATCAATGGGTGGCTATGGTACGCTGATCTATGCGTTAAAATATCCTGAACTGTTTGCCGCCGCCGCACCGCTGAGCGCTGCTGTGTTTGATGATGAAGCAGTGGTAAGTACACCTGCCGACAGGTATGAAGGTATTTTTGGGAAACTCTATGGCAGGAACCTGAATGGCAAAGAGCGATTAAATAGAGACTGGTACGATAATTCGATACTGAAGATTGTAGAGAAAAAATCGGCTGAGGAGCTGAAAAAAGTACGCTACTGGATTGATTGTGGTGATGATGATTTTTTAACAAAAGGGAATTGCCTGTTGCATATTGCCTTATCAGAAAAAAGAGTGCCACACGAATACCGCGTACGCGATGGTGCACATACATGGACCTACTGGCGCACAGGCATTACTGACGCTCTGAAATTTATTGGAGATAGTTTTCACCAATATTAAAAAACAAACTGTGCCTTTGTGCCTTTGTGTGCAAATTAATTCTCACACAAAGAATACACAAAGGCACGGTTTTAAGTTATTTGTTTAGATGACAAAGAAACAGCGCTACGATCTGATACTGGACTATTTTCAGAAAAATGTTCCCGATGCGGAAACGGAATTATTGTATGATAATCCGTTTCAATTATTAGTAGCCGTCATTCTTTCTGCCCAATGCACAGATAAACGTGTAAACCTTACCACTCCCGCCATCTTTCAAAAATATCCCGATCCGCATAGAATGGCGAAAGCGGGTTTTGAAGAATTGTTCCCCCTGATCCGCAGCATTTCTTACCCCAACAATAAAACCAAACACCTGATCGGCATGGCGGCCATGCTGCTTGAAAAATTTGGTGGAGAAGTGCCGATGACGGTTGAAGAACTGGTACAATTACCAGGCGTTGGCAGAAAGACTGCCAATGTGATTACAAGCGTTGTTGATCAGCAACCCAATATGGCTGTGGATACACATGTATTCAGGGTAAGTAAACGTTTGGGTTTGGTTTCACAAAAAGCCGCTACGCCTTTGGCAGTTGAAAAAGAATTGATCAAACATATTCCCAAAGAACTGGTGCATAAAGCCCATCACTGGCTGATTCTTCATGGCCGCTATGTTTGCCTGGCGCGTAACCCAAAATGCGAAGATTGTGTGTTGAAGGATTGGTGCAGGTTTTATGGTGAGTAGTGAGTGGTGAGTGGTGAGTGGGCAATAGTGAATTGTGAATGAGATAAATATGGATAGATACGTACGTAATAACTATGGCCCCCATTCACAATTGCCCATTCACAATTCACCTGGTATACTCACCACTGACCACTCACTTCTTCCCTTTTACAAGATTATACGAGTCATCAATAAACCCCTGCAACTGTTTATTCGATAAGGTTCCATCAACAATGATGGTATTCCAGTGTTTTTTATTCATGTGATAACCAGGCAGGATGGTGTCTGGATATTCTTCCCTTAATTCGATTGCTTTATCCGGGTCGCATTTTATATTGAACTGTAATGGATGAACATCGAATCCCGTAAGTAGAAATAGTTTCCCATTTACTTTATACACCAAAGTGTCCGGTCCGAAGGGAAGGGCTTCTTCTGCGCCGGGTTTGCTTAAACAGTAGTCTCTCAGTTGTTCAATATCCATAAGTATTGGGTGAATGGTAAATTAAAAATAGGGAAACATTTTTTAAACAAACCGGAACAAATGATGAGCGAAAGTGGTTATCATGTTATCTATAAAAAAAAGAGAAGATAATTATGTATCTTCTCTTTTTTCGCTCGCAGCTCAAAGCTTCCTCCTACAACATCTTCTTAACTTCATCCACCAATTCACCTTTTGTAATTGGAATACCCATTACTTTATTATAAGCTTTTGCGTTAACCATATATTCGTCGCGGATGATCTTAACAAGTTGTCCGTTGTTGATCTCAGGTATTAATACTTTATCAAAGTTCTTAATGAGGTCTCCGAGGTTTCTTGGGAATGGGCGCAGGTAGCGGATATGTGCATGACTTACTGCATGACCTTCTGCCTGCAATTCCAGTGCGGCACTTTTGATGGCGCCATAAGTAGAGCCCCATCCGAGTATCAGTACTTTTCCTTTTTCAGGACCGCTATCTAATGTTTGCAATGGAATATAATCTGCGATCTTATCAACCTTTGCCTGGCGAACATTTATCATGTGCTGGTGATTCTCAGGTTCGTAGTTGATATTACCGGTGATGTCCTGTTTCTCCAATCCACCAATTCGGTGTTCTAATCCCGGAGTACCCGGAATAGCCCATGGACGGGCTAATTTTTCATCCCTGCGGTAAGGCTGGAACTTAGGTTCATCTTCTGCCAATCCTTTCTTGAAGTTTACCGGTATGGGAGCAAGGTCTTCAGCGGCAGGGAATTTCCATGGTTCTGCACCGTTGGCAATATATCCATCACTTAACAGCACAACCGGGGTCATGTGTTGTATGGATATACGTGTTGCTTCATAGGCGGCATCAAAACAGTCGCTTGGTGTTGATGAAGCAATAACAGGCATAGGGCATTCGCCGTTACGTCCGTAATAAGCCTGCATCAGGTCACTCTGCTCAGTTTTGGTAGGTAAGCCTGTTGATGGACCGCCACGTTGAATATTTACGATCACCAACGGAATCTCCAGCATTACTGCGAGGCCCATGGCCTCTGTTTTAAGCGCCATACCCGGTCCGGAAGTAGCAGTTACACCCAGCGCACCGCCATAACTTGCGCCGATAGCTGAGGCAATAGCTGCGATCTCATCTTCTGCCTGGAAGGTTTTGATGCCAAAATTTTTATACTTACTTAAGTCATGTAAAATATCTGAGGCAGGTGTAATAGGATAGGCACCAAGGAAGATAGGTAAACCACTTTTTTCTCCGGCTGCTATCAAACCAAGGGATAATGCCTGGTTACCCATAATGCTGCGGTAAGTACCGGGCTCCATTTTTGCCTTGTTTACCTTGTAGCGGGTAGTGAAGGCTTCTGTGGTATCACCATAATTATATCCAGACTGTAATACTTTGATATTACTGTTGAGGATAAGCGGTTTTTTGCCAAATTTCTCTTTCAGGAATTCGATTGTTGTATCCAGGCTACGGTTATAGAGCCAGTAGATAAAACCAAGCACAAACATGTTTTTGGCACGGTCGCGCTCTTTATTACCCAGTTCAGCAAAATCTTTCAAAGATTCGCGGGTAAGTTTGGTTACATCTATTTTGATCACTTCATAACTGTCGAGGCTTCCATCTTCCAGCGGGTTTACACCATCGGGATAATTGGCCAAACGCAGGTTTCTTGTATCAAAACCTTCAAGATTTACGATGATCTTTCCACCCTTTTTAAGGGCTTTCAGGTTCACTTTTAATGCCGCAGCATTCATTGCTACCAGTACATCTGCAATATCTCCCGGGGTAAATACCTGGTTGGAAGAAAAATGCAGTTGAAATCCACTCACGCCGGGTACCGTACCTATCGGGGCACGTATTTCCGCCGGGAAATCCGGGAAAGTAGCCAAATCAATACCCAGCATCGCCGTATTATTGGTAAACTGTTGTCCGGTAAGCTGCATACCGTCTCCACTATCGCCTGCAAACTTGATTACAACGTCCTGCAGTAGTTCATCTTTTTTTGCCATCGAAGAATAAATTGTGCCCGCGAAGATACTAATTAACGGGGGATGATAAATACTGATTTTTATCATTTTGTGCTTCTGTTATGATGAAATGGAAACACCTGCAATGGATTCTGGCCAATAGTTATCTTCGCAGTTAATTTGATTGCACCGGATATGACAGGTAAAACAGATAAGTATATGGCTGGATTGATTTGGACATTGATATTGGCTTATTCAATAGGTTGCTCTAATGCCCCTGCCGGGGAAGGGACTGGGAGAGATACAACCCCGAAAGCCGGAATGGTGCAGAAAATAGTGCCACCTGTAAATAAATTCGACTGGCAGCCACTGATTTACGATAGTACCAAAAAGTATATTTACCTGAGTTTCGATGATGGCCCGCAACACGGCACGGTAGATTGCTACAATTTGTGTAAACAGGCGGGTATTAAGGCAAGCTTTTTTATGGTTGGCCAGCATGCTGCCATGAAAAGCGATGGTAAAAAGATCGTTTCTATGATAAGGGAGGGCTACCCCCAAACACTGCTGGCAAACCATAGTTACACACATGCCAACGGACAATATTTTTATTTCTATCACCATCCTGTAATGGCAGCACAGGATTTTTATAAAGCACAGGATTCTTTGCATGTGCCATATAAAATTGCCCGCCTGCCGGGTAACCGTGCCTGGGTTAGGGCGGCTGACATTAAAGCTACCGGCCTGGTAAAACCCATTGCCTTATTGTTGGATAGCGCCGGTTACAATGTAATTGGCTGGGATGTGGAATGGGCTTTTGGCCGTAAAACAGCCCGCCCGGTTCAAACGCCTGAAAAACTGGCCGCAGAAGTGGATAGTGCTTTTGCCAGAAACAAAACACATGTACCCAATCACCTGGTAATTTTAACCCACGACCGGATGTTCCGGAACTCATCAGATGCGGATTCTTTGGCCAAATTCATCCATATCCTTAAACAAAATCCCCAATATGTGTTTGAAACCGTGGATCATTATCCGGGGCTGAAAAGACCGGGAAAGAGGTGAATGGGCAATTGTGAATTGTGAATGGTGAATTGTGAATGGCATTGATGCGCCAAATATTGCCAATTCACCATTCACCATTCACAACTCACCACTCACCAATTTTAGTATTTCCTTAAATAGCACAATCCTGAAACCCGTAATACTTTTCGTACATTTACTATTCTAAATTTTTACAAACTATGGCAATTTTTAAATCTGGCAATCCCACTTTAACACAAAAAATGTTTGATAAAAGCATGCACCTGGAAGCAAGTGCACAGGGCACAATGAGTGTTAGGGGAGCTATTAACAAGTTTGGCTTTTTAATGCTGATGGTTATTGCAGGGGCAGCGTATAGCTGGCATTTGTTTGACGAAGGCCAGACAGGTACGGTGAGCACCCTACTGATGGTAGGCGTGTTCGGAGGTCTGATCACCGGTATCGCTATTTCTTTTAAACCCAATTGGGCCGGTTACCTGGCTCCATTATATGGCTTGCTCGAAGGACTTTTTATTGGTGGTATTTCGGCCATCATGAATGCTGCTTTTGCAGAAAAATATCCCGGACTGGTTATGCAGGCGGTAGGATTAACTTTTGGTGTTGCTATTGCCATGTTCCTGCTGTATAATTTCCGCATCATAAGCGCAACAGAAAAATTTAAGTCTGTTATTTTTACCGCTACCCTTGGTATCGGGATCTTTTACCTGCTTACCATGGTACTGCGTTTATTTGGTGTGAACGTAAGTTTTATGTACGACAGCAGCATGTTAAGCATTGGTATCAGTTTGTTTGTTGTGGCTATTGCTGCATTAAACCTGATCCTCGATTTTGATATGATAGAACAGGGTGCGGAAAGAGGCGCTCCTAAATTTATGGAATGGTATGGCGCTTTTGGCTTAATGGTAACCCTTGTATGGTTATACCTTGAGATACTCAGATTATTAAGCAAACTGGGCAGCCGCGACTAATCATCTCCTCACAATTTTTATATAAAGCCATTCCGTATACGCGGGATGGCTTTTTTATGGGCGGGGTTTTATGGCAAGGCAAATACAAGTAACTTAGTGAGCCGTGAGTGGGCAATGGTGAATTGTGAATAAGCAGCCTTGGATACCATTATGATAAATATTGCCAATTCACCATTCACCATTCACAACCGGAGATTCACGAATAACTGCATAACAAAACCACCATGCATTTCAACCGCCAAAATTTTACCAACGAAGAGCTGATCTATATCTACCGTAACCTGCTTATGCCCCGGATGATAGAGGAGAAAATGCTGGTATTGCTGCGGCAGGGTAAGATTAGTAAATGGTTTAGCGGTATTGGACAGGAAGCTATTTCTGTTGGCAGTACACTGGCATTGGATAACGATGAATGGATCATGCCTTTGCACAGGAACCTTGGTGTATTCACTTCCAGGCAAATGCCTTTGCACAAACTGTTTATGCAATGGCAGGGTAATAAAGATGGCTATAGTAAAGGCAGGGAAAGAAGTTTTCATTTTGGCAGTAAACCCTATCATATCTGCGGGATGATCTCGCACCTTGGTCCGCAACTGGCCATTGCAGATGGTGTGGCATTAGCCTATAAACTCAGGAAAGAAAACAAAGTATCATTGGCTTTCAGTGGTGATGGAGGTACAAGCGAAGGTGATTTTCATGAAGCTTTGAATGTAGCGGCTGTATGGGATCTGCCGGTCATTTTTGTGATCGAAAATAATGGATACGGGTTAAGCACTCCCGTTAATGAACAATACCGTTGCGAAAGCCTGGTAGATAAAGCCAAAGGCTATGGCATGGAAGGTGTTTGCATAAACGGAAATAATGTATTGGAAGTACTTGATACCATTAAAGGTGTTCGCGACTATTGCATTAATAATCAAAAACCTTACCTGATCGAATGCATGACCTTCCGCATGCGCGGCCATGAAGAAGCCAGCGGAACAAAATATGTACCCAAAGAATTGTTTGAAGAGTGGGGCAGAAAAGACCCGATCAAAAATTTTGAGCAGTTCCTCATCGCAGAAAATGTGATCTCAGCCATGCAGGTATCAGATATCCGGAATGAATTCAAAGAATATATCGACAACGAATTGAAACACGCACCGGAAGATGAGGTGTTTGTAGTGGATGAAAAAGAGGAACTATCAGATGTATATGCGGGCAAGTTAGGAGTTAGGAGTTTGGAGTCTGGAGTTGAGATAATTGATACTCCAGACTCCAAACTCCTAACTCCTAACTCGTCCCGCCTTCTCGACGCCATCAAAACCGCCCTGCACCAAAGCATGCAACACCATCCCAACCTCATCCTCATGGGTCAGGATATTGCCGGGTATGGCGGGGCATTTAAAATAACAGAAGGATTTGCAGAAGAGTTTGGGAAAGAAAGAGTACGTAATACACCGTTATGCGAAAGCGCAATTGTAGGCAGCGCACTGGGCTTAAGCCTGGAAGGATTTAAGACTGTGATGGAAATGCAGTTTGCCGATTTTGCAACCGTGGGCTTTAACCAGATCGTAAATAATCTGGCCAAGATCCATTATCGCTGGGCACAAAATGCAGACGTGGTGATACGCATGCCAACAGGTGGTGGTGTAGGCGCCGGACCATTTCACTCGCAAAGCAATGAAGCATGGTTTACGCATGTACCTGGATTAAAAGTGGTATACCCCTCAACACCGCATGATGCAAAGGGTTTATTGATCGCAGCCATCAATGATCCGAACCCTGTTTTATTTTTTGAACACAAAGGATTATACAGAAGCATCAGCGGGCCCGTGCCGGAAGAATACTACGAAGTGGAGATTGGAAAAGCAAGGTTAGTGCGGGAAGGAGAAGATATTACAGTGATCACATACGGTGCAGGAGTGCATTGGGCAACCGAATACCAGGAGCAACATCCCGAAACTTCTTTGCACATTCTTGATTTGAGAACTTTACTGCCACTGGATTATACAGCCATCAAAGAAGCAGTGGCCCAAACAGGGAAAGTATTGTTATTGCATGAAGACACTTTAACAGGTGGTATTGGCGGCGAGATCAGTGCATGGATCGGCGAGCATTGTTTTGAATTATTAGATGCACCTGTTATGCGCTGCGCATCATTGGATACGCCAATCCCATTCAACATGGAACTGGAGAAAAACTTTATGGCGAAGAGCAGGTTAGGTGAATACATCGAAAAACTAAAACGCTATTAACAACCGCGCCTTTGCGCCTTTGCGAGCAATAATTCACGCAGAGGCAAAGGCGCAATAAAACCAGGGTATGATCTCTACTACCAAAATAATGGCCATTATTTGCGGCCTTGTATTATCAGTATCTTCAACAGCACAGACCAACAACTCCCAACGCTATTAACAAACCGCGCCTTTGCGCCTTTGCGAGCAATAATTCACGCAGAGGCGCAAAGGCGCAATAAAACCAGGGTATGATCTCTACTACCAAAATAATGGCCATTATTTGCGGCCTTGTATTATCAGTATCTTCAACAGTGCAAACCAACAATCCCCAACACTATTAACAACCGCGCCTTTGCGCCTTTGCGAGCAATAATTCACTCAGAGGCGCAAAGGCGCAATAAAACCACAGTATGATCTCTGCAACCAAACTAATTGCCATAATCTGCGGCCTTGTATTATCAGTATCTTCAACAATGCAAACCAACAATCCCCAACACTATTAACAACCGCGCCTTTGCGCCTTTGCGAGCAATAATTCACTCAGAGGCGCAAAGGCGCAATAAAACCACAGTATGATCTCTGCAACCAAACTAATTGCCATAATCTGCGGCCTTGTATTATCAGTATCTTCAACAGTGCAAACCAACAATCCCCAACGCTATTAACAAACCGCGCCTTTGCGCCTTTGCGAGCAATAATTCATGCAGAGGCGCAAAGGCGCAATAAAACCAGGGTATGATCTCTACTACCAAATTAATTGCCATAATCTGCGGCCTTGTATTATCTGTATCTGCAACAGCGCAAACCAACAATCCCAATGCAGCTTACCAACCACCTGCATTCACAGAAGCTGACAGGCTTAAAAAATTAGAAGCCCTTTTTCCTATCGTTGATAAGATCTATAAAGAGTATGCAGACAAAAATCATTTCCCCGGTTACGCATACGGTATTGTACTGGATGGCAAATTAGTGTATGCGGGCAGCGGAGGTTATACAGATATTGATAAAAAAATCCCCGCCACAACCAAATCCATGTTCCGCATTGCATCAATGAGCAAGAGCTTTACAGCAATGGCTATTTTAAAACTGCGCGACGAGGGTAAACTGAAATTAGATGACCCCGTTTATTTGTATATCCCCGAAATGAAAGGTCAGAAGCTGAGCAAAGATGCACCCGAGATCACTATCAGAAACCTGATGACACACTCTGCCGGTTTTCCCGAAGATAATCCATGGGGCGACAGGCAACTGGCCGATACTGATGCAGACCTGATTGCATTGATCAAAAAAGGAATCAGTTTTTCTAATGCGCCGGGACTGGCATACGAGTATAGCAATTTGGGTTTTGCCATGCAGGGTTATATCATTAAAAAAATTACAGGTATGCCTTACAGCGATTATATCGAAAAAAATATCTGGAAACCATTGGGCATGAACCAGGCACAATGGGAATACACCAAAGTGCCCGCCAACGAACTGGCACATGGTTATCGGTGGATCAATAATAACTGGAGAGAAGAAGCACTGCTGCATGATGGTATTTATGGAGCCATGGGTGGCATGATCACTTCTATTGAATCGTTCAGTAAATATGTAGCATTACATCAATCAGCATGGCCGGTAAGGAATGATGCAGAGACCGGACCTGTAAAAAGAAGTTCCATCCGCGAGATGCACCAGCCCTGGCGCTTTGCTTCGCTGAATGCCAATTATAAATATCCCAGTGGCCGTGCATGCCCGTTGGCTGCTGCGTATGCTTATGGAATACGCTGGACAAAAGATTGTGAAGGAAGGGAAACAGTAGGGCATACCGGCGGCCTGCCCGGCTTTGGCAGTAACTGGGTAATTGCACCGGAATACGGATTGGGTGTGATCTATTTTGCCAATGTAACTTATGCATCAACCAGTTTGCCCAATACGATGGTGTTGGATACTTTGATACGGATGGCTCAATTAAAACCGAGGCAATTACCGTCATCAAACATATTAACGCAACGCAGGGATGAATTGATAAAACTGCTTCCTGATTTTAATAATGCCCCATCTTCCGGCATCTTCGCAGAGAATTTTTTCTCCGATTATTTTACTGATGTAATGAAACAGGAAGCAAATGCCATCTATGCAAAAGCAGGTAAGATCAGTAAAGTGGGAGAGGTGGTTCCTGAAAACCAGTTACGCGGCTATTTTATACTGGAAGGAGAGAAGGCAAATATTTGGGTAAGCTTTACATTAACACCCGGGAATCCTGCATTAATACAGGAATATCATATCAGGGCAATTGATAAATGATGTTTTAGATGAGGAATAAATTGTAGCCGCAGTGTAAAAGAGTTTACGCAGAGCCATTATTTATCCCTTCGGGCAATGTTTCGATAAGAGAAGGACAGAAGACAAGAAGTGTCTCCGTAAGCTCTTTTTTAACTCTTTTTCTTAATTTTTCTCTTATTGCAACTAAAATCTACTGCTGTATTTAATAGGAGCACAACACATGATATACTAATTTAACCAGTTGGTAGGGTTAATTTATAGGCCCTGTGAACCTCCGTACCCCAGTGCCCTCTGTGTTGAAAATAAATTCATCACTTTGTGGATTTTTTTTCAACACAGATCACAGAGAAATAGAGTTGCACAGAGGGTGGGTAACCAATTATACAGTTGTTTCTTTTCGGCCGAACCGCCGGTTTAAAATAGAAATCCCGGGGGGTATGGTAGGGGAAGGGTTGGTGAGTAGTCAGTATGTCATATGTGTACTATTGTGGTGGGATTATAGTATTGTTACTGTATTATTGCTCATTTGTGTTTTGGGCTAAAAATGGGCCTGATTACGGCCTTTTTGCCTACCCGCTTAGCGTAAAAAAACGGTGGCGTACCTACGGCACGAGGGGGAACCTCCCCTTCTTCATTGGCTCTACCCACCTGTTGCCCCGATGGGGCAAATAATATGGTCAGATGGGTTGTGTGGCTGATTTTAAAACAGAGAATGCAATGCAATTATTCTTCTTATCAATAGCTCCGCAAAATATTTTCAAACCTGCCCCATCGGGGCGTCCGGTTGGTAGCAGCGTATTCAATCATCGATAATCATTGCCCTGTAGGGGCAACAGGTGGGTTTATTAATGTTGCGCATAATAGGGTTGGTTATGGATGGCATCGCCCGTTGCGTTTGCCTGCCATTGCCCGTTGGTGTTTTGGGTTAAAAATGCGCCTGATGACAGTTTTTATCAATCTGTTACACCCTAAAATGCTTGCCGGGCCCGCAAATAACATTTGCATTTTTGTTGTGCTGGCTTATTTATTTTCTGTGCAAGATGAAATACGGGATTTTTCCCGGGAGGTCGATGGGTGGATTGGTGTATTTTGAGGGATACTTAAAAACGCATTGCAAATGCGTATATCTGCTTTGTAGGGTTGGATTTGCGAATATTTTCAGGGAGTTTTTTGGAACTTAAAAAGTTATACGCCATTAATTAAACAACTCTTATACAAAAAATACTATTTTATCTTTTCATCTCCCTTTTGCTCATTGTAGAGATAAAAGGTGATTGTCAAAATAACTCGTCTAAAAAGATTTTATATAGTGATACTTCCCAATTTAAAAGTATGGAAGCCGTATTAAATATTCCGGCTTTCAAAGGAAAGGTCGTTTATATTGATCTTTGGGGAACGCGATGTGAACCTTGCTTAGATGAATTCAAATATCTTAAAGTTTTAAAGGAACGCTATAAAGACAAACCTGTTTCATTTCTTTATTTAAAATCCCCGTATGATTTTGACGACAGCAAAGAGCGGAAAGAAATGGTAAATCGCTATAATTTGGAAGGCATCAATGTTTCACTATCAATCAACTTTTATGTTAATGGCTTCTGGGAAATATTTAAAAAGAACTATGCAGAAAAAAATCGATTATACGGAATACCAACCTACTTAATTGTAAATAAAAAAGGACAGATAATAAATTTTGATGCCCCCAGACCAAGCAAACGTGAAATACTTTACAAGCTAATTGACAAAGAACTTTAACGGCGCATAAAATAAAAAATTGCGCAGTCAAATGATTGCACTATTTTCGCAGTCAAATAACTGCATAAAATGGAAGCACGTAGAGATATATTTCAGGCAATCGCTGACCCAACACGTAGAGCAATATTGGGTTTGCTGGCATTTCAGGCAATGACACCGGGGGCAATTGCTGAAAACTTTGATTCTTCAAGACAAACAATTTCAAAGCATATTCAGATATTGACAGAATGCCAACTTGTAAAGCAAGAGCAAAAGGGACGTGAAATATACTATCACTTTAATCCCCGGAAAATGAAAGAAGTATCAGATTGGGTTAGTCAATATCAACAATTTTGGGAAAAGAAACTTGACTCATTGGAAAGTTACCTGGCAAAAATTCAAAAAAAGAAGAAATAGAAAGATGGAAAAATACAATACATTCAAACAGGAAGAGAACATTATTATACATACAAGAATTCTTGATGCTCCAAGAGAGTTAGTTTGGGAAGTATGGACCACTCCCGTACATATAAAAGAATGGTGGGGACCAGATGGGTTTTCGCTAACCACTAAATCTATGACCGTAGAACCAGGCAAAATCTGGAATTTTATTATGCACGGTATGGGGCGGGATTGGGATAACAAAATTGAGTATGTGGAAGTGAAAAAGCCTTCACTTTTATCTTATAAACATACCGGTGAAAGGGACGAAGATTACAACTTTACAGTTTCAATTTTATTTGAAGAGGTTGAAGGGAAAACATTATTGACAATGAAGTCAGTATTTAAGTCAAAAGCAATTATTGAAGAATTAAATAGAAAGGTAAATGCCATTGAAGGTGGCAAGCAGACTTTAAACAGGCTTGTAAACTATATTAAAATATTAGTTAGTAACAACCTATAGACAACAATCAAAAACAAAAAAATATGAGAAAAATAATTTCATTTATGCACATGTCGCTTGACGGTTTTGTGGCTGGACCGAACGGGGAAATGGACTGGATTAGAGTTGATGAAGAAATTTTTGAACATGTTGGTAAGCGGATAAACGAAGGCGATACTGCCTTATATGGGCGGGTAACTTATCAGATGATGGAAAATTACTGGCCTACCGCAGGAGACAAGCCAACAGCGACTAAGCACGACATTGAACATGCTAAGTGGTATAGTAAAGTTCACAAAGTTGTTTTATCAAAAACAATGAAGGACACGGGTTTGACTAACACACAAATTATTAGCGACAACCTTTCGGACAGGATAAATGAAATAAAGCAATCCCGCAATGGCGGGAATAAAGACATCCTGCTATTTGGCAGTCCGTCAGCAACACATTCACTTATTCAACTGAACTTAATTGACGGCTACTGGCTATTTGTTAATCCAATTATTCTTGGACAGGGCATTCCATTGTTCGCAGACATCAAAGACAAAATAAAACTAAACCTATTGACTACCCGACAATTTACCTGCGGAGTAACAGAACTGAATTACACGGTGGACAGACAATAACAACGAGCCGCTAACAAGGGTTCAAGCAATTGGGGCTTGACGAATATATTTTTCATCGGCAGTACCAATCCCAGCTTTAGCTTCAGGGCGACCCAACTCAGCTCGTCAGTAGAAGATGTCATTAAGCTTTTGTACATTTATTCAGCGGCAGTTGCCAAGCGTGACGGAAGTAAATGTCCCAAATGCTTAAAGCCCTGACCGTTATAGGCAACCCATTACAATAATAAAAACTAAACAAACATGAGAAAGACAACGGTTCTTATTTTTGCGCTTATATTTTCTTTGATTGTTCGTGGACAGGATACCACCTCATTCAGTTTGACATTTAACCATTTGGCTATTTCCGTTAAAGATGTTAATCGCTCTGCTGAGTTTTACAAAAAGATTTTAAAACTTAAGGAAATTGAAAGCCGTGCAAAACTAGAAGGAGTTAGATGGTTTTCTACTGGAGATGGCAAAGAATTGCATCTTGTTTCAATTATAAAAGAGCCAATTGTATTAAGCAAAGCAATTCATATTGCATTTACAACTTCCGGCTTTGACGCCGTAATCAAAACCCTGAATGAAATGAACATTACATATTCCGACTGGCCAGGGAACCTGAATAAAATTAACATTCGGGCAGACGGGATAAAGCAAGTCTTTTTTCAAGACCCCGACGGCTATTGGATTGAAGTGAACAGTGTAGGACAAAAATAATATTTGAAGGTTCTACTCGGCTGCCTATATTAAAAGTATTGCTGCAATTGGACTTGACAGAAGCCCAATTGCAGCATTAACTATTGTATTTAGAAATATTTGTAATCCGTAAATCTGCGGCTACATTATTTACCTATATACCAATTTACTTCCCCCCCTCACTCCCCGGGATGATATGTTTTCTCCACATGCTTCAACACATCTTCTTTATAAAATAATACGTCTTTAAATTGCCCTTTTGTATACATCAATGCCTGATCGGCAAAGTGCGTGGAGTTGATATTGCCGCTTTCTCCGCCAGCCAGCAATGATTTGGCTTTGATCTTTTTACCAAACTCAACCGCGCAGATAAAACTATTGCCATTATATCCATAACGCAATTTGGTGCCGGGATATGGTCTGCTTACAAACGATGGCAGACAACCCCATGTAGACGCAGCAAACCCGCAAGGGATACTGGATTTGGTATCATCAAATTTTTCAGTAAGATCACCGGTCAAGCGCTGGTAACGGTTGATCTCTCCCCATGGTTTTTGCCAGTCGCCGAATTTTTTAATGAGCTCATTGATGCTGGTTGATAAAGCCTGTAATAATATTTCAGGCGAAGCTGTTGCTGCAAAACGTTTGGTTTTTTCTACCTGATCCGGTGTATCATCAACACCGGTGCCTTTTAAAATAGTGGGCCATAATTTCTGTGCCCATTCAATAGCAATGGTTGTGGCAACAGATGTTTCTGCTGAATTTTTATCCCAGGCAGTTAATGTTTTGATGGGATCTGATAATGATTGCCAGCTTGTATCATTTTGTTTGGCCTGATAAGCTTTCAATAAAGCAGGCAACAAAATATCAAAAGCTGCCAGGTGTGTATCGTAACCGGATCCGATCATTTTATCAATGGTATATTGATTGGTGTTGCCCAATATTTTTGCTGCATTAATGCCCCTGAAATTTTCGCCGTTAGGCGCCATGTACGCAGGGAAATTTTCTTTTTTCGGACTGCTTGTTCCGGAAACTGTAAATGGCGTTGAGTTGCAGTTCTGTATCCAGCCCGTTGCAGGATTGTGTACCTGTATCAGTTCATCCAGGCTATGCAAGCCATTCCATTCTGTAGCGCTGGTACTGCCATCAACCGGTTTTGACCAGTTAAGTTTTGAATCTCTCCTGGGCATAAAATTGCCATGCCAGTAAGCAATATTCCCTTTGTCATCTGCATACACGGTGTTATTGGATGTATTGGCGAGCAATTCCATACTTTTTTTAAAATCATCGTACCCTTTAGCTTTTGTGCGCTGCCACGATTGTATAATGCCTTTAATGGAACGGTTATTGGCTTTTACGCTGATCCAGTTACCATTTCGTTTGGCCATAATTGGGCCATGATGTGTGTAATAGGCAGTAATGGTTTTGGTTAACAGTTTACCATTTAGCAGGTATTTGAGGGTGATTTGTTTTTGAGAAACCGGCTTTAATTTTTTATCATACTCGTAAAAAAAAGCATCGCCGGTTTTACTAACTTTTTCAATATAAGAATCTGCTACATCGCTGTAGCTGGATGTGTGCATCCAGCCGCAATGTTCATTAAATCCCTGGTAGATGAAGAACTGTCCCCATGTTACAGCGCCATACGCATGCAATCCTTCTTCACTCTGCACCGCTACTTCCGGACGGAAATAAAAAGTAACATGTGGATTAATATACAGTATTGCATTACCTGACGCTGTTTTGGCAGGTGCCACAGCAAAACCATTGGAACCGCCGGGCAAAGGGTCTGGTTCTTTTGATGCAACTGCGGCGGTAACAGGCGCATCGCCCGAATAAAAGCTTTTTAGTTCATTGATAGTAACATCGGCTACATCTATCGCGCCAATACTTCCATCGGTCCATAACAATGGATACCATGGCTGAAAACGGGTAAGCAGTACAGGTTGGGTGTTGGGATGTTTGTATAGATAATAATTGATGCCATCTGCATAGGCATTCAGTAATTGTTTTAACCACGCAGGACTGTTTTGATAATCTTTGATAGCATCCGCAGAGTCGATGATCATGCGTATCTGCAGATCGTTGTATAATTCGGATTCTCCTTTTATTTCAGCCATCCTGCCCAGTTTCTCAACGTAGTTCATTTCAACACGCTTAAAATCATCTTCGCATTGCGCATAGAGTAAACCGAAAACGGCATCGGCATCAGATTTTCCGTAAACATGCGGAATGCCCCAGTTATCGCGGGTGATGGTAATTTTTTTTGACTGCTGTTGCCATTGATTGATCTCTTTTTTAC
This sequence comes from Sediminibacterium sp., assembly GCA_036758845.1. Taxonomy (GTDB): domain Bacteria; phylum Bacteroidota; class Bacteroidia; order Chitinophagales; family Chitinophagaceae; genus Sediminibacterium. The sequence goes on from DAIOVU010000016.1 coordinate 53,613, forward strand.
TAAAAGGCTGGGAAAGTAATTGAAGTGGAAACAGAAATAGTAAGAAAATACTTTTTTTCATGGTACCACATTTTAATATGGGGTTATGAATATAAACATTTTGTACCACTAAAAACTGCGCCTTAGCGCCTTTGCGAGAAATTTTGCACGCAAAGGCGCTAAGGCGCAGTAAGGGATTGTGTAGAGGGGATAAAGCGTAAAAGAGCAGGTAAAAAATATTTTCAATAAGAGAAGGACAGAAGAAAAAGAGCGTCTCCGCAAATGCTTTTTTTTCTTCTCTTTTGTTCCTCTTTTATTGAAAATAATTTAACCGCAGATTCGCAGATAAAAAAATAATCTGCGGCTAATAAAATAATCTACTTCTCATTTGCCTTTAACACTCTCAGAAGATTGCCACCCAGTATTTTGGTCACCTCTTTTTTGCTGTATCCTCTTTCCAATAAAGCTTTGGTAATAATGGGATAGCTGGTAACATCATCCAATTGCTGTGGGGCTACACTGATGCCATCAAAATCAGAACCCAGGCCCACATGATCAACACCAATTAACTTAACAATATAATCCAGGTGATATAGCAACATACCCAAAGTTGGTTTGTTGGATTGCACCTCCGATGCATATTTTTCTGTAATGATCGTTAAAGCATAGTCGCGCTGTACACCTGCTTTTATCAGCGAGTCAAGTTCTGCTGCATGCAAAAGGACAAACTTTTTCTCTTTACCCATAAAACTGCTGTCAACAAATCCCGCATAAAAATTCAGATCAATTACTCCGCCATTTTTCCCGATAGCCAATATTTGTTCATCTTTCAGGTTGCGGAAAACGGGGCATAGCGCATAGGCATTGCTGTGCGAGGCAATGATCGGTTTAGTGCTGGTATTGATCACATCCCAGAAAGTTTGTTCACCCACATGCGATACATCAACCATCATTCCCAGTTCATTCATCCTTTTCACAATCTGTTTCCCAAAATCTGTTAACCCTTTGTGCGCACCGGCAAGACTGTCTTTTTTAGTTGTTTCTAACATGGCAGAGGTGGCCCATGCGGTTGAATTGTTCCAGGTAAGTGTTAAATAGCGTGTGCCTCTTGCATACAATCTATCCAGGTTGTCAATATTGTCTTCAATCATATGCCCGCCTTCCACGCCAAACATGGCAGCCAGTTTTTTATCTTTAACAGATTGTTGTAATTCTTTCGAATTTCTTACAATGGTGATCTTGTCCGGGTTGCGTTTAATCACTGCGTCAAGTGTATCCATTTCCTGATTGGCCCATGCATAAGGGTTAGGCTGGTTACCATCGCACCACACAGAAAAGATCTGTACATCCATACCACCTTCTTTAAACCGTTTCAGATCTGAATGGGTTCTGCCTTTCAGGTCATTATCCATACTCACTTTTTTTTCCATACAGGCAGTAAGCAGATCGTTGTGCGAATCTGCTACAATGGCCTTGTTATGCACCTTTTGGTAATCCTGTGCATATATGGTGCAGGGAACTAAAATTACAAGAAGCATTTTCCAGATCATGATTAATGGGTATAAGGTGAATGTTGTTTTAAGCTTTAACGTGTTGCGCTATTGAAATCAATATGTATTAATGCATTTTACTTTTAAAAGTATTTAATAATACGGCTATTCTTTATTTCAAACCACTTTTAAAACACATAGACACATAAGAAAAAAAAAAGAAACATAGCGTTTGAACTATATGCCCTGTTTCCAGACCTATATAACTATGTGTTTAATAGGAGTACAACACACTAAACTTTAATTACATTTTCAATCGTAAAGTAGTACCCGCTCTGGTGCCATTGTGTTTGCCTTCTTCCAATGTAACCTGCCCGTTTACCAATACATATTTAAAACCGGTGGTGTATTGATGCGGTTTATCGTAGGTAGACAGATCCTGCACTTTCTGTTCATCAAACAACACAATATCAGCAGCAAAACCTTCTCTCAATAAACCACGATCTGCTAACTGAAATTTTTGCGCGGGCAAAGAAGTCATTCTGCGAATGGCTTCTTCCAGCGGTATTATTTTTTCATCGCGCACATATTTACTTAACACCCTTGCATTGGTGCCATACCCGCGCGGATGCGGGTTGCCAGAGCCATACACCCGTATACTGGCATCGCTGGCAAACATGTTAAAAGGGTATTGCATGATGGCCTTCACATCCTTATCGCCCATGCCATGAAAAACCATTCCGGCGCCGCCCTGTTCCATCATTTCAATAATAGTTGCTGCCTCTTCTTTGGCTTTGTGTTTTTTGCCTTTTACCAGGTTTACTTCTTCGATGCTTTTGCCATTCAAAGAACTGTCGGGGCGAAAAGAAGCTACCACAGGATAACTGAAGTGTTTCAATTTTCTTTTCTTCAGTTTTTTCAGCATGTGTTCGGTTACTTCTTTTCTAACATCGGGTCTTGCTAATCTTGCTTTAATAGAATCCTGTCCATCGGCCAACACCCAATCGGGCAACAGTGTACTTAGCGAGGTACTGCTTGCGGTATAGGGATATTGATCTATCGTTACATCCAATCCTTCTTCTCTCGCTTTGATGATCATGGGAATGGTTTCTTTACTGCGCCCCCAATTCTGTTGTCCGCTTAATTTGAAGTGAGATATTTCAACAGGGATCTTTGCTTCCCTGCCAATATGCAGCGCTTCGTCTATGGCCTGTGTTACGCTGTCGCCCTCATCTCTCATATGACTTGCATAAACACCATTATATTTAGCGGCCACCTTTGCTAAGCGAACTACTTCTTCTGTTTTAGAATAAGTGCCGGGTATATAAATAAGTCCGGTTGATAAACCCACTGCACCATCTTTCATGGCCTGTTCAACAATAGATTCCATTTTAGTCATTTCCGCTTCGCTGGGATCGCGGTTGGCAGAACCTATGGCTGCTTTGCGTACATCATTATGCCCAACCAGGGAGGCCACATTGATGGATATTTTTAAACTATCCAGCATAGAAAAATAACTGCCGATGTTTACCTGCGATAATCCGCAGTTCCCGGTAACTACAGTGGTTACGCCATCGTAAATAAAATTATCGGCTGTGGGGTTTTTCTTTTCATCGCCTTCAATATGTGTGTGAACGTCAATAAAACCGGGAGCTACTATCAGACCCGTGGCGTCTATGTTTTTCGGAGCGGTCCATTTACCCAGTTTGCCGGTTGCCACAATTTTGCCGCCTTTCACAGCAATATCGCCGTAATACCAGCTATTGCCTGTGCCATCCAGTATTTTGCCATTTTTGATGAGAATATCAGCCCGCTGGCCATAAATAGCAGTAGAAAACAGGCATGCGAGCATTAAAACCGGTCTCATAAGTAATAGTTGTGGTTGTTGAAATTAAGTAATCTCTGATTAGTCTGCGCGCTTCCCCTGTAAAACTGTAATTTTGCCATCCTTAAAAAATGTGGATATGCTGAATAAGCTGGATGCGATAAAAGCAAGATTTGACCAGGTAGGGGTGGCCCTTACCAACCCGGAGATCATTAATAACCAAAAAGAATTTGGCGCCTATAGCAAGGAATACCGTTCCCTGGAGAAAATTGTGCAGCCATACGAAGCATATAAAAAAGTACTGGCCGATTACCAGTTTGCCAAAGAGGCCCAGAATGGCTCTGATGAAGAAATGCGCGAACTGGCTAAAATGGAACTGCCCGAACTGGAGGTTAAGAAAGAAAACCTGGAAAAAGAACTTACCAAACTGCTGATACCAAAAGATCCGCAGGATGATAAGAACGCCATTCTCGAGATCCGTGCAGGTACCGGTGGTGATGAGGCCAGCCTTTTTGCAGGCGACCTGCTGGGCATGTACCTCCGCTATTGCTCACGCAAAGGATGGAAAACGGCTGTTGTAAGCGAAAGTGAAGGAACTGTGGGTGGTTATAAAGAAGTAGTGGTAGAAGTAACCGGTGAAGATGTATATGGTACTTTAAAATTTGAAAGCGGTGTGCACCGCGTACAGCGTGTACCCGATACGGAAACACAGGGCAGGGTACATACATCGGCTGCAACAGTAGCTGTAATGCCTGAAGCAGAAGAAGTGGATTTTGAGCTGAAAGAAAGTGATGTAAAAATGGAAACTGCCCGAAGTGGTGGCGCCGGTGGTCAGAACGTAAACAAGGTAGAGACTAAAGTATTCCTTACCCATATTCCCACAGGCGTAGTGGTGGTTTGCCAAACAGAAAGATCCCAGTTAGGCAACCGTGAAAAAGCCATGACCATGCTTCGTACCAAACTGTATGAAGAGCAGGTTCGTAAACAGGAAGAAGAAATATCCCGCCAGCGTAAAACATTGGTTAGCACCGGCGACAGAAGTGCAAAGATCCGTACCTATAACTGGCCGCAGGGCCGTGTTACCGACCATCGTATCGGCCTAACATCTTATAACCTGGATGCTGTAATCAACGGAGATATTGATGAATTTATTGAAGCATTACAAATGGCCGAGAATACAGCAAAAATGGCCAACCAGTCTTAAGATCAGCGTTGAGGGTGGTTCAAAAATCAGCCACAGATTTCACAGATTCTTCTGCATCAATCAGTGAAATCTGTGACTAAAAATAGTTATCAAAATTAATTGCTCTTCACTTTTTCTTCCGCCTCTTTTATTTTCAGCTCCCAGGCCCAGGCGGTTTTCATCATGTCTTTCAGGTTGTATTTAATTTTCCAGCCCAGCTCTGTAACTGCAAGATTATTGTTGGCATAGATGGCAATCACATCACCGGTACGTCTGGGGCCAAGTTCGTAGTTCAGTTTAACACCGCTCACTTCTTCAAATGTGTGAATGGCTTCCAGTACCGTTACACCATCTCCTGTTCCAAGATTAAAAATATCGCAGCGTGTTTTATTCTTTTTTGCTGCCAGGTATTCAACGGCAAGTGTATGTGCATGGGCTATATCACAAACATGAATATAATCTCTTACGCAACTGCCATCTCTTGTAGGATAATCAGTGCCATGCACGGTCATCTTTGGCAGTTTACCAATAGCAGTTTGTGTGATGGCCGGTACTAAGTTCTGCGGCCTGCCAACGGGTAACTCACCGATGAAAGCAGAAGGGTGTGCCCCAACCGGGTTAAAATACCTCAGCAAGATAACAGAACTGCTGTCTGTGGCATTGGTAAAATCCTGCAGGATCTGTTCTCCCATCTGCTTGGTGGCGCCATAAGGTGATTCTGCTTTTTTTGTGGGTGATGTTTCTGTTACAGGTATTTTATCGGGATTGCCATATACTGTGCAGGATGAAGAGAAAACAAAATCAGGGATCTCAAATTCCTGCACACATTTCAGCAGGTTTACCAGGCCGAAGATATTGTTCTCATAATACATGAGTGGCTCTTCTACAGATTCGCCCACTGCTTTGTAAGCTGCAAAATGTATTACGCCCTCTATATCTGAATTTTCCTGAAATACGGCACGGGTTTCATCAAAATTGGTAAGATCTACTTTGTAGTTTTTTACTTTGGTTCCGGTAATCTGTTCAATACCGGATATGGCATAGGATGATGATCTTGAATTATTATCAATAGAGATTACTTCAAAACCCTTCTCTACCAGATCCACGATTGTATGAGAGCCAATATACCCGGTTCCTCCGGTAACAAGAATCTTAGCCATGCAGCAATTATTTTCTGCAAGATAAGCTGATATATTTTATAAAGAATGCCATAGGAAGGGGGAATGAATTTGAATATAGGCTTAGGTAGAATATGCGCAAATCTGTTTACAGATAGCGATTACGCTA
>DAIOVU010000017.1:0-59337 GCA_036758845.1 Sediminibacterium sp.
ATATCATCAGCTTTTGTATCTTTAGTTCAGCGGCGGTTAGCCCGGGGCGACGGAATAGCATACCCCAACTGCTTAAAGCCCTGACCGTTGTACGCAACCCTAAAGCGAAATTCCGTTCACCTTCAAGCGACAAGATATTCAAAGCGAAGTCCTTAATAGCCCACTGCACATTGCAGCACATTTGCAAGGCACACAAAACCCATCGCACAAAAGCCAACCTTGCAAAAGAGCTGCAATAGCCAACACACGGCAAACAGTCCTTAAATTGGGAAGACAAAACTCCACCCTCCAAGAAGAAAAAAGAAAATTCGTCACATGGTAGAACCTATTCAGACTACACCATATTGCTTTACAAACACTATTTCACTTTGACAACAACTTTTCCCTTTGCACGACCTGCTTCAACGTAAGCCATTGCTTCGTTGGTTTGTTCAAACGGAAACACCTTATCAATAACAGGTTTTATAATTCCTAACTCTATCAGTTTTGTAATGTGACTTAGTTGACTTCCTTCTGCTTTCATAAACAAAAAAGTAAAATTGACATTCAACTTCTTTGCATATTTTCTTGCACCGCTACTTAAAAGTTTCGTTATAGATTTCAGATGCCAAGCCAAACCAAGTTGCTTTGCAAACTCAGGAGTTGGCGGACCAGTTAAGGTAATAAGTTGACCACCGGGTTTTAAAATGCGCAAAGATTTTTCAAGTATTTTTTTATCCCTGTTGCTATGCAGCACCACATCATAGTCTTTTAGTTTGGTCTCAAAATCTTCGCTCTTGTAATCAATCACAATATCAGCACCCAAACTTTTTACCAAATCAATATTTCCAGCACTAGTGGTGGTAGCCACAGTTGCACCCAAATGTTTCGCCAACTGAATTGCAAAAGTTCCGACACCTCCTGAACCTGCTTGAATGAAAACCTTTTGCCCTTGCTTCAAGTTTGCAATTTCAACAAGTGCCTGCCATGCAGTCAAGCCCACCAATGGAATTGATGCAGCTTCTTCCATTGAAATATTTTTCGGTTTCAACGCAACATCTTTTTCATGTATTGAAATCTGTTCGGCAAAAGTTCCAACATTGTAGTCGGAAGGTCTTGCATAAACTTCATCACCAACTTTGAACTTACTTACTCTTGAACCAATTTTTGTTACTATGCCTGCAACATCATGCCCCAATTTGAAAGGCGGTTTGTAAGGCAGAAAAATTTTGAAGTCGCCATTCCTTAGTAATGAATCCAACAGGTTCACACCCGATGAATGTATTTGCACTAACACATCATTTTCCTTGACAACAGGTTCTGACATTGTTGTTAGATGCAGTTTTTCTTTTTTGCCGTAGCGGTTAACTATAAATGCTTTCATTTTCTTTCTTTTACTTGGTTAAAAAATCAATGGCTTGTGGTATAAATTCCTGGTGGTATTGAAAAATGCCGCCATGACCTGAGTTAGGGTAAATTTTTATTTGTGCATTTGGAAAGCGTTTTGCGATATCATAAGAGTTCGGCGTTGGCACCATTCTGTCTGCATCACCATTGGCAATAAATACAGGAAGTTTGAAAACACTTAAATCGGCAGGTTGGCCATGCCCCCATGTTTCAATTGCTTTTAGTTGAGCTTTCAACACACTTAATTTCACTTTCGTATCACGGTTTTCTGTTCTTTCTTTTAATCGTTTAAGAAAATCTTTGGCAGCCGCTTTGCCTACTTTATTTTGTGTAAAGAATAAATAAAATTTTGGGTCTCTGAATGTTAACAGTCCTTTGAAAATATCTTTATACGTTAAACCAACAACTGCACTTACCCCTTCACCACCTCTTGGACCTGTACCTGCAAGTATTGCTTTACGAACCAACTGCGGCTCGACCAAGAGTAATTCCTGGGTTATAAATCCACCCATAGAAAATGCTAAAATATCAACTTGCTTGTAACCCAATGCATGAATAAAAGCAATGGCATCTTTTGCCATATCAGGAATACTTGTTCCTTGCTTGCCAGTAGTTGCACCAACGCCTCTGTAATCAAAGGAAATTATATGACGCTGTGCTGCAACGGCATCCATGATTCTTGGGTCGCAATTATCAAGGTTTGCCGTTAAGTGGTTGAAATAAATTACAGGTATATCGCCTTCTTTACCGTAAGAACGGTAGGCAAATTTTATACCGTTAGCTTCCACAAACCGAGTGGGAACTGTTGCGTATGTATACTTCTCATTCGCAATATTGTTGCTTTGAGCATTTGTTGTCGTCATTTTACTTATTATTAAAATTGTTAGAAGAAATATATTTTTCATTTTTGGTTTTTGTTTAATTGTTTAAGAACATTTTTTTCTAAAATTCCATAGGCAAAGTGCTGCAGATTAATCAAAACATTAGTACCCTTGCCAACAACGTTCCTGAATTTAGGCTTGTCAGCTTGAACTACTTTAAGCACTTTTTCCGCAACTATTACAGGGTCTTCTGCACTTTTCACTAATTCATTTGTGAATTTTTCAATCTTACCTCTTAAAGAATTGTAATCTTCAATTTTATTTAAAGGCGAAGATGAGTTATCCATAATGCTTGTTTTAAAAGCAGAAGGCTCAATCATAGCAACACTAATATTAAACTCATTCAATTCGTAACGTAATGCTTTGAAATAACCTTCCAATGCATGTTTGGAGGCTGCATAATAAGCTGCATTGGGGAATGATACTAACCCTACAATTGAACCTACGGTTATTATTTTACCAAACTTTTGTTTTCTGAAATATGGTAATACTGCATTTGTTACCTTGATAGTTCCCCAAAAATTTGTTTCAAATTGCTGCCTTCCTAACTCAACAGGTATTTCTTCAGCAATACCAGAAACTAAAAAGCCAGCATTGTTAATAAGAATATCTAACTGACTTATTTCCCTGAATAGTCTTTCTGAAAAAGTAGCTATTGATTGTTCAGAGTCCAGGTCTAATGCTATCATTTTAAAGGGGAATTTTGCTGCATACTTTTCGGGGTTGCGGCTTGTACCAATTACATGGTAACCACTTTCGTGTAGCTTGGTTGCTACTAACAAACCAAAGCCTGATGATGCTCCCGTTACTAAAATATTTTTTTTCATTTTTACTTGTTTTATTTTTTAATTTGTACTTTTGCTTGCAAAATGCAAGTGCAAATATACAACTTACTTGCAAATTGCAAGTGCTTTTCAAAAAAATATTTTTATGCCTAAAAATAATAAGAGGTCAGATTGCCCTGTAAGTTGCTCCCTTGATGTGTGGGGAGACAAGTGGTCGCTGTTGATTATCAGAGACTTGATGAATGCTAAACAAAGTACTTATGGCGATTTTTTAAAGTCACCCGAAGGAATTGCGACCAATATTTTAGCTTCCCGATTGCTGACATTGGAAGAAAATGGAGTGATTGAAAAACTTAGTCACCCAGACAGCAAAGCAAAAGTTTTGTATAAACTCACATTAAAAGGAATTGACTTGCTGCCCTTAATGATTGAAATTGGAATATGGTCTGAAAAATATTACGATATTGACAAGGGCAAGAAAGCTGAGCTGAAAGAAGTGAAGAAGAACAAGGAGGAATACATTAAAGCAAAAATAAAAGAATTACGAAGTTGATAACTCTTTCCTTCTCCGCAAGGTGTCCATTTAACAATAAAAAAGATGTTCCCCGCAGTTTATATGTTTGAATTCGCGAATCGAGTTTGCTAAATTCAAAGAAACGAAAACATATGAAAAGCGAATCAACTAAACTGCGGGATTTTAGCGGTCAAAATATTTATGTAGGTATGGATGTACATCACAAAAGCTGGAAGGTCCATATTTATAGCGATGAGTTTGAATTGAAATCTCTTAGCCAGGAGCCGGACGTGAATAGATTGTACAACTACCTTGATAGTCATTATAAGAATGCAAATTACCATCTGGCGTATGAAGCGGGCTTTAGTGGCTTCTGGATATAACGGGCATTTGCGGCAAAAGGTATAAATTGTAAAGTGGTGCACCCCGCTGATGTGCCTACCAGTAACCTTGAACAACTACGTAAATCAGATGCTGTGGACAGCAAAAAAATTGCAAAAGGATTAAGGAGTGGAGATCTGAACTTCATTCATGTTCCGGATATCCAATTGGAAATGGATCGGCAATTGATGCGTAGCCGCGGACTACTGATCAAAGATTCCACGCGGATTAAAAACAGAATCAAATCAATATTAAAACTACAAGGCATAGCTATTCCGGCGCAATACAAGGAAGGAACATGGAGTAAAGTTTTCATTAAATGGTTAGGAGAAATCAATTTTGGAAGTGTTAGTGGTAAAATGACAATGCAAACCCATATCAATGAACTTCTATTTTTGGAGGAACAGAAAAAGCAAGTTGATATTGGTATAAAAGAATTATCGAAAACAGAGCGCTACCGTTCCAATTTAAAATTGTTGCAAAGTATCCCATCAATCGGATTATTGACTGGTATGATACTATTGACAGAGATAGGCGACATGGCCCGTTTTAGCCGGCTGGACGAGCTGTGCAGCTATTGTGGTATTGTACCCAATTGTCATAGCAGTGGCGAGAATGAAAGGATTGGCAGATTAACAAGAAGAGGTAATAGCATTATCAAACGGGTGCTGATTGAGTGTGCCTGGGTAGCAGTCAAGAAAGATCCGGCCTTATTGCTTTATTATAAAGAGCAAATAGTAAAAATGAAGGGGCAAAAAGCTATTATTAAAGTGGTTCGTAAACTGTTGAGCAGAATAAGATATGTATTGATGAACAAACAAGAATATGTATTAGGCGTAATAGCATAAATAAGTCATTGAACACAAACATATAAAAACTAAGTTGGCATAAAATCGCAGAGAGACGTTTGTAGCCGAAAGGACTACTGTCCGCAGTTTGCGTTATGCCAGCTATTATATACTAATGAAAAAATTGCAGTGCATGGTTCATGTATCTGCTAAGAGAAGATTGTTTTTATAATGTTAGTGGGAAATGTCACACGATGTAATCGAACGATTGCACTTCAGCAACTGTGCCTTGATTTGGCTGAAGGTCATGCAATCATTCAATTCCATCGTATTTAAAATAAATTTTGAATTCAACATAGAAGGGTCCCCTATCGGGAGAGATCTGCAGGGAAAGGAAAACCTTCTTCTGAATTGACTTATTTTATAACACAACGTGTTATCAGTAGTAAAAAAACAAAGGCTGCACCAATTGTGCAGCCTTCTGTATAAAGCAGGGGTTAGTATACTATTATTTATCCCACCAAACTTTACCAAACTGCGAGTCTTTACCATCAGTTGAAGTATAGTTTGCTGCGGCAGCATTGGTGTTTGCGCCATTCAGGTTATACTCAGTGCTGCTGTAAGACAATCTTCTTGGTATAGCAGTTTGGCCCGGTGCAGGTGTTAGTGCCGGATAACCGGTTCTTCTCCAGTCTGCATACCCCTGGTTTCCATTGGGGTAATGGGCAACCCATTGCTGGGTATTGATGCGTTTTAAGATCTCATCGCCGGTTTGCCCGGTTAACGATACAGATGGTTGAGCAATAAATGTTGCAAAATCTGCGCTGTTAAAAACATTCCATGCTTTCCAGCTTTCTGTAATTCCTGCCTGGTAATTGGCATCTACATCTTCTGCTGTCCAGCCTAATTGTGCCGCTTCTGCTCTTGCCAAAAACACTTCGGCCGCAGTGATGATATTAAGAGAAGCCGTTGCGGTTACATAAGCCGGGGCCAGAATTTTTGCCCAGTTTACGTTTCCATTTGCAAATGAAACTGCATCGTTACGGGTTAAACCATAAGGAAAACCAACTGTTGAAGAAGCATATGCATTGATCCTTTTATCATTATTGCCGCTTAATAAATCGGTTACCGTTTTTGATACAGCATAATCGATCCTTGGAGAGGCGCCATAATAAAAATTATATATGGGGTTTAAAAATGTTCCGCCCGGATAAGCAATTACATAATTTTCTCCCGCGCCCAACACACCGCCATCAGCACTAAGTGCGGCATTAAATTCTGTTTTACCTGTTGCAGGGTCTGCCTTACTTAACCTGAGTGCACTGATTGCATGAATAGAGTTGGCAAATTTTTTCCATTTAGTTGTATTTCCACTAAACAGGATATCTCCTTTTACCGGAACGCCGTTTTCAAACTGGGCAACAGCCTCTTTCAGTTCTTTAAAAATATCAGCATAAATACTCTGCTGCGAATCGTATACTACTATTCCATTATCTCCTTTTAAAGCGCCTTTATACGGGATGCTTCCATAGGCATCGGTAAGGAACCAGAAAATATAGGCTTTTAAAATGCGCGCAATGGCTATCTGATTTTTATTGGAACCATTCTGTGCCGCAATGGCCGCGGTTTGCGGGTTTGTATTATAATCTATGATCGTTTGTAAATCGTACAAAGCACCGGCATAATGGGTTGTCCAGTCGGGCGAATTTTTTGCATACCTTGATATATCTGTGTATTGTGTTTCTGCAAAATACTGGGCATACAATCCTTCTGAAGTAGATACCCCGCCCGCATCCCAGGTATAACCACCTATCCCCGCAAGGGTATTGGTTAAAAGAGAGGAGGTAATAGGCTGGGTAGTATTGCCCGGGTTTTGGTTGATGTTACCAAACTCACCCACCTTGCTGCAGGAAGTAATACCGAAAAACAGGCTACCGGCAATTATAACTATTTTAATTTTTTTACTTAGCATCTTATCTGGTTTTAAAACTTAGAAATTGAATTTAACATTGAAGCCGAATGAGCGTACAGAAGGCAACTGGCCATCTTCTCCCTGGATACCTGAAATTTCGGATGGGTCGTAATTTTTGGTATCGCTGTAAATCAGCCATGGGTTTCTGGCAACAACAGAAACGGTTGCACCCTGTAACCATGAATTAACTAATTTCCACCTTTTAACAGGTATAATGTATCCGATGCTCAGTTCTTTCAGTTTTACATAAGAAAGTTTGTGTACATAGGGTTCTGCTATTTTACCAAAATAAAACTGTTGAAAATAAGTAGCTGCGTCAACATGTGTATCAACCACTGTTTTACTATCGGCTGCGCTTACACCCACTACGTGAACACCGCCACCGGCAGCCAGATCATCGCGCACGTTTTTGCCTTTATCGTTAGTAGCTGCCGTATAATCAAGATCTCCTGAAAATGCGCCCCAGCTTTCCGACAGTGAGAAGAACCTTCCGCCAACCTGGTAGCCAATGCTGGCATTAATTACAAAGTTTTTATACGTAATCAAACTCTGTAAACCACCGGTTACTTTTGGAACAACAGAACCCCAGTTATAATTGGCGTCTCCTGTAACAAATAAACCTGTTGACGGATTAACCAAAGGTTGGCCTTCTGCATTTCTTACAATAGCACCGCCACGTAACTGGCCCCAATCCTGGTCTAACACCTGGAACGCACGTGCATACCTTGTACCGGATGAACCTGCTGCCAGTAGCAAACTGTTTTGCCCATCAATGATTTTGGTAACCGGGTTTTTGATCAGGTAGCCAAAAGTTTTGGTAATACTCCACGTAAAATCTTTCCTGCTGATAATTTTTGCGTCTACTGTTACTTCAATCCCCTGTCTTGAAACTGTTGCTGCATTAATAGATTTTCCGGTTAATCCGCTTACAGGATCAACCGCAATTTGTACGGGTTGATTTTTTGCGGTTTCATTATAGTAGGTCAGATTCACCCCCAGCCTGTTTTTGAGAAATCTTAATTCGGCACCGGCTTCATAAGAAACAATCAGCGAGCCTTTCAGGTTTGGATCAGGCACTACATCCGGTGCGGTTAACAGGGTATTTCCATTCCATTGGTTAGCGTTAAGTGTGTATGCAAGATTGTTTTGATAGATATCAAGGCTGATTGGTTTTTTACCCCAGCTTCCATAAACTTTCGCAAACGAGAGCCATGGTGCAATTCCTTTGGTGAATTCACTGGCGATGAATGAAATACCTGCTGAAGGATATACCAGTGAATTACTACCTGCCGGTAATGTTGAGGACCAGTCCTGACGGAACGAAGCAGAGGCACTGATAAATCTTTTATACTCAATATCGCCGGAGGCAAAAACAGAGTTCACCGTTTGGTTTCCGCGGTAGTTGGCAACATTAGGCTGCGCCTTTGAATTATTAATTGCATAATAGTCTGGTATGATCAAACCATTTACGGTATTAGCTCCGTTGAATTTTTCGGTTAGCTTGTAAATATTTCCGCCTGCAACCACATTTACACCAAAATCTTTCAGGAAAGTTTTGTTGTACGTAGCCAGCAATTCATAGTTTGTTTCGGCATGATAAAACTGCCCGGTAGCGTATGCTGCAAGCCCACGGCTTGTTTGAGAAGCGCTTCTCTGTAATAAAGAAGTTGTTGTGTTTTCAATAAAAGATGAAAAAATATCTTTCCTGATGGTTGCCTTCAGCTTCAGATCATTCGTAATATTTGCAGCAATGTAGGCATTACCATACACCCTGTCTCTTTGCGTGTGGGCAATTTTGTTATCGAAATAGGAATAGAAATTATACCAGTAGTTTCCTGTAAAAAAGCCGTTTGGATTATTGGCATCATATCCATCGGGGTTGTGATACCAGTTCCATGAAGCCAGCGTTCCTGTTGGTGTGCGCAGATTGCGCAGTTCCCTTACAATTTTAATATCCAGGTCCCTATGTCCCCATTGGGTAAAATTACCCGATGTCTGGTTGGCATAACTGTCATCAAACTCACCATCAATATTCTGAGAGGTATAGTTTACATTAACGCCTGCAGAGATATTTTTATTGATCTCAATATTGGTGTTGGTAGAAACGGTATTACGCAATGTACGTGAGCCCGGTATAATACCATTTACTGTTTGATTGGTATAGCTGATCCTTGTATTGTACCCTTCGCCTGATTTTGAAAAATTGATATTGGTATTATTGGTTACGCCGGTATCCCAGAAATCTGTTACGTTATTGGGTTGTGCAACAAGATTAGTTGTTTTGCCGGTGTATTGCGTTCCCGGAACCCATGCATACCAGGGAGCATATTCCTGTCCCTGAATGGCCGGTCCCCAACTGGAATCATCTGTAAAATCATGAAAGAGCTTACCGTCCAATGCTTTCCATTCTATAGGGTCGCCTGCTTTGTAATGGTATTGTATCAGTTGACTTGATGCGCCACCTGCATACGAGTTTTGCAATTTAGGCTGGCGGTATACTTTATCTATAGTTATGCCCTGACTAACCTCAATATTTGTTTTACCGGCTTTTGCTTTTTTGGTAGTAATAATAATTGCGCCACCCTTAGCCCTGTCGCCGAGTAAAGCTGTTGCATTAGCTCCTTTTAAAACAGTGATTGATTCAACAATACCCGGATCAATATCGTATGCACCTCCAAAAGATAAACTTCCTGCAGAGCGCGCAAATGATAAACCGCTTATCGTTACATCATTAATAACAGTACCATCCACTACATAAAGAGGTGCAAGGTCGCCGCTCAATGCGAGGCCACCCCTGATCCTTGGCGCTGTTTGGCTATTCAGTTTGGCGCCTGATTGTGATCTGAATTGTACACCTGAGATCTTATTCGATAAGGCATCGGCAAGATTGGTTTGTGGCGTAATATTCAGGTTTTCTGAAGAAATAACCTGCGAACTGTAGGCAGTTGTTCGCTGCGATTTTTTTAATCCGAAAGCGCTTGTCACCACTACTTCCGAGATCTCAGAGGAAGCTTTAAAAAGCTGAACCTGGATTGTATTTCCATCAGCCTTTACCTCTTTAGAAGTAAAACCTAACGAACTTATTTCCAGCACTGCGCCGGATGGCACTTTGATACTAAAATCGCCGTTAATATCCGAGGCGGTTCCGCGTTTATTGCTCTTTACTTTAATACTTGCAAAAGGAATCGGATCTCCTTTTTCGTCAGTTACTTTCCCGGCAACACTGCGTACCTGTGCGGTTACCATTAGTGTGCTGAACACAAGCAATAAGAACAGGGTTAAGAATTTTTTCATGTAATTAAATTTTATGGTTTGAAGTTTTAGCAACAGATTGATACAGCTCCGCATAAGCATTGATAACAGCATCAACTACTTACAGAGAATTGATAAGCGTATAGGCGCACAGACAATATTTTCTGTGCAAACAGCACTACACGTTCTTAATAAATACCGTGATTTTTAAATATGGCAAGAGGGGGATTAACAGCAACAACAATAAGCCTTACTATATGAGATATAGTAGTCTTTTCCGCCTATGAATGAATGATTTATTACTGCCCGTGAAATATCCATTGCTGTTAATTTTAACCAAAAATAGAAGAATTATATTAGTCTACCAAATTTATAGACTATAAATATTTGAATTTCCCTTATTTCAAAAATTGCCGTTTGAACGTCACTATTTGAAACGATATTTTCAGGTGTCTCCACCAGATAGGTAATTTAATTCTGTGATTTTGCAAAAATAGACCGGCCAAACTGCCTTTTACTCATTCCGGGCAAGGCTTTCAACTCAGAATATGAGGAAAATCATCTTATATATCTTGGCTTCCCTCTAATTTAGTCCTTTCACAAAACAGGTTTGTTCAGCGTTTCAATATTTTCTTATGCCCGGTGCAGGAGTTAAATTTAAGTCGGGTGATCAATTATCACCCCGTTCTATTTTATTATGGCGTATTGCGCAGGTAGCTGTTTGGCTGGTGGGAGCCGGTATTTTATTTTGTTTACTGTTCTTCCCCTCAATCGGCATTCTGTTATTCTGGGATATTTTAATTCCGGTTGCACCCGCATTATTTGTGATGGCCGTGGGTGTGTGGAGAAATGTTTGCCCTTTGGCAACCACCATTCTCTATCCCCGTCATAAAGGATTATCAAAAAGAAAAAAATTAACGGCTAAGCAATTGGGGAAACTTAACCTGATTGCCGTATTTACTCTATTTGCCATTGTTCCTTTGCGGCATGCAGTATTTAATAATAACGGAATGGCAACAGCCATACTCATCATCTCACTGGCCGTTGTTGGAATAATCATGGGTTTCTTTTACGAATGGAAAAGTGCCTGGTGTTCCGGCCTGTGTCCCGTACACCCTGTTGAAAAACTATATGGCGGCAATGTGTTGCTCTCTATGCCCAATGCGCATTGCGATCAATGCCAGAACTGCGTTGTTCCCTGCCCCGATTCAACACCCAATATTCATCCGGGATTGGCAAGGAAAACGATCCATCAGGAATTAGCCGGACTGCTTATTATTGGCGGGCTACCTGGTTTTATCTGGGGATGGTTTCATGTGCCCGATGAAATAACAAACCTAACATTCAGCACATTCATTGGTGTTTACCAGATGCCGTGGCTTGGTTTTTCAACAACGTTTGTTTTGTACCTGCTGCTGTCAATGATTGTTAAGCCATCATCCGAACGGAAATTGATCAGCATTTTTGCTGCAGCGGGTGTTTCCTGTTATTACTGGTTCAGGATTCCTGCATTATTTGGTTTTGGAAAATTTGCCGATGACGGTCTGCTGATTAACCTAAGGAACGTATTACCCGAGTGGAGCCTTACTGCCATTACCACCACCACTACGCTGTTCTTTTTTTACTGGCTTGTTATGCGCAAACAAAATAAACAAAGCTGGGTTATCAGGCCGCGTTTTGCCGGTAAACAGGCAAGAACTGAAGAAAAATTATCTGCGTGATTCTCTGCTATTGCATTGTTTCTTTAAGCCATCCTTGTGTTATGTTAAGCTTGAACTGCCGCTAATTTATGAGTAGTAAGTAACGTGTTGCGCTATTAAGGCAAGTTAATGTAGCTAAAAGTTCTCTGCGCAATCTCTGCATCTCCTGCTCTCTGCGGTGAATTGAATCAGTTGATTAAAGCAAATTGGCGATTAAGCAAGGGGCTTTCACCGCTGAGCCGCAGAGTAAAAGAGTTTACGCAGAGTCATTATATATTCCTTCGAGCGATGTTTCAACTAATATAACTGACGATTTTTAATAACAAGACTCTTTAAAAGATGTTTCAATAAGAGTGTTCATATAATCTAAAGCGTTATGTTTCGATTACTAGAACCTTCATTTTTTATCGGTTTAATTATTAGTCGCAAAAAATAAAATTCTGAGTGTTTGTGCCTATAACCCTCTGTGAAACTCTTTTCCTCTGAGCTCTCTGTGTTGAAAAAAAGCACGCGATAACATCAGTTTTTTTCAACACAGAGAGCTCAGAGATTTGGAGTTTCACAGAGATGGGCTCCAATAAAAGTGTCCATATAAACCTAAGATGTTATGTTTCTATTAATAGAACCTTCAATTTCTTCGGTCTGATTATCAATGACAAAGAATCAAGTTCTATAGTAGAAGGACCGAAGAAAAGAAGCGCCTCCGTAAGTTCTTTTTTAACTTTTTTTCTTCGTTTCTCTCTTATTGCAACCCAATGTACTGCTGTATTTAATAGCACAACACTTTAGTAAGTAATTAACTCACTACTGACAACTCACGATTAACATAGCACTATCTAACAATGTTTCATTACATAGTTAACAATATCGGCCGCTACTTCTTTCTTGGATTGGGTATCAAATTCAATTACACCATCCCTGTCAATAATACTGATCTTGTTGGTGTCTTTTTCAAAGCCTGCACCTTTATCGTTCAACGAGTTCAGAACAATGCAATCAAGATTTTTCTTGTTTAATTTTTGGATGGCATTTTCTTTTTCATTCTCCGTTTCAAGCGCAAAGCCTACCACAAACTGGCCTTTCTTTTTTTGTGATCCCAGGTGGTGTAAAATATCTTTTGTATGATGCAAAATGATGTTGGCTGAAGCATCTGTTTTCTTAATTTTCTGGTCGGCCGCACTTGCCGGCGCATAATCTGCAACCGCAGCGCTCATTACAATAATATCCGCATCCCGTTGTTCATCGCAGGCAGCAAACATTTGGGCGGCTGTTTGCACACGAACCACATCAAGCCCTTTATAAACAGTTTGCAGGTTGGTAGGGCCTGTAACCAATATTACTTCTGCGCCCTGCAGGTAAAAAGCTTCTGCCAATGCAAAACCCATTTTACCAGACGACCTGTTGCCGATAAAACGAACAGGGTCTATCGGTTCATATGTTGGTCCGGCTGTTACCAGCACTTTTTTCCCCGCAAGAACTGATGATCGAAAAAAGTATTCAACCAGGTAATTGATGATCTCTTCGGGTTCTGCCATTCTTCCTTCTCCAACTAATCCACTGGCCAGTTCGCCGTTATTAACTTCTATTACAGCAACGCCATATTCTTTCAACAATTCAAGGTTCTTTCTGGTGGAAGCATGATGCCACATGTCTTCATCCATAGATGGTGCAACCACAACAGGGCAGGTGGCAGATAAATAAACAGCAAGTAATAAATTATCACAACCACCGGTTGCCATTTTAGATAAAGTGTTGCAACTAAGTGGTGCAATCAACATTACATCGGCCCATCGGCCCAGTGCTACATGATTGTTCCATTCGTACTGCTCATGCCAGTCGATGGCTACTTTATTTTTTGAGAGTACCGATAATACAAGGGGAGAAACAAATTCTTTTGCAGCGGGCGTCATCACCACTTTTACTTCTGCTCCGGCCTTAATTAATAAACGTACAAGCACAATAGCCTTATACGCAGCAATACTGCCCGTAATACCAACAAGAACCTTTTTATCTTTTAGTAGCATACTCTAAGTAACGAATAAAAACAGTATTAACCTACTTTGTTAAATGACTATAATAGTTAATAACAGCGTGATTTCAGTCTTTTGTTTTAGAAACAAATACAAGAAATATTTGTTGTTTGGATTTTAAGATATTAAAGCCACACATGCATAACATGTGCAGCTTTTTCTTTACATGAACATATTATTACTCGTCTCCATTTTCATAACTGGCAGAATAAGTAACCTGTATATCTTCTGCCACATTATTTTTCATTTTCCCTTTAGGTTTACCCACACCATACGAACTGATTTCTTTTACAATCAGGTTGCTGTTAACGGTCAGTTTACCATTAACTATTTTAATTGTTGCTTTTCCCGATACCGGTTTTGTGATGCCTTTTATGGTAAGATCACCGGCGATTACTGCCTCATAACTGCCATTCTTAGACAGGTCAACTGTAGCAAGGTTTGCTATTTTACCTTTTAGTAAAATTCTAGGGAACTGTTTTGAGTCCATAAAATTTGAATTGTTGAAATGCTCCTGCATAAGCGCTTTTTCAAACTGAAAACTTTGCACCGGAACTGAAATAGCAATATCACCTGTACCTGCATTAATGATACCTGTTACAGTATTATTTGTGGCGCGAATATCTTCTGCAGGAGTATGAGAGAAAATAGTTGCCTGGCCGGATCTTGCTATATACTTTGTTTGTGCATGCAGACTGCCGGCTATTATACCTGTAAGGCAAAATAAAAAAGTAATTTTTTTCATAAGTTTTTTTACAATGACTGATATTTTAAAAAAACCTTACAAAAGTTTTTTCCGTTCATCATAAAAATTAAAGAAGGGTTTAAATTTAGAAGATCTGATTCTTTTTATATTTTCTTTACCCACGAATAAATCCGGAAATTATCCAGTAAACAATAACCACTACTGAGATCATGGATTTAATGTTACAAATAGTCCAGAAGGTTTTGGGCGATTTTTTTCTTTGGCAACTATTTATACAACAATAATACCTGCTCATTTTATAGTCTGTTTTGTGAAAGATAATTCCTGCTCCTGCAACTAACCCAAAATTTTTTACGGTTTTTTCTTGAGCGAGAGTCCATATTGTCCAAATTCGATCAACTGTTTGGGTTCTATAAATCCTTTTGTATAAGTAATTGCATTACCAGACTCATCGGCAATGATCAATGTTGGATATGCCTCTATCCTGAACTGTTCCGAAAGAGCCGGTCCATCACCTTTCTCCATATCCATGGCCACATTAATAAAGTTCTTATTAAAGAAATCTCCAGCCTCCTTATTCGGGAAGGTCTGCTTTTTCAGCATCCTGCACGGGCCACACCATGTAGCATAAGCATCCAGGAAAATGAGTTTATGTTGTTTTTTTGCTTCTTCTTTCGCTTTTTGCCAGTTTGATTCCATAAACTGTATGCCCCCCTTCGCTTTTTCGTCGTCATTGTTTGTAGAAATAAAAGCAAGTCCTAAAACAGTGGCGCTGAGCAGTAGTGCAGATATGACTATTTTTCTTTTCATTTTTATCTTTTAGACTGTGCAAATGGATTTTCCTTACAATTGAAATGATTTTATTCTTTATTCCAATACCCTGCCGGTTTATAAAAAACCGAACCCCTTAACGGGATCCGGTTCAAATTTAACATTCTTCTTACTTACAAAAACTGCGACCCGGTGTTGTTTAATTCACTTCATTCCACTCTCTCGATTTAAACATTGGATCAACCGGTGTATGAAAAATATGGTTGGAATAGTTGCTGATGGTTTTAACCGCAATAGCAAGTATGATAGACAATATATGCTGTTCGGTAAATCCTGCGCTCAAAAAAGCTTTAACGTCTGCAACAGATGGTTTTCCCTTTTTGTTTACCATTACAGCGGTAAATAATGATAACGCTTTTAATGTTTCATCCGGAATTTCTGTTCCGTTTCTGATGGCATCCGTTACGGCAACGGGCACTTTACTCTTCATATCGGCCACAACGCTGTGTGCGGCTAAACAGTACGCACAGCTATTTTCTTTACTGATGGTAAGAAATACTACCTCCTGTTCAGGAGGTGTAAATCCACCTTCCTGCCTAAACAAACCATAGCCTGAGGAATAAATTTCGAACATAGCCGAAAAATTGGCCATGTTTGCGTACATGTTGGGTATGGCACCCATTTGTTTCTGCGCACCCTCCAGCAATACCCTGGCTCTGGCATCAGCCGTATCAATGCCTACCGGCGATAATGTAAATTTGTAAACTTCGTTTTGATTTTTCATTCTGATTGTTTTACGCTATTAAGAAAATGATTGATTAAAGGCCAATCTTTTATACCTGTTGTAAACCGGTTTAAATGTTTTTTTAGTAACAGGCCTTCCTGTTTCGAGATAGTATTTTAATCCGACCAGCATATTCAAAAGCTTTTGTTTAAACACGCTTTTCATCAGCACACTCATGAAGGAAGGGCTAGTTGTAATTACTGCATGCAGTACAACTTTGGTGGTTCCGGCTGCTACGGATTCTAATCTAACCTCTACCCGCATGTCTTTAACCATGGGCATATTGCCACCGGTTACATCAAGGGTAAAATTCTTTAAGTGGTTAACCTGAACAATGGTTTCGCGGATATAGGTTTTGGCATCAAGGCGGCATTCCCGCTCGCAACCCAGTTCTCCTGAATTATTTTTCGTGAAATGTGAACCCACCAGGTTAGGATTGTAAAGGAAGGTGTCGCCGAATCTGTTAAAAAGAACATCCCACAACCTGTGGTGCGGGGCGTTAATAATAATGTCTGCAGTAATTTTTGCTGGCTTTCCCATTGGTAGTCTGTTTTGCATTAATTAATAATGCAAAGCTGGGAAATAGAAACAGCCGGTGTTTTGCGGATTAGTTCATTGATTTGTTTTTTTGGCTCAACCTGTAGCGGGTGGGCGCTGTATGGTATTTGTTCTGAAAGCTTTTTGAAAAATTAGATAAACTGCCAAACCCGCATTCAATGGCAATATCATTCATCGTTTTATCTGTTGCCAACAATAGCTCTGCTGCTTTTTCTAATTTTTTTGTTTTCAGATATCCTGCAGGACTTTCGCCATATACTTTTTCAAATCTTCTTTTGAAAGATGAAACGCTGAGGTTAGTTAACTGTGCCAGCTCTGTAATGGAGAGACTTGAAAAAAGATGAGCGTCAACCACCTCTCTGAACGAATAATTTACCGGCGAATACAGGCTTGCCAATATCTGGTGAACAAGAGGCGCTTCTTTTGTTTGGCTAAGCAACAACATAAGTTCCTTTAATTTTAAAACAAGCAGTTCTTCCGTAACGATGCCGGGATTTTCAAAATAAAAAAGAAGCCCATCAATGTATTTCTGAAGAAGCAGATCGTCCGGAACTTTTGTCATCCCTGTAACCGGGGTCTCCGGATTTGATTGTTTAAGAAACCCGGGGATATCATTATTATATATTTTCTTCAATACATCTGCCGAAAAATGAGCTACAATTGTTTCATATTTTTTTGCGCCGGCAGAAACAGGAAACCGGCTAAGATAATTACCACATTTCATCAGCAAAGATTCTTTTGCCGCCGTTTTTATGGTGCCGTTTTCAGAAACGGACGTGTATTCTCCTTCAAGCATGTGCAGGAAACAGGCTTCATCAGAAAGCATCGTACTCTTTTTGAAAGGCGGAATGATGATCATTTTTTCAAAAAGGATCTTTCCAAACAGTTCATATTTTTTGTGTTCCAATATCATACAAATGGTAAAATTATTCGGATAAAACTAACCGGCCTGCTGATTTATTTATCAGCTGCTTAAGATCAAATATATCATTTGTATGCCGATGATCTTGTTTATATAAATAGTAGTTCACATATAGAATCATCACATAACGTTTTTATTACAAAAATTGAAGTGTCTGTAAGGTCTTATCCACACAAACGTCATTGCGTTGAAATGAAATACAGAAAGCACACTAAATAAAATTCACATTTATGACCGCTAAATCAAAAAAAATAACATCGCTTTTAATACTATCAATATTTGGTATCGCTTCCAGTGTAGCTACTTATTTGTGGTTTATGCCACATCGCAATGTACGGGCTTCAAAAGCAGACGCCGAGTTGAAAGTAAAGGACCTCACTGATGAGTTTACCAAAAATGCTTCTGCGGCAAATGCCAAATATCTTTCAAGTGATGGAAATTCCAAAATACTCATTATTGAAGGTCATGTTAACCGTATCTCTATTAATCAAAACGGAGAAACAGTCATTATCTTAAAAGATGAAGGTGCTAAAGTTGGCGTTAATGCCACTTTGCTAAAACAGGCTGTTTCAAATATTGCTTCGTTAAAAACAGGAGATATCATAAAAGTAAAAGGGGTAATAACCGCAGGCAATACCTATAACATGGATCTTGATTTATATGAGCACGCCGTTTTGGTACAATGTGATATAGTTAAATAGCATTATGAAACAGTTAATAAAAAGTAACCTGCTCACCATTTCTGGTTTTTTTGTTGGATCAGTAGCCGGTTTTTTGTACTGGTATTACATCGGATGTGCATCAGGCAATTGCTATATCCAGTCAAGTCCCATTAGAATGACCCTGTATGGTGCAATACTGGGACTATTATTGTTTAACCTTTTTCAACCAAAAGAAAAAAAATAGTATGTACCGAAAACATGCAGCATTCTTGCTGATCTTAATGTGTTCATCAACAATAACAACTCGCGCCCAGGATAAAGGGAAAATATTTTTTACTACAGCAGCCGGTTTGATTAATGCTCAGGGAAATTTTGGCAAAGCATTTAAATCTACAGTTACCTTTAATTCGGGGGTTGAATTGTCTCTAAAAGATAATTGGTTTGGCCAGTTTGTTCTCGATTTTAATGCCCTTAAATACGACCAGCAGATCAAAGATGTAAATTCGTCTTTTTTATTCCAAAACACCAATAGCTCTTTGTTACTATTGGGTTTAAATGGGGGGAGAAATGTTTATTTCAAAAACCATAAATGGTTTAGCTCATTTTATGGCGGTGGCGGGTATTTGAACATAGGCGAACCAAGGGTTACTGTTGACCCCGGTTCAACAATTATAACTCAGGATGTAGTTAGAAAAAGCAATATTTTTGCAAGAGCCGGAACAAGATTGGCCTATACTACCCGATCCAGTTTTTTTCAAACCATTTTTCTGGATGGATCCTACTGGATATCTCCCGCCAGAGTACAAGGTGGTAATGTTAGTGGTTTTTCTTTTTATATCGGAACAAGATTTGGCGTAATACAATAGTTTTTTTATCCCCCGAACGGTCAGTTTCACATAAATTTCTGGTTCCCGTATTTAATCAATTTTTTATAGGCTTTATTTGCTTTCAGTTCCTTTAGTTTTGTTCCCTTAAACAAGTACAATGCAGATTATCAGAACCGTGTCTGAAATGAAAGCGTGCATGTCCCAATTCCAACATTATCGGATCGGGTTTGTGCCAACCATGGGTAGCCTGCACGAGGGGCATCTTGCACTTATCAATAGAAGCAGGTTAGAGGATCATATTGCCATTTGCAGCATTTTTGTAAACCCCACACAATTTAATGATCCCAAAGACTTTGAAAAATATCCCATCAATACAGAACACGATATTGAACAGCTAACCGCTGCCGGTTGCGATATACTTTTTCTTCCACCCGTTACAGAAATATACCCACCGGATTATCAAAACAAAGTGTATGATCTGGGTTTATTGGATGAGATATGGGAAGCGCAACACCGGCCCGGCCATTTCCAGGGGGTTTGTATGGTGATGGACAGGTTACTGGACATTGTTCCTGCCCACGATCTCTGGATGGGGCAAAAAGATTTTCAGCAATGCATGGTGGTACAAAAACTGTTGTTACTAACCAACAGGCCACATATCAGTTTTCACCAGGTGGCTACCGTAAGAGAAGCTTCCGGACTGGCTCTCAGCAGCCGTAACAGCCGGTTAAGTGCCGAAGGCAGGGATAAAGCAGTGGCTTTATACCGGGCGCTTCAAACAATGAAAGATCAATACCAAACAGAAAACCTTGTATTACTGCGGGATAAGGCAAAGCAATTTTTGCTTGATAATGGTTTTGAGAAAGTGGAATATATAACTGTTGTTCATGCAGAAAACTTATTGCCTGCAAACAATTATACACCCGGGAATAAATATGTAGCCATTGCCGCAGCATGGATGGAAGGAGTGCGGTTAATTGATAATTTACTTTTATAGTAAGCCCCATTTGCGCCAATGTTGTTCCTTTGTATATCGGATAACAGGACATCTGAATATGTTTTATTCTAAGCAGAGCCATATTCAGTTATTATTCATCTCTAAAATTCATTCAGATGTCGGTACAAAAAGAAGCTAAGAAAATCACCACCCATACACTGCAGCAGATGAAAAAGCAGCAGCAAAAAATATCCATGCTTACAGCCTACGATTATTCGTTTGCAAAAATGTTTGATCAGTGCGGGATAGATGTGATACTGGTTGGCGATAGTGCTGCCAATGTGATGGCGGGGCATGAAACCACATTACCCATCACACTTGACCAAATGATCTATCATGCGCAAAGTGTGGTGCGGGGTGTAGAAAGATCGCTGGTGGTGGTTGATCTTCCTTTTGGTTCTTATCAATCCAACTCTTCCCTTGCCTTATCTTCTGCTATCCGCATCATGAAAGAAACAGGTGCGCATGCCATTAAACTGGAAGGCGGCGAAGAAGTGATAGACAGTGTAACGGCCATTGTAAAAGCCGGCATCCCGGTAATGGGTCATCTCGGTTTAACACCGCAAAGTATTTACCAGTTTGGCTCCTACGCCGTGCGCGCCGCCAATGAACCTGAGGCCGATGCGTTGAGAAAAAATATTCAGCTTCTGCAAGAAGCAGGATGCTTTGCAGTAGTGCTCGAAAAAATACCTGCCACATTAGCTAAAGAAGTAACAGCGCTTGTTCATATTCCCACTATCGGCATCGGTGCCGGAAAATATTGCGACGGACAGGTTTTGGTAATGCATGATATGCTTGGCATTAATACAGAATTCAAACCAAGGTTTCTGCGGCAATACTTACAATTACACAACCAGGTTACCGGCGCAGTAAAACAATATATCTCCGATGTAAAGAACAATGATTTCCCTTCAGAGCAGGAATCTTATTAATTAAGGTATTGTGCATTATTAAAATCGTTTTTTGAAACACATAGGTTCATAGGTAAAACAAAAAGAAACATAGCCTTTCAACTATCCGCCCTGTTTCCTGACCTATGTAACTATGTGTTTAAACGCAATAATTTAAATGATATTATTTATCTGTTGTGCTCCTTAATTACACAACACCATACATAATAAAAACCACTCCCGGTTGGGGGAGTGGCTTTGTGGATATTGCCTGATTTCGCAGGTTATCGTTTCCCTAAAACTCTCTGCATATTTAATATCTGTTCGCTACATCCAGGTTATTTTACTTTGCCATACTGAACAGCAGCCTGTGCCGCAGCCAGTCTTGCAATAGGCACACGGAACGGAGAACAGCTTACATAGTTCATGCCTATGCGGTGACAGAATTTTACACTTTCTGCATCACCACCGTGTTCGCCGCAAATACCTACTTTCAGTTTTGGTTTTGTTTTGCGTCCGCGGTCTGTTCCTAATTTGATCAGTTCGCCCACACCTTCCTGGTCGATGGTTTGGAAAGGATCATCGGGCAGAATTTTCTGATCCATATAATTTGGTAAGAATCCGCCCACATCATCGCGGCTGAAACCAAAACTCATCTGTGTTAAATCGTTTGTTCCAAAGCTGAAGAAATCTGCTACCTGGGCCATTTTATCTGCCAGCAGGGCTGCTCTCGGAATTTCGATCATGGTACCATATAAATATGGAATGCTTTTCACTTTCAGTCTTTCACATACTTCTTTATAAACCCTGTCAACAATTGCTTTCTGATGTGTTAACTCATTAACGGTACAGGTAACAGGAACCATGATTTCGGGGAATGCTTTTTTACCTGATTTGATGATTTCTGCTGTTGCTTCCAGGATAGCCCTGATCTGCATTTCGGTGATCTCCGGATAGCTAACACCCAGCCTTACACCACGGTGGCCAAGCATTGGGTTGTTCTCGTGCAGGGCCAGCACCCTTCTGCGCAATACGCTCATGCTGATGCCCAGTTCCTTACTCAGCTCCTGCAGTTTTGCAACATCATGTGGTACAAACTCGTGCAGTGGCGGATCCAGCAGGCGGATGGTAACAGGGTTACCTTTCATCACCTGCATAGTGTTTTTGATATCTTTCTTAACAAACACAAACAGGTCGTTCAATGCTTTGCGGCGTTCCGGTTCTGTTTTACTCATTATCATCTTACGAAGCAGGAACAGCGGTTGCTCACTTCCTTCACCATAGAACATGTGTTCTGTACGGAAGAGGCCAATACCCTCTGCACCAAATGCCATAGCCTGTGCAGCATCCTGTGGTGTTTCGGCATTGGTTCTTACACCTATCAGCTTGATCTTGTCAACCAATACCATCAGGTTTTTGTAAGATTTGTTCTTATTAAGATCAATGGCCACCAGCGGCATATCTCCATTATACACCAGTCCTCTGGTTCCGTTTAATGTAATTATATCGCCTTCTTTTACAACAGCACCATCTTTCGCTTTAAAGGTTTTGGTATCGCTGTGAATTTCAATATCGGTACAACCTACAATACAGCATTTACCCCAACCTCTTGCTACAAGGGCTGCGTGAGAGGTCATGCCCCCTTTGGTTGTTAAGATAGCCTGCGATTTGTGCATACCGTCTACATCTTCAGGAGAAGTTTCTTCTCTTACAAGGATCACTTTTTCTCCCCTTGAGGCCCATTCTACTGCTTCTGCAGAAGAAAATACCACACGGCCTTTAGCGCCGCCCGGACCCGCAGGCAAACCTTTGGCAATGGCCTTGGTTACTGCTTCAATTTTTGGATCAAGCATTGGCAACAACAGTTCTACCAACTGGTTGGGTCCAACACGCATGATAGCGGTTTTGGCATCAATCAGTTTTTCGGTAAACATTTCTGTTGCCATCCGTACAGCCGCTACACCATTGCGTTTACCTACACGGCATTGTAACATATAGAGTTTGCCTTTTTCAATGGTAAACTCAATGTCCTGCATGTCTTTATAGTGTTTCTCCAGTCTTTCCTGGAAGCTGTTCAACTCTTTGTATGCCTTAGGCATTACTTTTTCAAGTGTGTCTAAATTTTTGCTATGGTCGTTTTTAGAATAGGCATTAATAGGTGCTGGTGTTCTGATACCGGCCACCACATCTTCTCCCTGTGCATTTACCAGGTATTCGCCGTAGAATTTATTTTCGCCTGTGCCGGGGTTCCTGGTAAAAGCAACACCGGTGGCGCTATCCTCGCCCATATTTCCAAATACCATTGCCTGCACGTTTACAGCGGTACCCCACTCGTCAGGAATTTTTTCAATGCGGCGGTATTCAATGGCACGTTTTCCGTTCCAGCTACCAAATACACCGCCAATACCACCCCATAACTGCTCCAGCGGATCTTCGGGGAATGGTTTGCCCAGTACCTTTTTCACAGTAACCTTAAATTCTTTCACCAGTTCCTTTAACTCAGGAACGGTAAGGTCAGTATCAGATTTATAGCCTTTTTTATGTTTGATGGCTTCTAATTTTTCATCCAGCACTTTGCGGATGCCTTTGCCATTCTTTGGTTCAATGCCACTTGCTTTTTCCATCACCACGTCGGCATACATCATCACCAGTCTGCGGTAGGCGTCAAAAGCAAAACGCTCATCTCCCGATTGTTTGATCAATCCTTTGATGGTATTATCGTTCAAACCAATATCCAGCACGGTGTCCATCATACCCGGCATACTGCGCCTGGCACCGGAGCGAACTGATAAAAGGAGCGGATTATTTACATCTCCGAATTTTTTTCCTGTAATCTTTTCTATTTCACCCAGGGCCGTATTAACCTGTGTTTGTAATACTGCAGGATACGTGTGCTTATGATCATAATAATAAGTACATACATCTGTAGAAATAGTGAAACCGGGAGGAACCGGTAATTTGAGTTTGGGATGACCTGCCATCTCTGCAAGATTGGCGCCCTTACCACCCAATAAATTTTTCATGGATTCATTTCCGTCGGCCCTGCCGGCGCCAAAGAAGTAAACGTATTTCTTTGTACTGATCTTTTTTGCCATATTATAATTTTTTAATACCCTAAAATTAACGGGGTATACTTGCGGGAGGTATGATAATTGTCATGGATAAGAATGTATTTTATCAGCTTATGGGAAACTGCTAAAGAACAGGGTTTGCACCTACCAGGTGGTTTATGATAGCTGAAATACTCGTTTTGGTAACCAAAAGCAGGCTTTGACGGATACAGGCAGCTATTCTATCATATTACATACAAACGCTACCTGAATAAATATTTTACATCTTCTGTTATACCTCTTTTAATTTAGAGGCCAATATGACAGCAGAGGAGCAACGGCTAAAAGCAAACAGTACCAAGAAAATTCCTTTAGAACAGTGGGGGCCTTACTTATCAGAACGGCAATGGGGCACGGTTCGTGAAGATTTCAGCGAAAATGGCGATGCATGGAATTATGTTCCCTTTAACCATTCTCATTCCCGGGCTTACCGTTGGGGCGAAGATGGCATAGGCGGTATCTGTGATTTTTTTGGGAACCTGTGTTTTGCCATATCACTCTGGAACGGTAAAGACAATATTTTAAAAGAACGTTTATTCGGACTGGGTAATAAAGAAGGTAATCATGGAGAGGATGTAAAAGAACTCTATTATTATTTAAACAATACCCCTTCGCACTATTATATGCAGATGCTGTACAAGTATCCGCAGCAAGCCTTCCCTTACCAGGAACTGATTGATAAAAACAAAGAAAGAAGCAAACTCGAGCCAGAATATGAAATTCTTGACACGGGCATTTTTGACGATAATAAATATTTTGATGTATTTATCACCTATGCCAAGGTTAATAAAAAAGATGTCGGCATAAAAATAGAGATCATCAACCGCGGCACAGAAGCGGCACCCATCACGGTTTTACCTACACTTTGGTTTTTTAACAGGTGGCAATCGCGCGGGCAGGATAAAAAACCATCTATCCGTGCGGTTAATAAAGATCTGATGGTAAAAGCCATGCACGAGAGGCTGGGCGATTACTATCTCTATTATCCCAAACCAACCGATGCTTTTTTTACAGAAAATGAAACCAATACAGAAAAATTATTCGGCACAAAGAATGCCGACATTTTTGTAAAAGACGCTTTTCATGATGCCATCATTGAAAATAAAAACAAGGAAGCGCTTCGCAATAAAAAATGCGGAACCAAGTTTGCGCCGGTGTATCAATATAACATTAAAGGCGGCCAGTCTGAAACCCTTTACCTTCGTTTAAGCGATGTGTTGATGGAGTCTCCTTTTACCAAAGGCTTCACAGATATTTTTGAACAAAGAAAACTGGAAGCCGACGAATTTTACAATGAAATTCTGCCTGCCACCGCTTCAGACGATCTTAAAAATATTCAGCGCCAGGCATTGGCGGGCCTGCTTTGGAGTAAACAATATTATTATTATGATATTGAACGCTGGTTAACCGAATCTGATGGTATTGCGCATGTGAGCGACCAACGCGCCAAAGGGCGCAACTGCGACTGGCAACATCTTAAAAATCAGGATATCATTTTAATGCCCGATAAATGGGAGTACCCCTGGTATGCCGCATGGGACCTTGCTTTTCATTGTGTACCCATGGCAATGATCGACCCCACTTTTGCCAAACACCAGATCACCCTCATCATGCGCGAGTGGTACATGAAACCAGATGGGCAACTGCCCGCGTACGAGTGGAATTTCAGCGATGTAAATCCGCCGGTACAGGCATGGTCTGCATTGCAGGTTTACCAGATCGAAAAAAGTAAAACGGGTAAAGGAGATATTAATTTTCTTAAAAAAGTATTTCATAAACTCATCATCAACTTTACCTGGTGGATCAACCGGAAAGACCCTAACGGTAATAATATGTTTGAAGGGGGTTTTTTGGGATTGGATAATATTGGTGTGTTTAACCGCAACATCCAGTTACACAGTGAAGCTAAATTAGAACAGGCCGATGGCACCAGTTGGATGGGCATGTATGCGCTGAACCTGATGGATATTGCCATTGAAATAGCCATGGAAGATCCGGCTTTTGAAGACAGCGCCACTAAATTCTTCGAGCATTTTGTATTAATTGCCGAAGCGCTTAATCAACTGGGTCTGTGGAATGAAGAAGACCAGTTCTTTTATGATACACTGGGGTTGCCAAACAATACAACCATCCAGTTACGCATTCAATCTATCGTAGGCCTTACTTCACTTTTCGCTGTTTCTATCATCGATAAAAAAGTGTTGCAAAAATTACAGGACTTTACAAAGCGCATCAACTGGTTTGAACAGTATCGTTTAAAAAATAAAAAGTTCTGGCCCAACGAAGAGGTAGCCGATGAAGAAAAAATGCTGATCTCCCTGATCCCGAAAAACAAATTGATCGCCTTATTAAAAAGATTGTTGAATGAAACAGAGTTTTTATCGGAAGGCGGTATCAGGGCATTATCAAAATACCATGAGGCAAATCCGTATTCGGTTAATATTGAAGGACAGACTTATTCTATTCAATACGATCCCGGCGATTCTACTTCTGATTTCTTTGGTGGTAACAGTAACTGGCGCGGCCCGGTGTGGATGCCTATCAATTACCTGATCATAAAAAGTATCAAGAAGTTTGGTGAATTTTATGATGCAGATCTCAGCATCGAATACCCTACCGGCTCAGGTATTTTTATGGACCTGAACAGTATAGCCAACGAATTATCAAAACGGGTGATCAGTTTGTTTGAGCTGGATGAAAAGCAGCACCGAAAATTGCACGGAGAGCAAAATAGCTTTTACAGCAAGCCCGAAAACAAAGACCTTGTTTTGTTCTATGAATATTTTCATGGCGATAAAGGAACCGGTTTGGGAGCCAGTCATCAAAGCGGCTGGACAAGCCTGATAGCCCAGTTGATTGCGGAGAACAGTATTATTTCCTGTCCGCTTTCCAGCAGACCAGCAGATCTATAACAAAGTCAGCTATGACAAAAGAAGAATTATTGCACGAGTTACAACACGAAACATGGGTGGCGCTTCAACCCTCGCCCGTACATGGTATTGGCGTGTTTGCTGTTTGCGATATTAAGAAAGGTTGCAAAACCATTTTTTCAAAAAATACCGGTGGTTGGTTAAAACTTAGTTTTGAAGAGGTGGAACAATTACCCGCCCATTCAAAAAATCTGGTTGAAACCTATTACCTCTACAATTCGGAACATTATTTTATTCCCGATCATGGTTGCAAGGTGATGGATATGGCCAATTACCTCAATCATTCCAATACCCCAAATATTATCTCTGTTAACGATGGCGAATATTTTGAAACCCTCCGCGATATTGCAAAAGGAGAAGAGTTGTTGGTTGACTACGGCACCATCGTAGACGGAGTTGACGACTACCATTAACACATCTGTGCTAATCTGTGTATTCTGTGGCAAAAAAAAGAGGACCAACAAAAGCTGATCCTCTTAAACAGTTCATTATCCCACAATCTTAATTTTTCGAGAGATACTCCGCAACACCGTCATGAGTAGCTACCATAGCCGTTTTACCCTGGTTCCAGTTGGCCGGACAAACCTCGCCGTACTCTTCAACGTGTAATTGCGCATCAATCAGACGGAGGTATTCGTCGATATTTCTACCCAAAGGGAAATCATTGATGGTTTCGTGACGAACAACACCTTCCTTATCAATCAGGAAAGTACCACGGAAAGCGATAGGCGATCCGTTGAACGACCACTGCTTTGTATCATTATTAAATGCATACTCGCCACCCAGCACGCCAAAGTTCATCGAGATAACTTTTGAGGTATCTGCAATAATAGGGAAGGTTACACCCTGGATGCCACCTTGATTTTTTGGTGTGGTTAACCATGCCATATGTGTTTCTTCCGTATCGGTAGAACAGCCGATCACCGCTGTGCCCCTTTTCTCAAACTCGGCTAATTTTGCCTGAAATGCATGGAGTTCAGTAGGACAAACAAAAGTGAAATCCTTTGGATAGAAGAACAGTATCACGTGTTTCTTTCCGATAAACTGATCCAAACTAAAATTTTCAACGATCTCTACGCCATTGATAACCGCAGCCGCTGATATAGACGGTGCTTTTTTTCCAACTAATGCCATTTTACTTTTTTTTATAATTTGTAATTGTTCCTGAATCTGTTCCAATCTGTCTTTCGTTATATAAAACACCCAAAGAGGCTAATTGTTTGGAACGCCGCAAAGTTACGCCCAAACACAGGTATTTAGGGGCAGTAACAGAACGGTTTTATGTTAATTTTTCATCTAAATCAGATCTGAAAAGTATTCCGGCTTTGGGTTTTGGTAATTGCCTGGAGAATACTCCGCTTATCCCTGTTGGCGGCCTCCGGTCAACCAATAAAGTCTATCTATTTGGTAGATTAATAAAACCACCCTACATTTGCGCCATGTTTACAGGCAATCGTTCGAAAAATTTTTCCATGGCAAGTATTTTCCTGCATCGATGTTGATGCGTTATTGAGTTACACTACAACACAAAAACTACCCAGATTTTTATTTATTTATTGATTAACCGACCGGCTAAAACAATGCCGCACCGGTACAACAAAACCATTTTTACCATGAAGAGTTACCACTTGTTAAAAACGTTATTCGTGTTGTTCTCACTGATATCGTTACAAGCTGCAGCCCAAACGGCTGTTATTAAAGGAACAGTTAAAGGAGACCGCAACACCCTGGCCGACGCCACAGTAAGTGTTGGTAAAACAGGTGTTACTACAGATGCAAAAGGCGCCTACACCTTATCTGTGGCTCCCGGAAAACATACTATTGTTGCTTCTTATACCGGATACGAAACACAAACAAAAACAGTTACAGTAACTGCAGGCCAGACAGTAGTATTTGATTTTGACCTTGCTTCCAGCTCCGGTTTAAACGAAGTAGTGGTATTGGGAAGCCGCTCAACACCCAGAACTCAGTTGGAAACAACCGTTCCTATTGATGTGCTGGATATTAAAAAGCTGGCCGGTGTTGGCGCACAGGTTAACCTGAACCAGATCCTGAACTTTGCCGCCCCGTCTTTTACCTCAAACACACAATCGCTGGCCGACGGAACCGATCACGTTGATCCGGCTTCGCTCCGCGGTTTAGGGCCAGATCAGGTTCTGGTATTGGTGAATGGCAAAAGAAGATACAACTCTGCCCTTGTAAACGTGAACGGAACCTTAGGAAGAGGTAGTGTTGGTACCGATTTAAATGCCATTCCTGTTTCATCTATCGAAAGAATTGAAATTTTGAGAGATGGCGCTTCTGCCCAATATGGTAGCGATGCAATTGCAGGTGTGATCAACATCGTTCTGAAAAAAACCGTTAATAAATTAACAGGTTCTATTACATCTGGTGGTTACAATACCAATACCAACGGACAAACAATTAAAGATGGCCAAAACGTACAGGCCGCATTTAACTATGGTTTACCCATTGGTTCAAAAGGCGGATACATCAATTTCTCCGGCTCGTTCGACGACCGTAAACCAACCAGCAGGGGCGGTGTAACAGGCGCTGCTATTTATAAAACCTATCCGGGTGGTGCAGACAGGTCAGACTCTTTTCTGCTGGCAACCAATACTACCCGTAAAGACTACAGCCTGATTGTTGGACAGGCGCAATTCAGAAGTGGCCAGTTTGCTTTTAATGCATCTATCCCTGTTTCTGAAAACGCCGAATTCTATTCGTTTGGTGGTTTTGGATACAGAAAAGGCAGGTCTGCCGGTTTCTATCGTTTCCCGCATGAGTCTAGAAATGTATTGGAGATCTATCCACGCGGCTTTATGCCATATATTGGTTCTGATGTGTACGACCGCTCTTTTGTAATCGGTATCCGCGGAAAAGTGCAGGACTGGAGTGTTGACTTCAGCAATGCATTCGGA
Source organism: Sediminibacterium sp. (assembly GCA_036758845.1). GTDB lineage: Bacteria > Bacteroidota > Bacteroidia > Chitinophagales > Chitinophagaceae > Sediminibacterium. Next base: position 29,768 of record DAIOVU010000017.1, read on the forward strand.
CAAAACCAGTTTGATTTCAGTATCGAAAATTCATTGAACGCCTCTCTTGGTAAATCTTCACCAACAAGGTTTAATGCGGGTGGCCCTAAATTTACACAGAACACTACCAACGTAGATATCAGCAAAGCTTTTGATTGGTTAAGCGGTACCAACCTCGCGTTTGGTGGTGAGTTCCGTTATGAGAACTACCAGATCAAAGCCGGCGACCAGAATTCATACGCCAACTACGGCCTTACCCGCCAGGTGGGAATTGACCAGGGCGGTAACCCCATCCTGATTCCCGACTTTGGAGGTACTATTAATACTGTATTCGGTCCCGATGGTTCTCCAAGACCGGGTGGCGCTCAGGTGTTCCCCGGCTTCAGACCTGAGAATGCAGTAAGTGCAAGCAGAACGGCAGCAAGCATTTATGCCGATGCGGAATTTAATTTCACCAAAGCATTCCTGGTTGATGCAGCCATCCGTTTCGAAAACTACAGCGATTTCGGCTCTACCACCAACGGAAAAGTTGCAGCGCGTTATAAGCTGAATAAAACCTTTACCATCCGTGGTTCTGCAAGCACCGGTTTCCGCGCCCCATCGCTGCAACAACGTTTTTATGCCAATACTGCAACAGTATTTACAAGTGGTGTTGCTGCCGAAGTGGGAACCTTTACCAACGATAGTCGCCCTGCACAATTGCTGGGTATTCCTGCACTGAGTCCTGAAAAATCTCATAGCGTAAGCCTGGGCTTCACCAGCAGCTTTGGTAAATTAAAACTGACTGTAGATGGTTACTTTACCAATATCAAAGACAGGGTTATTTATACCGGACAGTTTACCGGAAGCAACGCACCAACAGCTTCTGCGGTAGATAAAGAAATCTACCAGTTGTTGTCTTTAGCTAACGCTACCGGCGCCTCATTCTTTGCCAATGCATTGAACACAGATACCAAAGGACTTGATATAATCGTTTCTTATAAATCAAGATTAGGCAAGGGTACTTTAAGTGCCGACCTGGCTGCCAACTTTACTAAAACAGAACAGGTAGGGCCAATCCATACCTCTCAGAAACTGGCAGGAAAAGAAAGCACTTATTTCAGCAATTCCAGCAGGGTTTACTTAGAGAATGTAGTGCCAAATACCAAAGCCAATCTTGCTTTGAATTACAGCATCAATAAATTCAACATCTTCCTCCGCAATAACTATTTCGGAAAAGTTACTGAAGCAAGTAATGTAATTGCCAACCAGCAACGTTATGGCGCAAGAGTGGTTACAGATTTATCTGTTAGTTACAAGCTCAACAAAATTGTTACCCTTACAGCAGGTTCAAACAACCTGCTTGATATTTATCCTGAAAAAATCGGTATTGCCGCAAACAGCAACGGCGGACAATTCATTTATTCAAGAAGTGTACAGCAGTTCGGCTTTAACGGAAGATACCTCTTCGGCAGAATAGATGTATCATTCTAAGTAATGATATTATCCAATAACACAACAGGCGTCGGCGTTCCCGATGCCTGTTGTGTTTTATGCGTGAGACGTGAATCGTCAATCGTGAGTGGTGAGTGGTGAGTGGTGAGTAGTGAGTTTGGGGGTGAATGGTGAATAGTGGCAGATCGTTTATTGTGTTGTTTATATAAAAGGTTTAAACTTAAATGCCCCCCTTACTCAAAATTCACCATTGCCAATTCACCATTCACCATTGCCCACTCACTACTCACCACTCACTACTCACGCCCCACGCCTCACCTACATCGCAAAACATAATTATCTTCACCCCCGCACAAAAAGTTCACATGAAAAAAAGATATCAGGTACTGTTAGTATTGTCGTTGCTATCCATGATCACTTTTCTCGACAGGATCGCGCTTTCTTCTGCCAGCGGTTCTATCATGGACGACCTGCATATCAGCACCGTTCAATGGGGATGGATAATGGGGATGTTTACACTGGCCTATGGCATTTTTGAAATTCCAACAGGCTGGCTGGGAGACAGGATAGGCGGAAAAAAAGTATTAACCCGCGTGGTACTCTGGTGGTCGTTATTTACCGTCCTCACCGGGTTTTCAACCGGGTTCATGATGCTGATCGTTGTGCGCTTTCTGTTTGGTATTGGCGAGGCGGGTGCTTATCCCAACACATCCATCGTATTAAGTAAATGGTTTCCTGTACTGGAAAGAGGAAGGGCTCAATCTATTATCTGGGGCGCATCCAGGTTGGGAGCAGCCTTAACACCATTTGTTGTAATACCTATACAACATAACTATAGCTGGCATGTTTCTTTTTATGTGCTGGGAGCTGTGGGAATTGTCTGGGCTATTTTCTGGATCTTCTGGCACAAAGAAGATCCTGCACAAAGTAAATCCATCAGCCAGGAAGAACTGGCCTATATCCAGGCCAACCGCGATTTACCCGTCCACGGCGATGCACATCAAACTTCCATCTGGAGAGGATTCAGAACAGCTAATATCTGGTTTTTGATGGCCATGTATTTCTGTTATGCCATCGGCGCTTATTTTTTTCAAAGCTGGTTTCATACGTATTTAGAAAAAGGAAGGCTGATACCAAAAGAAAACCTGATGTGGGCTTCTTCGTTACCTTATATACTTGCAGCCATTGGTTGTTTTACCGGTGGATGGCTAAGCGATAAAGCCTGTTTACGTTACGGCAAAAAATGGGGCCGCAGAATTGTGCCTTTGATCGGATTATTTATTTCAGGCATCTGTATGATCGGTGCATCGCTGGTGCACGATAACCTTACCGCCATTATTGCGCTCGCCATCGGGATGGCTTGTATGGATGTAACTGCACCGGTAGCGTGGGCCGTAGCCATGGATCTTGGCGGAACAAAAAGCGGTTCTCTTTCAGGGTCAATGAACACAGCAGGATTAACAGGCGCATATCTCAGCACTGTTGTATTCGGATACCTCGCATCAACCTACGGATACTATTTACCTGTATTGCTGATAGGAAGTTTTGTTTTGCTCGGCGCATTTCTCTGGTTAAAAATTGATGCAACAAAAAAAATATAGAAAGTAACGCATCATTCAAAAATTACTTTCTTCCCCAACAAACCGCGCCTTTGCGTGAACAAATGCTCGCAAAGGCGCAAAGGCGCGGTTGTTTAAGCAGGCTCTTGCAGGTTTTTTAACTCTTGCATTTTTCAGTCCCAGCCAACCAAATCTTTAAATAGTTCGTACAGGTTGAAAAATCAATCTTTATGAAAAAATACATCCTCGCCCTTGCAGTAATTGCAACGGCATTTATCGGCTGCACTAAAAACACCGACACGCCCCCGGCAACAGTAAGCTGGTCTGAAACCGTTACCATGAGTGCAAAATACGAAGTACCTGCACCCGCGGGTAGAAGTGAAACAGCCACAGCAGAGCTTCAGATCTTAAGCGATAATACACTCAAGTACAACATTGTTGTTAGTAGCCTTACTGCAGGAGATGCCCTTGCCGCGGCACATATACACCTGGGAAATGCGGGTGTAAGCGGCAAAGTATTTGTTCCCTTAAATGGAACCTTTACGGGCTCTACCATTAGCGGTACCGTACAGTTAACAGCCGGCCAGGCAGATACTATTAAGAATGAAGAAACCTATGTAAACGTTCACACTACGCAGGTGGGTAGTGGTTTGGTGCGCGGACAGATAGACAATAAAGTTGTTTTTGCCGCCGATATAGCTATGAGTGGCGCTAACGAAGTGCCTGGTGTTACTACAACAGCAACCGGCACAGCCATTATCCGCATGACGGAAAATAAAAAACTATTTGTGAAAGTAACCGTCAACAACCTGGAGGCCGGAGATGCTTTAACATTCGCGCATATTCACACAGGTAATTCATCGGTAAGCGGACCGGTTGCTTTGGGATTTTATTCTGCCGCTGCAGATTTTGGTACACTTAAAACAATATCGGTAGACAATGTTTTTTATGCTTCGCTGCTGGCAGATCCATTATACATCAATGCACACTCCGTTGCACATGGATCCGGCATTATAAGAGGACAGATCAGATAAACATACATTTGGTTTTTGGTTCAAAGCTATTCCTGGTTATCGGGGATAGCTTTTTTACTTGTACCAGTGTTAGGTTAAGCTTAGTTTGCCGCTAATTTGTGAGTAGCAAGTAACATATTGTGCTATTAAAAAGTCAATTTGGAAAAAAAGTTTCTCTGCGCTTACGCTGCATGCCTGTTCTCTGCGATGAATTGAATCAGTTGATTAAAGCAGGCAGGTTCTCTTATTGCAACCAAAATGCAGTGCTGTATTTAATAGCACAACACGTCAACTACTAAGCAAGATGAGATATGGTTAATTCCTTGCGCCCCTTGCGGTTCCTGGCGCTCCTTGCGTTACAGCTTTTCTCTCCAACACTTATAAACCCAAAAATCACTGAAACAGATTCATCTATAATAGCTGGCTCGCTGATTATGCAAGGTTTAAAGCGGTAGCGCAAGGAACGCAATGGGCCGCAATGATCGCAAAAAGGGCTTTGTGTATTTCGCGCAATTCTTACTTAAGAATGCAATTAACCCGGTAAAACCAGGAATGATTGTATCAATAGCTAATTTTAATACAACACGTTAGCAAGTAGTCAATAGTGAGTAAATCCTCATAACCGGTTAACTTACTCACCACTCACCACCGACAACTCACGATTAACTTAACACTAGTAAGTGGGCCGGCATCAATATCTGTTTTTTAGTTTTTTCCTGCACGTTTAAACCAGCATTAACCAGCGGTTACTAATTATCCCGGTCCCGCATAAGACTTTCTATAAAACACATTGATTATCAAGTGGCATACCTACGCATAAGCCCTAATCAGCACGCTTCTTTCACATCAAACAAAGCTTATGAACATTACATTAATTCATTAAACTATTTTATAAAACAGTATAAAGTTCCGTTTTTTTGTTTGTACATTTAGTCTGAAACCAATATCCGTACCAATGGAGGGACAAGAACATCTCCAGAAGTATCCAGCTGCACAACAAAGTGAAAGCAATTCTTTTTTGCCTAAACGCGAATCTGACCGGAATTTTGGTGTACAGTCACCCTCCATCTCTCTCCCCAAAGGCGGTGGCGCAATCAGGAATATTGATGAAAAATTTAGTGTTAATGCTGTTAATGGAACATCGGCATTAACTATTCCATTGCCATTTTCGAGTGCCAGAGGTTACAGCCCTTCATTATCATTAAATTATAATTCCGGATCAGGCAATGGAATTGCAGGTCTGGGGTGGCAAATGCATATCGCTTCTATAAAAAGAAGAACCGACAAACAGATACCACAATACATTGATGATAACGACACGGATACTTTTCTGATTTCTGATGCAGAAGATCTTGTTCCTGAATTTAAAAAAGATAGTTCCGATAACTTTATCCGGCTTCCCGACGGCAGTTATGTTATCAACGAATTTTCATCCCCTGATGATCTTTACCTCATCAGAAGATACAAGCCGCGCACTGAAGGTTTGTTTGCGCGTATTGAACGCTGGCTCGAAAAAAATACAGGGTTAATACATTGGCGTGTTATTTCAAGAGAAAATAATACTACCATTTACGGCAAATCCGCCTCAGCCAGAATTGCCGATCCGCGGCAGCCGCTTCATATTTTCGAATGGTTTATCGAGTTTACATATGACGACAAAGGCAATTGTGCATTATATGAATATAAGCCGGAAGATGCACAGGGCATAGGCTTCTCCGATCTTCATAACCGAAACAGAACAAACGGAAATACCCTTTTTACGAATACCTATTTAAAAAGAATCCGTTACGGTAATATTACAATGTACAAACATCATGAAGATCCGGTACCAATGGATTTCATGTTTGAAACCGTTTTTGATTATGGCGAGTACAATACTGCTGTTCCCTTTTCTGAAGTAAACACCTGGGAGTTTCGAACCGATGCTTTTTCTGATTACAGATCCGGGTTTGAAATCAGGAACTGCAGGTTATGCAAAAAGGTTTTACTGTACCATCATTTTACTGAACTACCCGGAGGCTCTGCATTGGTTAAAGCTACCCATCTTGTATATGATAACAACGGGGCAGACGGGTTAACATTTTTAAAACAGATCATTACCACCGGGTATACAAAACATGATGACAGCAGCTATACGGAAAAATCGCTGCCACCCCTTTCTTTTGAATACAGTAAACATCAATGGAATGAAGAAATACAATCTGTAGCTACTGAAAATCTTGTTCATGCACCATCCGGACTGGACGAGCCGGTATACCAGTTTACCGATCTGTATAATGAAGGCCTGAATGGTATATTAACAGAGCTATCGGGCGGTTGGTTTTATAAATCCAATTGGGGTAACGCACATTTTACGGAAGGCAGAGAAGTGGTTTCAAAACCTTCTTACCGTGGGTTAAGCAATGGCTCATTACAGCTAAACGACCTGGAAGGGAACGGCATCAAACAATTGGTTAACTGGAATGATGCCGTTCCGGGTTTTTTTGAACTGGATACTGAAGCAAAATGGCAGCCGTACGAAACATTTAAAAAAGTACCCAATATTAATTTCAAAGATCCCAATCTGAAATTTATCGACCTGAATGGAGATGGCCTGGCGGATATCTTACTAACTGAAGAAAATGTATTTGCCTGGTATCCGTCAAAAGGCAAAGAAGGGTTTGGCGATGCGATCAAAACATTCAAATTTTTTGATGAAGAAAAAGGCCCGGCAGTTGTATTTGCCGATCCAACACAAACCATATTCTTATCAAATATGAGCGGTGGGGGCCTGTCAGATATTGTCAGGATCCGCAACGGGGAAGTTTGTTACTGGCCCAACCTTGGCTATGGCGCATTCGGGGCAAAAGTGAGTATGGATAATGCTCCATTATTTGATCATGAAGAAAAATTTAATCCGGCACTGATCAAACTGGCAGATATTGATGGTTCGGGTACCACAGACCTTATTTACCTGGGAAGAAATAATGTCAAGATCTGGTTTAACCGGCAGGGTAACCGGTTTGCTGCAGAACCAAAAATAATAGACTCCCTGCCCGAAATTAACCAGCAGTCAAAAATTACAGTAACTGATCTTTTGGCAACCGGGCTTTCCTGTATTGTATGGAGTAACTCGCTGCCCAAAAATCAGGGATCATCGCTTCGTTACATAGATCTGATGAAAAGTGTGAAACCCCACATCTTAATCAGCTATTGCAATAACCTGGGTAAAGAAGTAGCACTTGAATATAAACCATCTACACAATATTATATTGAAGATGAAATGGCAGGTACGCCCTGGGTAACAAAATTGCATTTCCCTGTGCATTGTGTATCGAAAGTAATTACCTGTGACCGTATAATGAAAACCCGCTTTGCCAGTGAATACGCATACCATCACGGATATTATGATCATTTTGAAAAAGAATTCAGGGGGTTTGGAAGAGTAGATCAAAAAGATGCTGAAGACATTACCCATTTTATCATGCAGAGTGCCGGAGCATCCAATAATGTGGTAGACACTTCCCTGCACCAATACCCTGTACTTACCAAAACCTGGTTTCATACAGGCGCTTTTTTAGACAGAGAGAAAATACTGAATCAATTTGCGCACGAATATTTTTCGAACAGCGGCGTACCGGAAAAAAAATTACCTGAGCCGGAATTATCACAGGATCTTACCACTGATGAGTGGCGGCAGGCATTACGTGCATGCAAAAGCACCATTTTGCGAAAAGAAATTTATGCACTTGATCAATCTCTCCTTGAAAAAACACCCTACACAGCCGAGCAACACAATATTCTCATAAAGAAAATACAACCTGCGGGGCAGCAAAAATTTGCTGTGTTTCTCACGCACGAGAGCGAATCCATCATATATCATTATGAAAGAAATGCAGACGACCCGAGAGTGATCAATGATTTTGTTCTTGAAACAGATCCCTATGGCAATGTTTTACAAAGCGCTTCTGTTGTTTATAAAAGAAATCCTCCGTTATCAGGCAATCCCCCCAACGAACCCGAGCAGGAAGAGGTTCGTATCAGCCTAACAGAAATCGCCTATACAAACGATATTCAACTGTCAATGGATTATCGTTCACGAATGCCTTATGAAAAGAGGTCGTATGAACTTGGCGGATTTCCACTCTTTTCCGGTTACCTGGATATTACAAATTTGCGGACACAATGCAGTGCAGCCACCGCTATCAATTACGATGCTCTTTTTACCGGGCCTTTGCAAAAAAGGATTATCAAATATACACGTACCCAATACCGCGCTGATGACAGTATAACGGTTTTACCGTTTGGAACAATTGAATCGAAAGGGTTAACACACCAGGCTTATAAGGCTGCCTTTAACCAGGATATGCTCACAGCCATTTTTGGCGCCAAAATAACGCCCATCGCTTTAGCTGCCACACTTACCAACCCATTAAAAGGCGGCTATATTTTTTCAGACAATTATTATTGGATCTCTTCCGGCAGCAGGCAGTATGATACCAATCATTTTTTTTTAACAACTGCCGTCACAGACCCTTTCGGAAACACAACTATTGCACAATATGATACCGGCTATTCTTTATTCCTGCAAAAATCTATAGATGCGGCAGGCAATACCGTTCAGGTAAAAGAAATTTTGCCGGGTAAGCCGGCGTTTAATTACCGAACGCTATCGCCTTATATCATGCAGGATATCAATCTTAATGAAACGGCGGTAAGATTTGATGAGTTGGGAATGACGATCAAATCTTTTGTGATCGGGAAAAAAGGAACTGATAAAGGAGATGAAATTGATGAAACCAAAGTAGAAACAAATGGCGCGCAAGACCATGCAACGGTTGAAATTAATTATAGCCTGCCGGAATGGTACAATCAGGTTACTGCACCCGGTTTTGATATCAACAACTATAAACCACAGCCACCATATGTAAAAACGAGGAGTCGCGAAACCCATTATCATGCAGATCCTGCACATATAACCAACTGGCTGGAAACCTATTCGTATTCTGACGGGGGCGGGCATGAAGTATTGAAAAAATCACAGGCCGAACCGGGAACAGCCTTGCAGGTGCAGGCCGATGGAACCATCATTACAATTGATACCGCTTTATTAAATCCGGTTCAATTACGCTGGATCGGAAACGGAAGAACTGTTCTTAACAACAAAGGCAATCCCGTTTTAAAGTATGAGCCCTATTTCAGTACCCAACCTCATTTTGATGATGAAAAAGAAATGGTACAGCTTGGTGTAACATCCGTTACAGAATACGACCCTCTGAACAGGATCATCAAAACAAAAAATCCGGATAACACATTTACCAAAATATCATTTACCGGATGGAAAGAACTGCATTACGATGCCAACGATACTGTAATAGACAGTGATTGGTACATTGAAAGAGGTAGCCCCAACCCGGCCGGACCTGAGCCCGCTAATGCGGAAACAAGAGCTGCATGGCATTCGGCAGGGCACTACGATACGCCCGAAGTAAAGCATCTTGATAATGCGGGCAGAACATTCCTGGTGATAGCCGATAACAAAACAGAAACATTAGCCTCCAGGATTCGGTTTGATATTGAAGGCAATGAAAGAAAAATATATGACGCAACCGGCAGGGAGGTGATGGCATATGATTATGATATGCTGGGTAATAAACTGCAGCAGATAAGCATGGATGCAGGAACTCGGTGGATGATTAAAGATGCGATTGATAAGCCCCTCTTATCATGGAACGAAAGAGGCTTTCATTTTATTTTTGAATACGATGAAGCCAGAAGGCCGGTACGTTCTTTTCTGCAAAAAGGTACAACAGCACTTGTTCTTTTTGAAATATACGAATATGGTAAACCCACCGTTCCGGCTCACCTGTTAAACAACCTGGTGGGTAAGATTACAAAACATTACGACCAGGCCGGTATTATTACCAATATACAATACGATTTTAAAGGAAACCTGCTGGAAAGTGCCAGACGGTTCACCGTTAATTATGAGACAGAAATTGACTGGACGGATATTTCGTTGGTGGCAACAAAACCGGAGAGCTATTTTTCCAATACGCAATACAATGCAAATAATAAACCGGTTAAAATTACATCGCCGTATTTGCCGATGGAACCAAGAACCGAAATCTTTCCATCCTATAATGAAGGTAATCTGCTGGAGAAAATAGCGGTTTCCGTTAAAGGGGCAGCAAAAGAATTTATTGTAGAAAATATTAATTACAACGCAAAAGGTCAGCGGCTGGATGTTTTTTATGGCAATAAAACCAAGACCCGCTACAACTATAACAAGAATACCCACAGGCTGGAACGCCTCCTAACATCCGGAAACACAGGAAGTAATATACGGCAGGATATTTCTTATACCTATGATGCTGTTGGAAATGCGGTAGAGATACACGATGCCGCCCAGGCAGTTATAACCTTTGACGGAGAACAGGTAAACCCTGTAAACAAGTACCGGTACAATGCTATTTATCAGTTGCAATATGCAGAAGGAAGAAAGCAGGCAGGGCAAACCGACATTAATCATTCTGCTCCTGGATTCAATTACCGGAATCATCCCTTTGTTAATTCTGCCACTATTAATCCGAATGATGCGCAGGCTTTCCGCAATTACCATGAAGAATATGCATATGATAGTGCAGGTAATATGCTGGAGCAAAAGCATATTGCCAAAAACAGTAGCTGGACACGGACTTTTGATTACAATCCCGTTAATAACCGGTTAGCGCAAACCGGGTTAGGCTCTTTTGTTTTTAAATACATAGATGCCGCGGCCGGAAGAGATTATGATGCACATGGCAACATGTGTGCAATGGAACATATACAGGAGTTGATATGGAATTTTAAAGATGAGCTGTCGGAAGCGCACCTGGGCGGTGGTGGAAAAGCCTATTATGTTTACGACAGTGAGGGGCAAAGGGTAAGAAAAGTAATTGAACGGTTAGACGGCACAAAAGAAGAACGCATTTATCTGGGAATTACTGAAATACTATTTAAAACAGATACCACCGGTAGCCCAACACTGCAAAGAGAATCGATCCATATAATGGACGATAAGAAAAGGGTTGCCATTATAGAGATTCCTGTTGTAAAACCAGCGGGTAGTACAGAACAACAGTTAACAAGATACCAGTACGACAATTATCTTGGCTCGGCATGTTATGAATTAGACCAGGCAGCCGATCTCATATCTTACGAAGAGTACTTCCCCTTTGGCACCACCTCTTATAGTGTAACAGATAACTCGCGCGAAATATCTGCCAAACGATACCGCTTTACCGCAAAAGAAAGAGATGAAGAAACCGGTTTAAATTATCATGGAGCCAGGTTTTATGCCCCCTGGCTATGCCGGTGGATATCTACTGATCCGGCCGGGTTGGTAGATGGCAATAACATGTACCTCTATGTTGGCAATCACCCTACCAATACCAATGATCCCACAGGAATGTGGGAAATGCCCAGTTGGCGAACGGTGGCTGTGGTAGCCGCGGTGGTAGTGGTTGGAACAGTGGTAACTGTGGCAACCGCCGGTGCTGCCGGCCCGCTTGTTGTTGGTGCCGTGGCATCCATCGGTTTAACCGGTACGGCGGCTACGGTAGCTACAGGAGTGGTTGTAGGAGCAGTAGCCGGTGCGGCTGGCGGTTTTGCCGGCGGCGTTGCCGGAGAAGCAACCAGGCAAACAGTAAATCACAGCGCACTGGGCTTAGGCACTGAATCATATGATGGCGGGAGAATATTAAGTGAAGGTGGAAGAGGTGCCGCCACCGGCGCTGCTATAGGCGCAGCCGTTGGTGGCGTTGCCGCTTTTGCCACTACAACTGCCGGTGCCGCAGCCATTGGTGCCGTAGGCAGGGTAGCGCAACGTACCGCTCCAACTCTTTCAAGGGTAGTGGTATCCGGTGCAAGAGCAACAGCAACAGCCGCCAGAGCCGTAGGAAGGGCACCGGTTATCAGTCATGCCGGAAGAGCCCTTCAGGCACTCGAAACAGGTGGACATAATCTGGGTGTAAGGGCGGCACAGGGCGTATTCAGCCAGGGATCAACAGGTGCAGCGGCAGTGGCACGTTATGCCGCAACCAGGAGCGTTGCTGCAACATTTGAACCGCCACCACCGGCACCTACTCCGCCACCAACGGTAACACCCGCCACCACCTGGCAGCAACATGAAGGGCAGGTTACCCAGGCTATTGATAACAGCCTTCCCGCAGGAACAACCCACGGCCAGCAGATTACACTTGACGTAACAAACACAGCAACAGGAGAATTGGAAACAATACGGATTGACAATATTTTCAGAGACCCTGCTACAACCAACTTTCAACTGGTAGATGCCAAATTCAGTTCTGTAAGAAATCTGACAACAGGAAACCTGTCGTCAACAGTAACAGAAAGCCAGGAAGCTGTATATGGCTGGATCAGAAACGGAGACCCTGTTTCAGTTGTTCCAAGAGGTGCCAGAGCCGTTGCCGCAGGGTTGCCCACGGGTCCGATACCGATTAATCCGGCAGTACAAGTTCATGTAAATTCGCCGTCAGGTATTGTTATCAGAAACTATTAAACAAAAAATCATGAACAATCAGGACGTAACTAAAATTTTAAAAGAAGCACTGTTGAACTATTTTAAAGAACAGGGATTTAAATGGCTGGCAAAAGAATCATGCCTGGTAAATAAAAATGCAACCTGTGAAAACAGAATATATGTTGCCGTATTCAATTATTTTCCTGAGTACCTCTTTTCACTGGCCTTTACCCAGCGCTTTCCGTCTATTGAAGAACTCTTTCACAAATTTTCAGAGACCCCTGCACAATACCAGGGTCAGTCACATACCATCAATCTCCCCCTCAGTTATTTCAGTAATGACAATACAGTTAAGTTTAAAGTAACCACCGAAGAAGAAGTAAAACAAACCATCGAAGCGCTTCTTGGTAAATATGGCAGCATCATAAAAAATTATTTTACAGAGGTTACAACGGAAGAAAAACTGGAAAAAATTATCAATGCCGGCTATCAACCCTTTGATCAGCCGTCAAGGGCCATGCATGGTTTGATATTGGCAAAAAAATATAATACGCAACATTACACCGCCATCAGGCAGATGTATGTAAGCAGCCTGCCTAAAATATCTGCCATGGAGCAGTCACGGCTTGATAAACTTTTAGCATACCTGGAATCCAATACATAAATATAAAAACCATTGTTATGGCAACAATCACCATTACCGGAGTTGTAGTTGATATTACTACAAAACAACCCCTGCCCGGGGTAAGGGTAGAAGCCTGGGACAAAGACATTAAACTAAGCGACGTTGTAGGAACTTACATTACAGACAGGCAGGGAAGGTTTTCCATTTCTTACGACGAACTGCGTTTTAAGGAAAACCCGAAAGATAAATGGGCAGATATTTACTTCAAGGTTTACGATAATAACAGGATTGTTGCCGACACACGAAATACACAATTGTATAAAAACCTTTCCGGAGACCAGCTCGATATCACCATTGTGGTGGATACCGCAGGTTCTCCAATTAATACATACACTGTTCAGGGAAGGTTACTGAGCAACAGGCAAATCAACTATGCCGCTTTTACTGTACTTGTTTTTGACAAAGATCTCCGGAGCCAGCAGAAATTAGGAGAAGCCATACCCGACAGCAATGGTCATTACCTCATAGAGTATGATATTAATAAGGCAAAGAATGCCGAAAAAGGAACGGCTGATCTTTTGGTAAAACTGGTGGATAAAACCGGGAAAACAATTGCTGAATCTGCTATCCGGTTCAATGCTTCTTACCGGGAAATCATTGATATCAATATCAGCAACGAATCTTACAGGGGTGTTTCAGAGCTGGAAACCATTACTAACCTGGTATCTCCCCTGCTGGATAAAATACAGGCACACGAACTTACTGAAGACAATAAAAATAAAGACATCAGTTTTTTAAGCGCCGAACTTGATACTGAAGATGTAATACTGGAAGCCTTTGCCGGAACCCACAAATTGCAGAAACTGGCACCGGTTGACGTATCATTCTATTACGCACTACTGAGACAAAACATACCTTCAAAAACACTGCTTCTTACCGGTCTTGATTTTAAAAAGCCGGGGATCAATTCATTGTATATCTATCTTCAAACAGATGCTGTGCTGAAGGTATTGCTTACTATGCCTGTTTCGGGAATTGAAACGGCCATCAATACTGCGATAGATAAAAACATCGTTCCCGCTGTTGATAAAAACAAACTGAACCGTTGGTTACTGCAATGGAAAGAGATTCAAAAAAGCAGGGGGAATGATACAACCGGCAAAAACTCATTGTTAGAAAACATCCTTGCAATTACTGATCTCACAAAAGCAAAAAAAACAGTTTTCCTTCAGGCATATCATAGTGCAGAAAACATAGGTGCTGATTTCTGGAAAAAAATAGGCATCACTACAAAACTGAGTGCTGCAGAAACCAATCAGGTTAAAGCAGTGTATGATCTTGCCGGTATGATGAGCCACAATATAAAAGCTACTACCTATGTTGTTAAGAAATACAAAATTAAAGATGCCGCATCGCTGAGAAAATTGAGTTCATTAAGTGACCGCGACTGGGAAGCGGTTGTAAACCCTTCTGCCAAAACAACCGGCAAAAAAATTTCCGAAGAAGCAAAGCAAATAACAAAAAAACTGGAGAAGCAGTTTCCTACTGCTGCATTTGCTGCTAATCTCGCAAAAAATAAAACAGTTCTAAAAGGAGCAGAAGCGGTTAAAAAACTCCATGCTGCTTTCCCCGATACAGAGCTGCATAAAATAAACGTGGCGGAGTTTGTAAAAAAGAATAAAAAAGAATTACAACTCGACAAAAAAGGGGAACAGTCGTTTACCGGTGACCTGATGAAAATTCAGCGGGTCTTTAAAATAGCCCCTCAATTCAAAACAACACAGGTATTGCTGAATAACGACATTCATTCAGCGGCAGGCATTTACAATATGGGGGTTGATAATTTTACAAACCTGGTAACAACACAGGCTGATGTAAATTCCGATGAAGCCGTACAGATGTATAAAAAAGCAGAGGTTACCCACGCGCTCAGTATTGCTATTGCCGGAGATTTTCAATCCATTACTTCGGGTGGGTCTGTGAACGCCCTTCCCTCTATGAGTGTAAGAATGCTCACATCCGGCCTTTTAAAAGAGTTCCCTGATTTGCAAACACTTTTTGGATCGGCTGATATGTGCGAGTGCCAGCAATGCCGTTCTGTATACAGTGCGGCAGCTTACCTCGTTGATGTACTGGAATACCTTGATAAACGACGCAGCACCACAGCCGGGCAATCAGTAAAAGAGGTTCTCTTTAAACGAAGACCGGATATAGGTGAAATAGAATTAAGCTGCAACAATACCAATACTGCTATGCCTTTTATCGACCTGGTATGTGAAATACTGGAAGATGCCGTAGCGGATAATTTTCTGGTATTACCCGGTTCACTGAATGCAGAACTAAGTGTAAGCCCTATCAGCGCTGCGCTTAAAGCTGCATTTATCAGCAATAAATTACCCATAACAGAAGCCGCTACCGTGCTGCCCGGCAAAAATTCCAACGAATGGATTGTAAGGGATGCGGGCAATACCTTCAAAATAAATAAAAGCGGAAGCCAGTTACAATTAAGGATTTCAAGACAAACGCATCACACGGCAGCAGAACTGAAAGCAAGACCGGAATATATCAACAATAAGGCGTATGATATTTTACGGGCAAAAAAATATCCCTTTGATCTGCCTTTCGATCTGCCATGGCATACCACTACCCGATACCTGAACGTGTTGAATATAAATAGATACGATCTTATCCGGGCATTTCATTTAAGCACGGGGGCATCAATACTGGAGCAGGCATACGAATACCTTTTTATACCCAAAGCCGTTGGGGATATTATTGCCGGTATTGACGGCGGAACCCTGAACGATTATTGGGGCAGCATAACAGATATTGATCAGGTAACCGTTTTTCTTACCAAAACAGGACTCGCTTATGACCAGATGCTGCAACTGTTTGAATGCACATTTATCAACCCGGCAGGATCTGTCAAAATCAATGTTCCCACGGGCGGCAGTATGTGCGATACTTCTATACAAACCATCGCCGGCTTAACCAACCCCGTACTTGGTCAAATACATAGATTTATCAGGCTTTGGCAAACAACAGGCTGGCAATTCTGGGAACTTGATATGGTAGTAATGAGTAAATCGATGGAGAATGGCCTGATAAATTCAGACTTCATCCCTAAGCTCGGGCAATTTGTATGGCTACTGAAAAATATTAACTGTACCGTAGAAGAGCTGGTGAATATACTTGACGGTTTTGATACCACTGCATTACCAGAGAGTCAGGTAACAATAAGAAAAACCTTATACCATAAACTTTTTTTAGACAAAGCCATCTTCGAACCATTAGATGAAGCGTTTTACCCGGAAAATATTAAACAGGGAACAAACCTTGAACTACCTCTAATTACCGCAACATTAAGTGATCATGCAGAGGTGATAACTGGCGGATTAAAACTGTCTGCTGCTGAATTGCTTTTGCTGGAAGAAAATACTGTTAATAAAAAACTTTGTGTCAATAACCTGAATTTCCTCTTCCGGTACAGCCGCCTGGCGCGTAGCCTCCGGTTAAGCATTGCCGACGTTTTTACGATGATTGAGTTACAGGCAAACAGTCTGCCCATTTCTTTTAATAATACGCAAAACCCTTTCCTGGGTATTGATAATCTATACCAATTTTACAAAACGGTTTCAGAAATGCTGTCGCTGCCATTAAAGGCTGGCGACTATTCATGGTTGTTTACAAACAGGATAGGTGTGCCGGAAACCATCGTGCTAAACCAGGCCATAACTACCCATCTGGAGGCTTTACGTAAAGCGCTTATGGGTATTGATAAAGACCTTGCAGTAGATGCAACCGGCTCAACCCGTGATTGGGTAAAGCTAAAGCTTGCCAACCTTGGTTCCTTTGATGAAAAATCAATCAATGATTTTACCCGGCTTATCGACCGAAATGGTGTACCGCCGATAACTCCCGCAGAAACAACGCAGTTAAACACGTTGTTTACCGGTGTATTGCAGGTAAGCGGAGCCGGCGGGTTAATTAATAAATTAAACGAAACAACACCAACCGATGAAGAGCTAAGGCTTTCCGGTAAATACCAATACATCAAAGACCGGCTTACACAATATTTTAAAGCCACGCAAAGCCGTGAACAACTGGTTAAAATAACAGCCAAATCTGTTAAGCTAACAGAAAAAGCATCCGCTTCATTACTGGATGCCCTGGAAGTTACCACAGGTATAAAACTGGCAGAACAATTCTTAACCGATTCAAATATTACTACCGCACTACCGGTTACTGAAACAAATTTTGCCACGCTTTTCAAGGCCACTAAGCTGTTAATCAAAACCGCTTACCTGGCTAATAAACTATCCCTGAACCAGCAGTTGCTCACATTCATACTTCAAAACAGTACTGCCTGTGTTTTGCCCGATTTGAATAGTTTACCGTTAGTTGAAACGGCCTCCCGGTCTTTCATACAGCCTATCATCAACCTGCAGATTTTACTGGGCCTTGACAAAAAATATCCCGGCAGTGAAGAGTTAAACATAGTTACCTGTTTGAATGAACTGTTCAACGCTTCCGCTACTGTTTCTTCTTTTAATTTTTTACTATCCTCACTAACCGGCTGGGATGTAAAACAACTTGAAAAAACAGAAACATATTTTAGCTACACTTTGCCTGCGACATATAAAAGCGTAGCAAATATAGCCACACTGGATACCTGCCTGGAGTACCTGTTTCAATTACAAACAGGCATTCCGGAAATAACATCCATGGTCAAACCACAATTAACGCCTGATGACGCGTTGCTTACCGAAAATGTGATCAAGGCATTGTTTGAAAGAGATACCTGGCTTACCCGGTCTAATGAAGTACAATCGCCCATACGTGAATTAAAAAGAAATGCTTTGGCCAGGTATCTGATCAATAACCCTCCGGCCGGGCAATCATGGAATAATACCAACGACTTATATTCTTATTATCTGATTGATGTGGAAATGGGCGCCTGCGAGGTAACTACCAGAATTTTACAGGCCGGACTGAGCGCTCAGCTTTTTGTACAACGTTGCCTGATGCAACTGGAGAAAGAGGTGATCGCAGATGCTTCTCAGGACAGGAAATGGCTGCAATGGAAATGGATAAAAAACTACAGGGTATGGGAAGCCAACCGTAAAGTGTTTCTATATCCCGAAAACTATCTCGAACCGGAGCTGCGTCCCGATAAATCATTTTTCTTCAAAGACCTTGAGAATGATTTGATGCAGAATGAAATCAATACCGATAATGTAGAAACCGGTTACCTTACCTATCTCGAGAAACTGGATAATGTTGCGCGTTTGAATGTTTGTGGCACTTATTACGATGAAAACACACTGATCTTCCACGTGTTTGCACATACCTATGATGAACCAAGGATCTATTACTATCGAAAATGGATAAAAGACAGGTATTGGACGCCATGGGAAAAAGTAACGGCCGACATACAGTCGGAGCAACTGATTCCGGTGGTACGCAATTCGAGGTTATACATCTACTGGCCTGAATTTAACGAGGTAAATGAAGAACCTTCTTCCGGCGAGCTTACCGCACCAACAGCCAGTGGGGGCAGCTATCCTCCGGCTTCTTCAGCCAAAAAATTTACCGAAATCCGGCTTGCCGTATGTGAATTCAAAAATAAAAAATGGTCAACCAAAAAATTATCCAAAACAAAAATTGATACCAGTAACTGGAGCGGCAGTTTCTCAAAAGAAAATTTTGTTTTCGTACCTATCATAGATTCATTGCGGTCGGTTCTTGATTTCCTGTATATGTTTATCGGAAACAAGCCTGCTGTAACCGATGCAATGGAAGATTTTATGGAAAGCTTTGGCATCAGTAACCAGAATGTTATTGTTTGCATGTATGAAACAAATGATCACAATGAAAGCGTTAATATTTGGGGCTTGAAGCATATTAAAACATTTGAACTCGGAAGCTGCCATGGCACACCCGAAATAGCCGATAGTTTTACCGGCCTTACTACAAGCGGCCCTTTAATTCCTTATTTCGACAGAAGCGGGTACAATGATGGAGAAGACCGTGAAATAACTACAGCAAGTCCCGACTCACTTGTATTTCATCAATGGGGAGCGGTCCCTTTTATCAACCACTCTCCACTGATCAATAAAACACCCGGTAATTTCAGAACACAGTTTTCGTTCCAGCTCAGTTTGGTAGATAAGTTCTTTTATATGCTCGGCGTATTTGTGCAGAGAATTTATGGCAGCAGTTTTGCTTTCGGCGATCGTAAAACAGGACTGCCCTATTCTACCAGTACTTTTCTGCCATTTTTTTATGAAGATAAGAGCCGCACTTTTATGGTGCAGCCCGAAATAATGGTTACCTACCCCGATCCCGATAACCCGGCAAAAACAAAAGCTGATGAGTTGTTTTATTCTGATATCCTGCAGTTCATCAACGAATTTGCTGCCAATAAAAAAATTCCGGACGAGCTGAAAAAATATACTGAAGAAGGGATTAAATACAATTTTAATCCGGCTATGCGTTTTCGTAACTTCTACCATCCGCTGGTATGCTTTTTTATGAAACAGGTTTACCTGAGCGGGCTTGACGGATTGTTGAACCGGGATATACAGTTGGTTGGCGATATGTCTATTGATGATACAATACTGAAAGACAAAATCAGAAAGAAGTTCAAAGAAGTAAAACTATTTGACTTTAAAAAAGTATATGATCCAACTGCGGCTGTTAATTCGTTTCAATACCCCGAAGAAGAGGTTGATTTTGCGCCGGATGGCAGTTATTCTCAATACAACTGGGAATTGTTTTTCCATGGACCCATGTATGTAGCAGGCAGGCTTAGCAGTAACCAGAAGTTTGAAGAGGCTATGAAATGGTATCATTACATTTTTGACCCAACAGATGCATCCTCATACGATACACCACAAAAATTCTGGATCACTAAGCCTTTCTTTTTACGATCATCAACAGCGCCCGATAATGAATACTTAAAGCAAAGAATTGACCAGATCTTAGGGATGATTCATAACAACGACCTGGAGTTGCTGAAACAGGTGGACGATTGGAAAGACAATCCTTTTCAGCCACACCTGATCGCACAATTCAGAACGGTAGCCTACCAGAAATCTGTTGTAATGAAATACATCGATAATCTGGTAGCATGGGGTGATTATCTTTTCAGGCAAAACACAAGAGAATCTCTGGGCCAGGCAACACAATTATACATTCTCGCTGCTGAAATCTTAGGACCAAAACCCAGGATCATTCCAAACAAAACCGGTAAATCGCCCAAATCATATAACCAGTTAAAGCCGGGCCTGGATGGATTTTCCAACGCAGTTATCCAATTGGAAAACGTAATTCCTGCGGTGCCCGACAGTGCATCCGGCGTATCCCCGGTAACCCCACCGCCATTACCCGCCATAGAAACGTTTTATTTTTGTTTGCCGATAAATGAAAAACTGCTCTCTTATTGGGATATGATTGGCTTACGGTTATTTAACCTGCGAAATTGTTTAACCATCGATGGCAACCCAAGATTCAATGCCCTGTTTGATCCGCCAATTGATCCGGCATTACTTGTTAAAGCAGTTGCTTCCGGCGTAGACCTGCAGGACGCATTGAATGATCTGAGTGCCCCGCTGCCTTTCTACCGGTTTAATCTTATTTTACAAAAAGCAAAGGAATTTAATAATGAAGTAAGGGCATTGGGAACCGCTATCATGGGCGCAATTGAAAAAAAGGATGGAGAAGCATTGGCCCTTTTGCGATCAACCAATGAGATAAAAGTAATGCAGGCTGCATTGTCATTAAAAAAGTATGCTATTCAGGATGCAAAGGAAAACCTGGCGGGTTTACAACAGAACCGGAAAAATGCAGAACTAAAGATCCGATACTATGGGGGGCAGCTATACATGAACCCATTAGAATCAGCCGCTTTCGGTATTTCTACTGCATCAACCATTATACATACCATAGGCTCTGTGGCAGATGTGTTGGCAGGCGTACTGGCACTGATACCACAGTTTAATGGCGGCGCATCCGGATTTGGAGGATCCCCGCAGGTAACGGTTTCTTATGGCAGCCAGCAAATATCAAAAGCGGCAGAACTGGGCGCTAAAGTAATGTATCAAACATCTGCTGTTATGGATAAAGTATCAGGCCTTATTTCTACACAGGCCGGATATGTGAGAAGAAAAGACGAATGGGATTTTCAGAAACAAATGGCTGAAAATGATTTGCAGCAGATAGGCCGTCAGATTGCATCTGCGGAAATAAAAATTGCCATGGCAGAAAAAGAATTAAAAAATCATGAGCTACAGATCTCAAATGCCGATGATGTTGATGAATTTATGCGTACCAAATTCAGTAATACCGATCTCTATGACTGGATGATCACGCAACTGTCGGGTGTGTATTTTCAAAGCTATAAACTGGCATTGGACATGGCAAAAAAAGCAGAAAAATGTTTCAGATACGAACTGGCTACAGAGATAAGCAATTTTATTACGCCTGGTTATTGGGACAGCTTGCACAAAGGATTACAATCTGCTGAAAAATTGGCTTTTGACCTGAACAGAATGGACGGATCGTATATTGATCAGAACAAGCGGGAACACGAAATGACAAAAACCGTTTCTCTCTCATTACTCGATCCGGCAGCCCTCATTGAGTTGAAAGAAACCGGCAAGTGCGAAACTATTATTCCGGAATCTTTGTTCGACCTGGATTGCCCCGGCCATTATCTCCGTCGCATAAAATCTGTATCCGTTTCCATTCCATGTATTGCCGGTCCATATACAAGTGTAAACTGTAAGCTTACACTAATGTCCAGTATGGTAAGAAAAAATATACAAACCGGATCTGGCTATTTCAGGGATACGATGAATGAAGATGCGAGGTTCGTATATAATTATGGCGTGGTTCAGTCGGTTATTACAAGTAATGCACAAAACGATTCCGGCCTGTTTGAAACAAACCTGAAAGATGAAAGGTATTTGCCATTTGAAGGACAAGGTGCAATTAGCAGGTGGAAAGTAGAATTGTTGCAATTGGAAAGCGGTGGCAAACACATCCGCAACTTTGATTTTACAACCATTTCGGATGTCCTGTTCCAACTTCGTTATACGGCACGTTATGGAGGCGATCCGTTTAAGAAAACGGTAAACGATACCATTACCGGTGCAATGAACGGCATAATAGAATATGCAATAAACAGTAAAAATAAATTTTACCGCGTATTTCCGTTAAAACACCAGTTGGCAACAGAATGGCATCGTTTCTTCCATCCGCCCACTCCATCCGGCGATCAGCAATTGTTGCTTTCATTAACCAAAGATCATTTTCCGTTTTTTATGAAAGAACAAAACCTGCAGGTTGATGACGTTGATATCTACGTCCGTTACAAAAAAGGAATTACCGCAACATCATACAAATTTACTTTTGACCCGGCTGCGGTAGTAAGCCCTGCCGCATTAGGACCGGCAACAGATGCTTTGGGATTAAAGAAATACGTTAAACCGGGTTTAAACAATTCTGTTCCCGATACGGCGGCGCTTGACTACAAACTAACAGGATGGAAACAATCAGGATCAAATCACATAAGATTTACCACCGATGAAGTGGATGATATCATTATAGTGGTTCATTATGAAATAGTATAAATACAAATAACTAAGAGTGCCTGTAATTTTAATTTACGGGTACTCTTATTTATTTGACAGGGTGCCATTCACCTGTACAACTCCCCCCGCAGCAAATCAATACAATAATCCGTAATCCATGCGCCCGCAACATCTACATATAAAATATTGGGTTTGTTTTGTTTGTTGATGGTGTTGTTTTTGATCCACTCATTCAACTTCACCGGCAGGTATTTATTTCCTTCCAGCGAATGGTCCATGATGCTTTTGTTTTTCCTGATCAGGTTGGTTAACAGCATGGCGCCGTTTACTAATGGATGAATTTTTTCATCTTCAAAATCATTACAGATCAGCGGCGCTTCATCGTTGCTTTGCGTTAATTGCCAGTCGAGCCGCACCAGGTCGTTATTGTTTAGTGTGTTATTCAGCGCTACAAAAAACGTTCTTTCTTTTTCTATCAACGCGGTCATATTATTGGTGGCCGCATACGCTCTCCTGAAATTGATAAACGCGCCCGATTTATCTGCAATAGAACAGGTAGGAAACCGGTTATCCGGATTTTCGGCAACCTCAAAACTCAATACCACTTTACCTGCCAGCTCACTCAACGGCACCAGGCCAATAGAAGTTTGGTTGGCTGTATAAATCAGTTCGGGGCCTATCCACTCAATCAAACTGTCTTTTAAACTATTGAGCGGTGTTTCTTTCTCACAAAAATGACTAAACGTGGCCAGTACAATTTCCTGTTTGTTGGTCAACAAAAAATTACGCATACCGGTAGCAATATTGCGCAGCCCCTCGCCATAGCCACCACCCAGTGCATCTTCCATACAATCAGATGAAGCGTGTTTGGTGTACAACATTTTATTATAGGTGCCCGCTCTAAAATCGAACATCCGTATCCCGCTGTTTAACTGCTGCTCAATAGAAAGCGCCTGCGTAAGTGTATTGCATTCATTAATGGTTCCTTTTTGCTGGCCTCCGGTAGCGGTTAACACACTCATACCCGCATCGTGCGATCCGGGTATCACAATATCTTTCAGCGTTTTATTACCGGTAAGTGGCTTAACCAATTGCTCCATCCATTTAGCGGGCTGGTAGGCAGAAAAATTGCTCAGGTACAGATTATTGTCCATTCCTGTATAGGCCATCATAAAATTATTCTCGTCTACCTTGCATACAGACACCGGAAAATCAGAACCAAAATAGGTGGGCAGTTCTGTGTGCCCGCGCTGGTTATCAAAATCACTGCCCATCCTGTAATACATCCTCGTGTCTTTTTTATATCCTCTCCAGATATAAAACAACTGTTCTGTGTTCCAGATTTTATGAATGGCCGGAGAAATGGTTGTTTGTGAATTTCCCTTCAGTTTTGTTTCATACCAGTTACCGGTAGCCACATCAAAATCAGCATAATAAATCAGATCATTCTTGCCCTGCCAGCAAAACCGGGCTATTGATGCGTTTACAGCAGTTACATGCGGATAGTTTTTTGATTTTTCTTTTTGTATGCGTTGTGGGGTTGATGGCTTTAAACTGCCGTCATCATTTGTCTGCAGCAGGGCATACAACAATGTTTCTTTATTATCTGCATGCGTTGCCAGCAATAACTGATTGCCAACGGCTGTAATACTGATGCCCAATGAAACTTTTTGCTGATCAGTAAACTGAAGTTCATAAATACTGCCCAGATCAAATTCCCGGTCTGTTTTGTTGATGATATAATTGATCCGTCCGTTGGTGGCAATCCAGAAAAAATAAAGCCGTCCATTAAGCGATTGTAGAGAAGGGGCAAAACCTGAATAGGCACCCGGAATGCGAATGATGGGGAGTGATGCAGATGTATCATATTGTTTACCAAGGCTGCTCAATAAAAGATTTCCTTCAGCTCCGGCCTCTTTCCAGCCAATAAAATAGTTGCCATTAAAATTGGAAATAGTTGGTTCTCTGTCTGTTTGCTGATTGCTGAAAATTTGGGCGGGACGGGTAAAACTAAGCCCCTGCGCAAACATGGAAGAATGCAACAGCAGGCAGGATAAAAAGAGCAGGATGTGGATTATTTTAATCAACTTTGTATGGTTGTTTATCAGTAATCCTTCAGCAGTTTAAGTTACTGATAATTCAATCATCTTCCCAATAAATTGTAGGCTATGAACAGAATTCTTCTTTTTGTTCTGCTGGCACTTGTTTCTGCTTCCAATATGGCCCAGGATGCCAATTACTGGTCATCGGCCTATGGTGTGGGTGGTTTTATGACTCCGGGTTCAACCATTGCAAAAAACGGCGATAGCGGCGTATTGTTTTATAACCCCGCCCTGCTGGCATTTAACACCAAAAATGCCTCCAATATCAGCGGAAATATTTACAATTTTCAAAGCACCTCTTTGCATGATGGGGCTGGTCTTGGGTTAAACCTCACCGCTAACTCAACCTATATTCTTCCGGTACTTGCTTCCAACACCATTTACCTGCGGTTAAAAAAACCCATCACCATTGCCTATGCCCTGATGAGTACGCCGGTATTGCGTTTTCAGGCATCTCAACGCAGGGATGGACTGATCAATGTGCTGGGAGATAGTTACAGCCCCGGCAATGAATTTTATGTGGGGCAATATGTGCATTCAAACAGTGTGGACGAAACAAACGGGTTACTGGCCGTTGGAAAATCCATTTCAAAAAAACTGTCGGTGGGTCTTTCCTTTGCCGTTAATTACCGCAGGCAGGAGTTTCACCACAATCTCACCTTAAGCGCGCTCATCAACGATAACAGTACATACGATCAAAGATTAGTACACATATCAGAATATTACCTGGTGCATAGCAAGGTATATAACCTGGGTATTAAAGCGGGCTTGTCGTATGAGATCAATCCCAAACATCATTTTGGGTTATTGCTTTCGTTACCCAGCATACATTTGGGCGGACGGGCCGATTTGTTAACGGAGTATACCATCAACAACCTCCGCTTAAATAATGATGAGATCTTTTTAATTGCCAGCAGTAAACAAACCAAGCTGAACTCTTTCTGGAAAACACCACTCAGCCTTGCCGGAGGATACACTTACAATTACGGAAAGGGCTATTTATATGTTGCCTCAGAATATTTTACCCGTTTGCGCGAATACAATGTGATTGCGCCGCGGAATGAATTTTTTGTACGGCCCGATACCGGCATTGTTCAAAGGTTCACGGCATCTATGATGCAGTTAAAAAATATACATAAGGCCATCCTGAATTTTTCTGTTGGCGCCAGCTTCCCGCTAAAAGACAGGGTTACCGGTTACGCATCACTGCGAACCGATTTTAATTATTCTGATGAAAGGGCTTTCAGCAATGAGGATGGCTTCCGGTCTAACACAGCCACCTGGGATATTTACCATATGCAGCTCGGAACCAATTTCAAGAAAAGAAGATTTAATTTAAGAGCAGGTGCGCTGCTCTCTTACGGAAGAAAAAGCAGGGTTGAGCAGATGGTTAATTTTGATAACCCCTCAGAAGATAGCCTGGAAGGAACGCTGAAGAGCATCAGCGCTACAAGGTTTGCAGCAGGGTTGATGCTGGCTTATATTCATAATTTTTAAGCGGTATTAAAGAAATGACTGGTGCAATATTTCAGTAAGAGAAGAACGAAGAAAAGAAGTCTCGAGAAAGTACTTCCGGTCTTCTTTTCTTTGTTTCTCTCTTATTGCCACTGCTCGTTTTAGAAGAGGCCTTAAGAAATCTTTACCTCTGCAAACAAAATCCAGGTATTGCTGCTGAGACCCATATAGTATTGGGCCCCTTTCTTTTTACAGCTTCCTAAACCTAAATGTTTGTCCGCCTATAGATGCTTCATACATCAGTCCGCCCTTGGCTTGCGTAAAGATCATCACCCCATCCCGGTATTTCGCATTACCAGAAGCGCCGGCGGTTACAGCAACGGCTGATGCCTGTGCCGATAGTTTAACTTTGTTTTCTTTAAATCTGTCCAGATCTTTTTCGCTTTCAAAAAAAACAACTTCCCTGTAAGCCTGGCCACCCCATTGAAACCCAATGGTTACCTGGGTTAATTTAGCCATACCAATCAGCTTGCCTCTTTGATACACGGCGCCATTGCCCGAAGCGCCACCTAACCCAATACCACCTTTCCCTACGTTCGGGAATATGGCATATCCAAAGGCGTTTTCAAACAGGTTACTCATTAGTTTATCAACCTTAACAAAGTCTTCCCTTGCCACTTTACTATCAGAAACAATTCTTTGATCTTTTGAACTTGACTGAGAAAAAACGACCGAACTTATTACTAACAGTAAAAACAGGAAGAAGCTCCTGGTTAGGGTTGCATAGCTTGTGGTTTTCATAAGATGATTATTATAAATGGAATAGAATAATGTATACCTGCATTTTGCGCACAGTAAAGCTATGCAGAAAGTGGGGGGCATTTATTGATTGTGATCAATAGGATTGGTGATACGCATTACGGACGGGATAATAACCAGATCGCAAATTCTTTCAAACTTATGTAGCCCTTAAAACAGTTAAAGCGAACAAGGATGTGGTGTTTTGGATATTTATGGGTATAAATATGGGTATTTGTTAGTTTTTGGGTATTTTTGGGTATGAATTTGGGTATGAAAACAGAAAGCCTCAAAATAACGCCAGAAGTACTCTCACTAATCGCTGAAATAGACGAGTTTAAGGGAGCTTGGAGAGCCTTGGGGCGATTAGCTCCGGAGCAATTATCCTCGCTCAAAAAAGTCGCAACGATTGAGAGTATTGGCTCCTCCACCCGAATTGAGGGTAGCAAACTAACCGACAAAGAAGTTGAGGTTTTACTATCCAAACTGGAAATACAAAAATTCGAGACCCGGGATGAGCAGGAAGTAGCCGGCTACTCCTCTGCCATGAATCTGATCTTTCAGAGTTACGCTGACATTCCTTTCTCAGAGAATTATATCCAGCAACTTCATTCAGTACTGCTGCAGCACAGCGAAAAAGACTACTGGCATAGAGGTACCTATAAGAAGTCTCCAAATCATGTAGAGGCTTTCGATGCCCTGGGTAAAAGTCTTGGCATCGTCTTTGAAACTGCAAGTCCTTTTGAGACACCCATAAGGATGCGTGACCTTGTTGAATGGACCGGACAAGCCTATGCCGACAAAAAACTTCATTCGCTTCTTATAACAGCAATAGTTGTTGTCGAATTTTTGGCGATACATCCTTTTCAGGACGGTAACGGAAGGTTGTCCCGCGTACTTACAACACACCTCTTATTGAGAGAGGGCTACCATTATGTTCCATACAGCTCGCTTGAAGCGGTAATAGAGCAAAGCAAGGAGGGTTATTATTTGGCCTTACGCCAGACCCAGGGAACATTAAAAAACGAAAACCCTGACTGGCAACCGTGGGTGTTGTTTTTCCTTCGCGCTCTGCGGCATCAGAAAAAGAGGCTTGAAGCAAAAGTGGAGCAGGAAAATCTACTGTTGATGCAGCTTCCTGATTTGTCCCTGAAAATCCTGCAACTTGTAAAATCAAGGGGCCGGGCTACGATCAGCGATATTGTTACAGTCACTAACGCCAATCGTAATACAATTAAGAAACATCTCGAAACACTCGTAGATACAAAACGCATGCAAAAGAACGGCGTGGGTAAGGGTACTTGGTATTCCTTATAACTTCAACAAATTTTCCTGTATAGAACTATTTGCAAAGGAGTTTGTAGTGAAACAACAACTAATGCCAGCCCTTCACTATTTCGGGACAATACAAAACATCAAATTTATCAGGTGGAGAACGCAATCGGATCCGGCACCACCCATATCCTTCTTTAAAGAATTGACTTGTTTAAATAATTAGATTTTCTGTAGACAATTTATTGCCTTGTTGTACCCAAAGAAAAAAGCTTCCAAGCGAATTGCTTGAAAGCCTTATCTGTCTTGTGGTGTGGGCCGGGATCGAACCGGCGACACAAGGATTTTCAGTCCTTTGCTCTACCGACTGAGCTACCGCACCGTGGAAGAGTTAATAGTTAAGAGTTAGGAGTCTGGAGTACCCGTTTCCGATTTCTTAACCCCTTTCGGGGCTGCAAATATAGGGCGGGGGGCTTATATTCAGAAATTATCCACAAAAAAAATTAACCCACCCCGACATCGCTTCGCTCGTCGCCCCTCCCTACCGGGTAGGGAGGGGCCGGGGGAGGGTTAAAACTCACAATTATTCGGTGTGCGCGCAAAAGCGATCACGTCGCGGATATTGGTCATACCGGTCACAAACAATACCATCCGCTCAAAACCCAGTCCAAAACCAGCATGCGGTACGGTTCCAAAACGGCGGGTATCCAGGTACCAGCTCAGTTCTTCGGCCGGAATATGCATTTCTTTCATGCGCTGCTCCAGTTTGTCCAGTCGCTCTTCCCTTTGCGAACCACCTACAATTTCGCCAATCCCAGGTGCCAGAATATCCATAGCAGCAACAGTTTTGCCGTCATCATTCTGGCGCATATAAAAAGCCTTGATTTCTTTCGGATAATTGGTCAATATCACCGGTTTCTTAAAATGTTTCTCCACCAGGTAACGCTCATGCTCACTCTGCAGGTCTACACCCCAACCCTCTACCAGGTACTGGAATTTCTTTTTCTTATTATGACTACTCTCTTTCAGGATCTCAATGGCTTCTGTATAGGTAAGCCGCTGAAACTCGTTGTTCAGTACAAACTCCAGCTTCTCTATCAGTCCCAGCTCACTGCGTTTGTCCTGCGGCAATTGTTTTTCTTCCTCGGCCAGTCGCTGCGCCAGAAATTCGAGATCGTCGCGGTTATGGTCCATCACATACTGTATCAGGTATTTGATGAACTCTTCCGCCAGG
>DAIOVU010000018.1:0-58252 GCA_036758845.1 Sediminibacterium sp.
TACCTATTAACTCTTTTACCACCCTATTTAGTATTATTCATGCAACAAAGCCATTTTTAATTACCAATTACCTCCTTCCCCATCCCCATTTCAGAAACTCCGGAAATGCCTTGCCCCATGTAGACACATCATGCCTGCCTCCCTCCATTTCCAGGTAGTGAATGTGTTCTTCGGTATATCCTTTTGCCTTTAGTTCTACAATCAGGTCTAACGCATCATCTATCGAATCAATGATACCGTTCTGATTTCTATCGGCTGTTTCATCTTCTGTTCCGCATTCAACAAAAAACCGCAGCCAGGGATGAAAGCTTCCTTTTCTTATCTGAACATGCATCAGCCTGTCCTGCTCATCATCGTATCCATCATCATATCCTTTTCTTCTCCACCAAAGCGAGCCGCTGAATATTCCGATCTTATTAAATTCACTTGCATGGTTCCATGCAATATCCATCGCACTTAATCCACCCAAAGAAAACCCTGCAAACGATTTATCCTTAAAAGAAGGCGTATGATATGTTTTACGGATATAGGGAAGCAATTCATCAAAAACAAATTTGGTATACAACCCTGCTTTGGCACCACGCCCTTTATAATCGGCCGAATAAGCGGTACCATATTCCATCTTCCGCTCATGCCCGCAATGAATACCGATACACAATAAAGGCTCAATGGTTTCATTGCCAATGAGGTTGTTGAGTATTTCATCAAAAGACATTTTAAGCAGATCCTGTCCATCGTTAATAAGTAAGAGACTAAGCTGCTCAGGGTTGCTTACAGACAAAGGGAGATAGACATCAACCCTCACCTCCCGCTGCAGGTATTCAGAACTGATCGTAAGTTGCTCAACTGTTATTGAAGAAACCACATTGTGCTTGGTATCGGCCATGGCGGCAAATGTAATACAATTGGGAAATTGGGAAATTGGGAAATTGGGAAATTGGGAAATTGGGAAATTGGGATCCCGCCGGGGCGGGAGGGAAATAAGGAAGCCGCGACGCGGCTTCCTTATTTCTTTCATCCTAAAATTTCCCAATTTCCCAATTCCAAAATTTCCCAATTATATTATTCCCCAGTTTTCTTATTTCAAATCAGTTTGCTTAAATTGACTACTGATAAACAGCCAGTATATTGTTTATCTACACTCAAACTAAATACATATGAAAAAGATAGGAATTCTATTCGGACAGGAAAGGAGTTTTCCGATGGCTTTTGTAGAAAGGATCAACAGCAAAAACGTTCCGGGCATTACGGCAGAGCCCGTAAAAATTGATAAGGTAATGCAGGGAGAACCCAGTGGTTATTCGGTGATTATTGACAGGATCAGTCAGGACATTCCTTTTTACCGCGCCTACTTAAAAAATGCTGCCCTCTGCGGAACAGCGGTGATCAACAACCCTTTCTGGTGGAGTGCTGATGAGAAATTTTTTAATAATTGCCTGGCCACAAAAATTAATGTACCAGTACCCAAAACAGTGATCCTACCCTCCCGTGATCTGCCACCGGATACTTCCGATCAATCATTCAGCAACCTTGCTTACCCATTAGATTGGGAAAGTATTTTTAAATATGTAGGATTTCCTGCCTACATGAAACCATTTGCAGGTGGCGGCTGGAAAAATGTTTACAAGCTTACCAGTATGGACGATTTTTTTGAAAAGCACAGCGAAACAAATCAATTAGTCATGCTATTGCAGGAAGAGATCATATTTGAAGAATATTACCGATGCTATTGCATTGGCGGGAAGCATGTACGCATTATGCCGTATGAACCACGCAACCCCCATCACCTCAGGTATGTAGCAGATTTTTCAGCATCAGCAGAAAAACTGAAAGAGATGGAAGAGATCGTATTACGCATTAATAAATACCTGGGGTATGATTTTAATACGGTAGAGCTTGCATTACGTAACGGCATACCTTATGCCATTGATTTCTGCAACCCGGCACCGGATGCAGATATCAAAAGTGTGGGACAGGAAAATTTTGACTGGGTAGTGGAAACGGCTGCCATTTATGCCATCGAAAAAGCACAGGCGCAGACAGATGGTGCCGATAATTTAACATGGGGCGAATATGTGAAGAGAGGTGCTGCCGGGAAGAAATTATATTAGTGAATTGTGAATTGTCAATTGTGAGTAGTGAGTGTATCTATTATTCACAATTGCCAATTGCCAATTGCCAATTCACTACTCACCACTCACAAGAATCTGCCATATATGGGAAATCCGAATTACAAACATTTTACCTTAGGTGTAGAAGAAGAGTACATGGTACTTGACCCGCATACCCGGGAGCTAAAGAGCCATGAACAAAGGATTGTACAGGAGGGACAGAAAATACTCAAAGACAAGGTAAAAGCCGAGATGCACCAGGCCGTAGTGGAAGTGGGAACAGATATCTGTGCCAATATTGAAGACACGTATAAAGACGTAGCCTCATTGCGGGTTAACCTGGCTCAGATTGCAGGGGATCTTGGTTTTTGGATCGCTGCTTCGGGCACCCACCCTTTTAGCCATTGGCAAACCCAGTTGATTACAGACCACGACAGGTATAAAGACATTGTGAACGAATTACAGGAAGCTGCCCGCAGTAACCTGATCTTTGGCTTACATGTGCATGTGGGAATGGAAGACAGAAAAATGGCCATCCATATAGCCAATACGGCCCGTTATTTTCTGCCGCATGTGTATGCACTCAGTACCAACTCCCCTTTTTGGGAAGGCAGGGAAACTGGTTATAAATCGTATCGTACCAAGGTTTTTGATAAATTCCCCAGAACAGGCATCCCCGATTATTTTGAAAACATAGAGGCTTATGAAAGCTATGTGAACCTGTTGATAAAAACCAATTGTATTGATAATGCCAAGAAGATCTGGTGGGACCTGCGTGTACATCCTTTTTTTAATACGGTAGAGTTCCGTATCTGCGATGTGCCCATGACCATCAATGAAACCATCACCATTGCCGCACTTTTCCAGGCCATTTGTGCCAAGATTTATAAGCTGAGAAATCAAAACCTCAATTTCATGATCTACCAGCGCTCTTTGATCAATGAAAATAAATGGCGGGCAAGCCGGTATGGTATTGATGGTACTTTGATCGATTTTGGCAAAGAAACCGAAGTAAATACCCGGTCACTTATCTATGAACTACTCGATTTTGTGGATGATGTGGTGGATGAACTGGGCAGCAGACATATCATCAATTATGTAGCAAAAATATTTGAAATGGGCACCGGTGCCGACAGGCAATTAGCCGTTTACAGGGAAACCAAAAATCTGGTTAGTGTGGTGGATTATATCCATGACCAGTTTTTAAAGGCCTGATCATCTGTAACTTATTAATTTTAAATGTCCTGTAACCGGTGGTTGCAGGATTTTTTTGTACTTTAAGGCGTTAAAATAAATGTAAAAAGCGGGCAACGAAGTATCTTGCCCGGGTATCTATATTATTACCAAACTTTCTAAACTATCCCCTAGGTGACCGACGAGTACGAACTTATAAGAGGTTGTATCAATCAGGATGCACGCTGCCAGCGAATGCTTTTTGACAAGTATGCGGGCAGAATGATGAGCGTTTGCCTGCGTTATGCCAACGACACAATGGAGGCGGAGGATATGATCCAGGATGCTTTTATCAAGGTATTCCAGTATATCGGCCAATTTAAGTTTGAGGGGGCTTTTGAGGGATGGATACGCCGGATTGTAGTAAATACCGCTATAAGGCACTTAGAAAAGAAAAAACTGCATTTTAAAGATATAGACGATAATAGCCAGAACACACCCAAAATTGAGGCACAGGCCTATAATCACCTGGGGGAAGAGGATCTGCTGAAACTGATCAACCAGTTGCCGGATGGCTATCGTTTAGTCTTTAACCTGAATGTGGTGGAGGGCTATAGCCATGAGGAGATAGCGGAAATGCTGAATATTCAGGCAGGCACCAGCCGCAGCCAGTTAGTAAAGGCAAGGAAGATGCTGCAACACCAAATATTACAATTGCAAAAAATTGCTGTATAGAATGACCGATACCCAATTTGATGATTTCTTCAACGATAAACTCAAAGACCATCAGGCCTCTGTGCCTCCCGGCCTTTGGGATAAGGTGAAGGATGCTCAATTTGACAAATTTGTCGGCGATAAACTGAAAGATCTGGCAGCTCCCGTTTCGGGTGGGCTTTGGGATAAAATAACCGACAGTCAATTTGACGAATTCATCGGCGGCAAACTATACAACACCACCACCCCTGTTCCTGCAGGGCTTTGGGATAAAGTAACCGACGGACAATTTGACCAATTCATTGCCGGTAAATTATACGATCATTCAGCTCCTGTTCCTGAGGGGCTTTGGGATAAAGTGAAACCGAAAAAAGATCATGAACGCAGGCCGGGCTTCATCATTTTCAGGTACCCTGCCGTGGCGCTTTTAATACTTGCTTTATTACTGGGAGGTTCATTGGGTGGTTATTTATTCCTGAAACAAGGCAATGAAACCGGAAATGGCGCCAAAGCCTTAATTGTTCCACAAGCTGCTAATGCCAATGGAAAAACAGCAACTTCTTCTACCATAAATAACAAGGCCGATAATACTGCTGTTCCATTGAATAATGAGAAAAATAGCCTGTCTTCAACTGATCATGCCGCCAATGCTTTACCTGTTGCGCCGGTTAACAGCAATAAAGTAACTAAGGATGATGATTTAAAGACCGATGCTGCCGGTAATGCTTTACCAGCTACACGTTCTTCCGCTGCGTCATCACTCACTGATGCCTTTGTTTCTTCAACAATCAAAAAAACAGGTAATTCAAAAGGAGAAAACGCTAAAGCAACTACCCTTGCCAATAATAATCATGGGCTTATTGCCGGCAATCCAGCTACAGAGGATAACAGCTTTGAATATATTGAGCCTTATCTCTCCAATAGACTCACTGCTGTTACAATTCCTTTCTCTCCTGAAAGAAGCAGCAGCATGCAGAACCTGTTAGATAAACAATTATCAACAGCCAATCATACACGCCAGTTCAGAAATGTGATCATCTGTCCGGCAGACAATAAAAACCGCAATACCGACTGGTTCCTTGAAGCATATGCTTCACCTGATATTGCTTTCAAATCTGTGAGTAACAATACTGCTACACAACAATACCTGCTTACTAAAGACAGCAGTGAGAGTATGCAGGTTAGCTATTCGGCCGGACTCAGATTAGTTAAACCAATTAACGATAATATACTGCTTAAGGTAGGTCTCAACTATTCACAGATCAACCAGAAATATGTGTATCGCACCGAGAATGAGGTTAAAACCACTACAGTAGTTACAGTAAGAACGATCATCCGTGCGCCGGGCGATACAGTGATAGTGCATGATACAAGTACCTTACAACAAATTGGCTTTAAAAATAATACGGTAAAAAACAGGTTTCGCAGTTTCGATATCCCTGTTACGGTAGGTTACCAGTTTGGAAACGATGATTTGAAATTCGGCATCAATGCCGGAGTAGTATTCAACCTTACTTCCTGGTACCAGGGTGTGATACTGGATAGTTCGCTGGCAACTGTTCCGCTCAACAAAACCGGCAATGGGGTTTACAAAACCAATATTGGCCTGGGACTATATACCAGCTTCAGTGTGGTAAAACGGCTGAGTGATGATATGCACGTGTTTGTGGAACCGTATTTCAGGTATAACCTGTCGGGAATGACCAACGCGCAGGCACCGTATAACCAGAAATTCAGCCTGGGAGGGTTGGCGCTTGGGTTAAGATTAAATTTAAACCGGAAATAACAGGCAACATTTGGCATCAACCCTGTATCTAATACATGGATTGTTAAGTTTATTATTCATTATGAAAAGGATTTTATTCATTACGGGGTGTTTGGGGCTGCTGATACTCTCTTCGTGTAAGAAGGAAGTGTCGGAGAACTTCAACCTATACACGGGTAATCCTTTGAATGATACCGTATGGACAAGAAGTTTAAGCAATTCCAGTTCCATTCATAATCTGTTTGACAACCTGGTTCCGGATCTGATTGTAGACTCATTTGAAGTAAGTTCAGGAAAATCATTACGCTTTGGCGATAGTCTTGAAATATCATTCAATGCCGGCTCCTGCGTAGGCCAGGGGTCGTCTGTACCACAGGGTTTTGCACGTCTTGAGTTAATACCTATGAAAAGGAAAGGCGATTTCATCAGGATGTTCAGGCCAACTGTTGCTGAAAACGGCAGCTTGCTTGAAACAGGCGGCGGCTT
The DNA here is from genome assembly GCA_036758845.1 of Sediminibacterium sp. GTDB lineage: Bacteria > Bacteroidota > Bacteroidia > Chitinophagales > Chitinophagaceae > Sediminibacterium. The sequence goes on from DAIOVU010000018.1 coordinate 6,250, forward strand.
CTTTATCAGAGTAAGTAAAGACGGTAAAGATTTAGCACTTGCACCGAATGCCACTTTTAAATTAAAGTTTAATGATGTGGACCTCCCTGCTTCAAACATGCAATTATTTTATGGCCGGGAAGGTGTTCCTGCTCCGTTAAAAGGGATAGACACTGCATTTTACTGGGTTCGTGATTTTGACACTACTTCGCTCAAAACATGGGAAAAGATCAGCAATAATCCATTAGTGCCTTCTTACCGTGGTTACGAACTTAATTCTCTGAATTTAAGATGGGTAAGTGCAAACAGGTATGTAGATAGTACTCTGCCAAAAACAAAAGTTACCGCAGTGCTGCCTCCAAACTTTACCAATAAAAACACGGTAGTATTTGCAGTATTTGCCAACCAGAAAACAGTGGTGAATTTAAAAGGTGATTATCCGTCACGATCATTTAATGCCAACAATATACCACTGCAGGCTTCTATTAAACTGATCTCGCTTTCTAAGATTGGCGGTGATTACTATATAGGCATTAAAGACATCAGCAGTGTAGAAAAGGTTACCAGTTATAAATTCACACCGGGTAAAATAAGCTTTGGTGATCTTATCAGGTACCTGAATAATTTATAAAAGAGGTTCTAAGTTGAACATCCATACCGGGGGGTATGCAGAAAAAGGGTTGCCATAACAGGCAACCCTTACTTTTTAAAATCAAATAAGGTAGCTGTAAACAAAGCGCGTTCGCGTTTTTTAAAGATCACATCCCAATTGCCTTTGTAACGGAGAATTTTAGGTACGGAAAGGCCGTTAAACTTAGTCATCTCCACTTCCATACTTACATCAAAATCATACACACCCGCTTTGTAGCTGAGCGAGTAATTACGCGCCAACACTTCAAGGGTTTTCATATCAAACCAGGTAACCATCTGGTCAACCACCACCCTGTCGCTTTTAACGGCTTCTTCTTTGGGCATGATGGAAAATACATAGCTCAGCACGCCATGAAACTCAACTACGTCTAATTTATAATCGTAGAGTTTATGAGCGTCTTCATCATAGAGATCAAGCTTATCGCCGATGAACGGGATACCGGAAATTTTTTTACCGGGATTAAAGAACAGCATTTTTAATTGTTCTTTATGTTTATCCAATCCTTTTTTATCCCTGATCGACAGGTTTCTTCCTTTTACATTGTTATTCTCTCCGCATATTTTTCCTTTGGTAAAAAAGAGCCCGGCATATAATTCGGGCGTCATGTAATTGAAATTATTTTTCGAGTCGTAAAAATCACCGGTAACCGTTTCTTCCAGCACATCCATTGTTCGGCAACCATCGCTATGGTTTTGCCTTGTTTTACTGAACAGGGAAGCTTTAACGCCGCCTTTCTTATCCAGCATTTTAATATCATTATACGAGGTAAAACCCAACACACGCAGGTTGCGAAAAGCCTTATAGAAAGTAGTATCTTCTTTGATCTGGGTAAGCAGGGCTTTATAATCAAAATGGTTACGCACCACTACTTCGGATAAAGTAAAGCGCTTATTATCCACTACCACAGCACTATCCTGCGCAAAAGAGCGAATAGAACCTGCACATAAAAAAATCAGAAGGTAATAGCGCATTATTTCGGGAATATCATTTTATAATCCACTTTTATCTTTCCCTTACTGATATCATTCAGTTTTCCCTGTAACATTTTTTTGCGCAGGGGCTTAAGGTAGTCGATGAACAGTTTACCATCTATATGGTCGTATTCATGCAATATCACCCGGGCGGTGATGCCGTTGAATGTTTCGGTGTGAGGCTGAAAGTTTTCATCCACATAGCTGAGTGTTACTGTTTCGGCGCGCAACACATCCTCCCTGATCTTGGGAATACTCAGGCAACCTTCATTATACACCCATTCTTCACCATCCAGGGAACTTACATGGGCATTAATAAAGACCCTTTTAATACCAGGGGCGTCGGGATACACGCCTTTTTCATCATCTTCAAGATTTTCGAAGATCTGGGTGCTATCCATCACAAACAGGCGAATATCCTTATTGATCTGGGGGGCGGCCAATCCTACGCCATTGCTGGCATACATGGTTTCCCACATATCTTCAATAAGTGTTTGCAAACCGGGATATTCGGGTGTGATATCCTGGCATACTTTTCTTAAAACGGCTGCCCCATAGGCTACAATAGGAAATATCATTGAGATATAATGATTGAATGAGTGATTGATTGAATGAGTGATTGGCTCATTTCTGCAAAAATACCGGAAAACAGGGAACTGCCCAACCGGGGGATTTACCGGTTTCAGGTTAGCCCTATACCTATGATACCTCTGATATTACCTGTTGCTGAGAGATTGAGGTTATTCGGCGAAGGATTAGTGAATAGACTGAAGGTATTCCTGGAGCATGATAGTGGCTGCTATCTGGTCGGTATTGCCTTTTATCTGCCTGTCTTTCTTTTTCATGCCCATTTCTATCATAGCGCGGGTAGCCATTTTGGAGGTATAACGCTCATCAACGGTTTGTATGGGAATAGCGGGAAATTCCTTTTTTAATTTAATGATGGCTGCTTTTACCAGGGGGGTGGCATGTGTGGCCGTATCATCCAGGTTAAGTGGCTCTCCTATCAATATTAATTCTACTGCTTCCTGCGTAAAGTATTTTTTCAGGAAAGGGATCAGTTCTTTTGTATCCACCGTAGTTAATGCCGTAGCAATGATCTGCAAAGGATCTGTAACCGCGATACCGGTTCTTTTGCCGCCATAATCGATACAGAGAATCCGGGACATGAGGTAATGAGAAATTAAGAATTAGAAATTGCAGTTTGTTTATAGTTTAATAAACAGGTCTGCAATAACGAAGATACTGAATACCATGCTGGCAATGCCGTTGGCCGTCATAAAAGCGATATTCACTTTGCTGAGGTCGTTGGGTTTTACGATGGAATGCTGATAGATCAACATCCCGGTAAATACAGCAATACCGCCCCAATACAACAAATGGAACGAACCATAAATGCCTGCGGCAATTACACAACCAGCGCTTAATACGTGCAATAGTTCTGAAACGCGCAATGCTTTTGTTTTCCCGAGTACTGAAGGAATGGAATATAATTGTTGCGACTGATCAAATTCAACATCCTGGAGGGCATAAATAATATCAAACCCGCTTACCCAAAAAATAACTGCAAAAGAGAAAAGGAGGGGCAGCACATCAAACCTGCCTGTTACCGCAAGGTAGGCGCCTATTGGCGCTAATGACAACCCCAATCCTAATACCAAATGGCATAATGGAGTAAAACGTTTGGTGAAACTATAGAAAAGGATCACGAACAAAGCAACGGGCGATAAATAAAAACAAATGCTATTGATGAAGTAACAAGACACAAGGAACAAGGCACAGGATAAAATAGTAAACCTTAATGCACTATTGGGGGAGATGATACCTGCCGGAATTTCGCGGATAGCGGTGCGTGGGTTTTTTGCATCAAAACTTCTGTCGAGATAGCGGTTAAAAGCCATAGCGGCACTGCGGGCGGTGATCATGCAGAGCAGAACCAGCAGAAATTTTTCCAGTAAAAATTTCTCAACTGACATTAATTCCGCACCCGGAGCGGATGAAGTATTCAATCCGATCATCCCCAGAAAAAAACCAATCAACGCAAATGGCAACGCAAAAATGGTGTGCGCAAATTTTACAAGACTTAAATATTTTTTTACTACTGTCATATACTATTTTTAAACTCCAGACTCATTACTTTTAACTCCAAACTCCCCTATCCTCCCTCTCACCAATTCCCACAACACAATGCCCGCCGCTACCGAAATATTGAGCGAGTGTTTCATTCCTAACTGCGGAATTTCAATACAACCATCGCAAAGTTTTAACACCTCACTGTCTACCCCCTCTACTTCATTCCCAAATATAATGGCGATCTTTTCTACGGGACGTGTAAATTTTTCTAAAGACACGCTTCCAACAGCCTGTTCAATGGCAAATATTTTATAGCCGCGTTCTTTCAGGTTTTGAACAGCCTCCATGGTGGTGGGGAAATAGAGCCAGTCGACCGTTTCGGTGGCCCCGAGGGCGGTTTTATGGATATCGCGGTGAGGAGGTTGCGGAGTATAGCCGCAAAGGCAGATGCCTTCGGCCAGAAACGCATCGGCAGTTCTGAATACGCTGCCCACATTGTGCATGCTGCGTATATTATCCATTACAATGAGTACTGGGTTCTTGGAAGCCTGTTTAAATTCATCCACAGACATACGTCCCAGCTCATCCATGCTCAGTTTTCGCATGGCGCAAAGGTAAACTCAACCATTCAAATAATCGATAGTACTAATTGTACCTAATTCATTATTTTGTTCAGACCTAAACTAAACAACTGTACTATGAGAAACAACACCTGTTCAGCCATCCTGCTGGCATTAGCTTTACCTTTTGCCGGGTTTTCGCAGGATGAAAAAGTAGACCTTTCCATGATGCAAAAGATCCGCAAAGAGGGTCTTGAAAATTCGAAGGTGATGGAGATTGCCTTTAACCTTACAGATAAAAGCGGCAATCGCCTTACTAATTCACCCGGTTTTATGAGGGCAGCCAGTTACGCCAAAGAAACACTGGCAGGATGGGGTTTACAAAACGCATCCATAGAGCCATGGGGCGAATTTGGCAAAGGATGGGAACTGCAGAAAAGTTATGTTGCCTTAACAACACCTTATTACAAACCATTATCCGCCTATCCTAAAACATGGACAGCGGGAACCAATGGTTTAAAAAGTGCAGGAGTAATTATTGTAAATGCTAAAGACACTACTGCATTGGAGGCTTACAGGGGACAATTGAAAGGTAAGATCATCCTGCTTGATCAATCAGTTGTTTATAAACAAAGTTTTAAAACAGATGCACGCCGGTTTGAAGATTCAACGCTGACAAGCATGGCTAATGCCAAGCCACCTGCACCAAGACCTGCATTTAACCCCAATGATACCGCAGCAATGAGAAGGCAGCGTGAATTATTTGCTGCACGCGGTGGTGGCGCACAAAGGGTACTCATTCTTTTAAAAGAAATGGCGAAAGCTGAAGGCGCCGTAGCTATTTTCAGTAATGGATCAGCACGCAGTCACGACGGAACTGTTTTTGCGCAGGGTGGCGGCGCATACAAAGCCACTGATCCTGAAAACTTCCTGGATATTGTTTTGGGTATTGAAGACTTCAATACCATTCTGCGTTTGGCCAAAGCAGGTAGTCCTGTAAAACTGGATGTAGATGTGAAAACAAAATTCCAGAACAAAGACCTGCAGGGTTATAATGTAGTTGCCGAAATACCCGGAACAGATCCACAATTAAAAGATGAAGTGGTGATGATTGGTGCGCACCTCGATTCCTGGCAAACAGGTACAGGTGCAACGGATAATGCAGCCGGTTCTTCTGTGATGATAGAAGCCATCCGTATTCTGAAATCACTGGGTTTCCAAAATAAAAGAACCATCCGCATTGGTTTATGGAGCGGAGAAGAGCAGGGACTGTTAGGATCGAGAGGATATGTAAAAAACACTTTTGCAGACCCGGCTACCATGCAGCTATCATCTGCACATGAGAAGTTCTCCGGTTATTTCAATATTGATAATGGTACAGGTAAAATACGGGGTATTTACCTGCAGGGAAATGAAGCCTGCAGATCCATCTTCACCCAATGGCTCGCCCCATTTAATGATCTTGGTGCAGGTACTGTTACCATCAGCAATACCGGCGGAACCGACCACCTTGCATTTGATGCGGTAGGACTACCCGGATTCCAGTTTATCCAGGACCCGATTGAGTATGATATCCGTACCCACCACAGCAATATGGATGTGTATGATCATTTGATAGAAGACGACCTGAAGCAGATAGCCACTATTGTTGCTTCGTTTGTATACAATGCATCACAAAGAGATGCCAAACTGCCACGGAAGGAATTGCCTAAGGCAAGGCCTGCGGGAGGATTGGGGTTTTAAATAGTCTGGAGTTAGGAGTCTGGAGTAATATGGAAGGCTATCTCTTAATTTTTTACTCCAAACTCCAGACTCCTAACTCCTAACTTTCTTTCCACATCTGCATTAATATCCCTCTCCCGCAATCAGGGCATCATTATATTTGTTGCCCATGGCAAAATCGTTTTCAGATACCCCGTTAATGCAGCAACACAGGGCTATTAAACAAAAATACCCCGATGCCATTTTGCTGTTTCGTGTGGGTGATTTTTATGAAACTTTTGGAGAAGATGCGGTACTCGCATCTAAGGTATTGGGTATCACCCTTACCAAAAGGAATAACGGCGCTGCATCGTCCAGTGAGCTGGCAGGATTTCCGCATCATGCGTTGGATACTTATTTGCATAAATTAGTAAAAGCCGGTTATCGTGTGGCCATCTGCGATCAGCTCGAAGACCCTAAAACAGTAAAAGGAATTGTAAAGCGGGGCGTTACCGAAATGGTTACACCCGGCGTAGCAACAAACGATAAATTATTAGAACACAGCAGCAACAATTTTTTAGCAGCCGTTCATTTTACCGATACGGAAACCGGTATTGCTTTTCTTGATATTTCTACCGGCGAATTTTTTATTGCAGAAGGCAATGAAGAATACATTGATAAACTTTTACAAAGCTTAAAACCTGCCGAAGTAATTTTTCAGCGCAGCTACCAGAAACATTTTAAAGAAGTGTTTGGTGTAAAATTTTACACCTACACCATGGAGAGCTGGATTTTTGATGAAGCTTTTGCAACCGAAAGTTTATTAAAGCATTTTCAAACACATTCACTGAAGGGTTATGGCATAGAAAATATGCACCAGGGCATTACTGCCGCAGGCGCCATACTCTATTACCTGAAAGAAACAGAACATCCTAACCTGCAACACATCACTTCCATACAAAGAATGGAACGGGAAGATTTTTTGTGGATGGACAGGTTTACCATCAGAAACTTAGAATTACTGAATACAGGGATCGACAACGGCCAAAGCTTACTTAGGGTAACCGATAATACCGTAAGTCCCATGGGTGCGCGGTTATTGAAGCGCTGGATGTTATTCCCATTGCGGAATATTATCAAAATCAATGAGCGGCTGGATGCGGTGGCATTCTTTATTCTGCAGGCAGATATGCGCAAAGAATTTGCACATTCCATCAAGCTTTGCGGCGATATGGAAAGATTGGTGAGTAAGATCCCGATGAAGAAAATCAATCCGCGCGAAGTAATGCAACTGGCCAAAGGCCTGCAGCAAATTGAGCTGATCAAAAAAAACTGCGAAACTACGTCTAACCCCTATATCCAACGGCTGGCAGATATGTTGAATGGCTGTCACCTCATTGTTGATAAAATACTGAATGAGATAAGTGATGCACCACCGGTAGCTGCCAATAAAGGCAGTGTGATCAAAGAAGGCGTGCATGCAGAATTAGACCAGTTAAGAAATATTGCATCGGGCGGAAAAGAGTTCCTGGTAAATATCCAGCAGCGCGAATCGGAAAAAACGGGCATCTCATCACTGAAGATCAGTTTTAATAATGTGTTTGGTTATTACCTGGAGGTAACCCATGCACATAAAAACAAAGTGCCGGCAGACTGGATACGCAAACAAACATTAGTAAACGCTGAGCGATACATTACACCGGAATTAAAAGAATACGAAGAAAAAATAACCGGTGCGGAAGACAAGATACTGGCCATTGAACTGGAACTGTATGATGCATTGTTATTGGCTTTGCAGGATTACATCGCCCCTATCCAGGTAAACGCGAACATACTGGCCACATTAGATTGTCTGATCTGTTTTGCGGAAAATGCCATTCAATTCAACTACAAAAAACCTGAACTGCATGAGGGGTTTGAACTCGAATTGAAAGAAAGCCGTCACCCGGTAATTGAACGAAACCTGCCTGCCGGTGAGGCTTATATAGCAAACGATATCACACTAAACCCCGCAGATCAACAGATCATTATTTTAACGGGCCCTAATATGAGTGGTAAAAGCGCCATTCTAAGACAGACCGCATTAATTACATTGATGGCGCATATGGGTAGTTTTGTGCCGGTTGCATCGGCGCGGGTTCCTTTAACAGATAAAATATTTACACGCGTTGGCGCCAGTGATAATTTAAGTGGCGGCGAATCTACTTTTATGGTAGAGATGAATGAAACTGCGAGCATCATCAATAATATCTCACAACGGAGTTTGATATTATTAGACGAGATTGGCCGTGGCACATCTACTTATGATGGTATTTCTATAGCATGGAGTATGGTAGAATACCTGCATGCCTCGCAGGCAGCACCTAAAACATTATTTGCTACCCACTATCATGAGTTGAATGAGCTGGAACAGAAATTATCCCGTGTACACAACTTTCATATAACCAATAAAGAAGCAGGTAATAAAATTATCTTCCTGCGTAAACTGGCCCCCGGCGGAAGCACGCATAGTTTTGGTATCCACGTGGCACGCATGGCAGGAATGCCGCCTTCATTGATCGACAGGGCCAATGAAATTTTAAAACAACTCGAAGAATCCGGCAGGGATGTTCATGCCGGTCGGGACGCTCAAAGTGGCCTGAACGATAACAACACAGGTGGAGAAATAAGCATTCAGGCCGCTTCAAGCATCCCGACTGCGGCAAGCATCAAAAAACTATCTACCCCGCAAATGCAACTCTCTATTTTTGATGCACATTCCCAAACCTTTGATGAGATCCGCAAGATGCTCACCGATATGGATATTAACCGCCTTACACCCGTGGAAGCCCTGATGAAGCTGAATGAGATCAAGGGCTTGCTGAAATGATCTTTACGCAAATCATTCTTCCAATTATTGTTAAAAAATACTTTCTGCATGAAACAATCCATCGCACAGTTTGCCCTTGTGGTTAATGATTATGATGAGGCTATTGAATTCTATACACAAAAATTAAATTTCCAACTGATAGAAGACACCAAACTGAGCGATACCAAACGCTGGGTGGTGATCAGGCCCAAAGGTTCTGATAGCTGCTGCATATTATTAGCCAAAGCAGCCAATGATGAACAGCAAAGCCGGGTAGGCAACCAGACAGGTGGCCGTGTGTTTCTTTTCCTGCACACAGATGATTTCTGGAGAGATTACAATAACATGATCGCAAAGAATATTCGTTTTGTACGCCCACCGGTAGAAGAAACATGGGGCACTGTAGCCGTGTTTGCAGACCTGTATGGCAATCTTTGGGATCTGATCCAACCGAAGTAAAAACAGGAATGGTTTAGTGTTTTTAACACATAGTAACATAGGGTAAAGAAAAAGGGTACGTAAACCCCTGCACCCTCTGTTATACTTGTATTTCAAAAAAAGACAACAATATAGGAAGCGCTACGGGGCAGAAAAAAGGCGCAAAAGGTTCATTTAAAACCCTTGCGCCTTAGCATCTTTACGCGCTTATTTATTTTTTCAGATAGGTCTTCACTTTTGCATGCAGCCCTTCACTTAAAGGAACCACCGGCAAACGAAGATAATTCTGGATCAGTCCCTGCTCTGCCATAAAAGCTTTTACACCGGCAGGATTATTTTCTTCAAACATCAAACCATACGCTTCTATTAATCTATCGTTGATCTTTTTGGCGCCAGCAAAATCACCTTTCAAACACAGGCGCACCATGTCAGAAAATTCTGCAGGGAATGCATTACCGGCCACACTGATCACACCATCCATGCCACAGGCTATTTGTGGTAAAGCCAATGCATCATCGCCACTTACCAATAAAAAATCTTCTGGCCTGTCGCGCAGTATCAGGGCGCACTGGCTCATATCGCCACTGGCTTCTTTCATACCACCAATATTAGGTACTTCATGCGCCAAACGTAAAGTAGTAGCAGCGGTCATATTTCTGCTGGTACGGCCAGGAACATTATACAGAATAACCGGTTTAGGCGATTCTGCTGCCAGCACTTTATAATGCTGGAAGATACCTTCCTGAGAAGGTTTGTTATAGCTGGGCGACGCACTCAATACAGCGATCGCTTTATCCAGCGGGAAATGATGCAGGTCTTTTACCAGTTCGGCAGTGTTATTACCGCCAATACCTACTACTACCGGTACACGGCCCGCTACTTTTTCAAATGTATAGTTTACAATGTCTAATTTCTCCTGTTTATCCAGTGTAGGTGTTTCGCCTGTAGTACCAAGGGTAACCACATAATCAACACCACCTTTGATCATGGCCTCGATTACATTACCCAATGAAGAAAAATCTACCCTGTTATCAGCAGTAAAAGGAGTAACCAGTGCAACTCCTGTACCCTGAAGTGTTTTACGTAAAGACATTGTTGGTTTGTTGTTTGGGGGTTTGTTATTTATTGTTTTTTATTGATTGCGAATTAACTGATTTGTGGAATACTATCCAATTACAACTATGAACCACCAGGTTCAGCCTGTTGTTCAGATTCTTCCCAGAAGCCCATTTTGCCATATTTTTCAATCCTGTTGTTAACACGTTGATCCGGGCTTTTGGTTTCTATCTCTTTCAGAGTTTTTAATAAACATCCTTTCAGAATATTTGCCGCACCTGCATAATCCCAGTGTGCGCCGCCTACCGGTTCTTCTACTATTTCATCTACCAGGCCAAAACCTTTCATGTCTTTGGCGGTTAAACGCAGTTGTTCGGCAGCAGTTTCTTTTTTATCCCAGCTACGCCAAAGAATAGAACTACAGCTTTCGGGAGATATAACGGTATACCAGGTATTTTCCATCATCAACACCTTATCACCCACGCCAATACCTAAGGCACCACCGCTGGCGCCCTCGCCAATAATTACAATGATTACAGGCACTTTCAGGCGGATCATTTCATAAATATTACGGGCAATGGCTTCGCCCTGGCCGCGCTCTTCGGCTTCCAGACCGGGGTATGCACCGGGAGTATCTATCAAGCAGATAACAGGCTTGGAAAATTTTTCGGCCAGTTTCATCAGGCGCAGCGCTTTCCGGTATCCTTCGGGGTTGGCCATTCCAAAATTCCGCAGTTGGCGGGCCTTGGTGTTGATCCCTTTCTGCTGGCCAATAACCATTACCGTTTCGCCATCCAGTTGGGCAAAACCGCCCACCATGGCTTTATCGTCCTTAAAATTCCTGTCGCCATGCAGTTCCACAAAATTGGTGAACATGTTTTCGATGTACTTAAGAGTATAGGGCCTGTCCGGGTGGCGGCTCAATTGTACTCTTTGCCAGGGCGTAAGGTTCAGGGTTATTTCTCTGCGCTTGTCTATGATGGAGGCTTCCAATTGCTGAAGTGTAGAGGTATAATCGATCTTGGGATTTTTCTCTGCCAGTCTTTTGGTATCTTCTATCTGCTCATACACATCCTTGATAGGTTTCTCAAAATCAAGGAATTGTCTGTTCGGGTATTGAGGCATATCGCTTTATTAAGTAGGTAAAAATACGGGATGCAGATTTTTTTTGAAAAGATTTGTTTAAAAGTTGTTTCCCCCTATCTTTGCCGTCCGAAAAACAGCAGTAAACAGCTGTCATATAATATAAATTACTAATTGTAATTCATATTTACGGGTTTGGATCGGTAGTTCAGTTGGTTAGAATGCTGCCCTGTCACGGTCCCGAGGGCTCGGGACGGGTTCGAGTTCAACAAGTTAAATAGTTCTTTATGTTTTATGTTTACTTGCTTCAATCTGATGTTGATTCTACTTTTTATGTAGGATTTACTGAAAAACTTGAACAAAGACTAAAACAGCATAATAATGGTGAGTCAAAATATACCAGTAGAAAAATTCCCTGGAAATTGGTCTATTTTGAAAATTTTGAAACAAAATCTGAAGCTTTAAAGAGAGAGTTATTTCTTAAAAAGCAACGGAATAAAGAATTTTACCAGCGATTGGTAAAAAATATGGATCGGTAGTTCAGTTGGTTAGAATGCCGCCCTGTCACGGTCCCGAGGGCTCGGGACGGGTTCGAGTCCAACAAGTTAAATAGTTCTTTATGTTTTATGTTTACTTGCTTCAATCTGATGTTGATTCTACTTTTTATGTAGGATTTACTGAAAAACTTGAACAAAGACTAAAACAGCATAATAATGGTGAGTCAAAATATACCAGTAGAAAAATTCCCTGGAAATTGGTCTATTTTGAAAATTTTGAAACAAAATCTGAAGCTTTAAAGAGAGAGTTATTTCTTAAAAAGCAACGGAATAAAGAATTTTACCAGCGATTGGTAAAAAATATGGATCGGTAGTTCAGTTGGTTAGAATGCCGCCCTGTCACGGCGGAGGTCGCGGGTTCGAGTCCCGTCCGGTCCGCAAAAAGTCTCTACATTAGTAGGGACTTTTTTGTTTTGTACATGGACCACCATTATGTATATATAATCCAAAGCGAGGTAGATGGCACCTTTTACAAAGGGCATTCCACCAACTATTTACAAAGGCTTGAGCAACATAATGCCGGCTTATCTCAATATACTTCCCGAAAAATCCCATGGAAATTGGTTTATGTAGAAGAATTACCTTCTAAAACTGAAGCCTTACAACGGGAACGAACATTAAAGAAACAGAATACCGGTTACCTCAATTGGTTAATCACTCAATCATCCAATATACTAAAAACGTAATGCTGCCTTGTCATGGTCTCGGCTCTGCCCGGACGGGTTCGAGTCTCCCGGCTGAGCCGGGATCTGCAAAAGTCTCTACATTAGTAGGGACTTTTTTGTTTTACACACACTTCCCCTCCTCTTTTCTTCGTTTTATTTGTTGAAATAATACATCAACCATCTCATTGCAGGTCTTCCAAATACTTCTAATAGGGCGGGAAACAACGGCAACGGCGCAGGGTTATTTAGAGCCAAACCCAACAACAACTATATTACTGATAAATACCTGCTTATCGCTTCCTGCATTCCAAAATGAAACTGAAATCCGGTCTATACTGTCAACCGGCAAACGTGCATCTAAACTAATAGTGCCTTTCTCACCGTCTGATAGCAATCTGCTGATCCGTATAAAATTTGTTTTAACCATAGATCCGTTCCTGTAAAATTTAATAATGAACTGCGGCATCTTCCACAGATCCCATTCTTTCTTTGGTGTACTCACCACTGCATAGGCCCTTATCCAGTTACAATTTGCAGGCGCTGTAAAGAAGTTTTCTCCTGGCAACTGATTATCTTTCCCAAGCATAATTAATTCTGTATTTGTGAGAATGGGGACAGCAGCCTGAGACCCCGTATATCGTTCTTTGTTATCCAACAAACTTTCTACATCGCGTGATACATGGTAACGGCCGATAGTTGCCATTAAAAAAGCACTATTCATTTCTCCGGCTCTGAACAAGCCACCTCTATGCGCCTGATGTGTTAACCACAGATTATAATAAATACACAAAAGGATAAACATACTTAAGACTACCTTCCATAATCTGCTGCTGATTGTTTTCTCAACTAAAGCCGCTATCGGAAATGCGAGAACAGGATACGACTGAATCATTGCTCGCTGGCCAAGGCTTGCACCATACCACCACTCTTTCCACGAAAAACACAAGTAGCAGAAAATCAGAATAAAAATGAAAGTGAAATAGAAATGTTCGCGATAATACCGGAATAAATACAGGAAGCCGATAATAGACAGTATCATAACCGGCGAGTAAATAAGCCACCCGGCTTTAAAACTGATCAGGGCATCTATAAAATGCGGATGAAGCCAATTAAATCCTTCTTCACCATAAGTATAAATGATCCACTGGCCCGAGGCCCATTTCCAGTAAACTAACTGAATTGAAACTACTAAAACAAAGCATGTGAGTACAATGATTACATATCGGAAATTATTTTTCAGGTACCATATTCTCGTTTTAAGTTCCCGTATATTTTTAATACCCCAAAGCAAAGGCAATAACAAACCAATCACTTCAGTAGGTCGGGTCAGTGTGGCTAATCCTGCAAGTAACCCAATTAAAGCTGCTTGTTTTAGTGTGGGCTTTTTATAAAATCGACTACAGCAAAATAATAAAATCACATATATTGTAAACAATGTATTGTGCGTCATTGCCCCATCAATGGCTGCATAATCAAGGTAATTGGTTGCACATACAAGGGTCAGCAGTGTTACTGCAGTAGCAGTATCTGAAAAATATTCAAGCAGTATTTTTCGTAATAACCATAACCCAATAAAAGCATATAACAGCATCCCAATCCCGATAGCTATTTGATAAGGATATGAAAAACCATCTGCCGGATAACGGCCACTGGTTAAAGCATATATATGTCCCACAAAAAAGAAAGGTGATAGCAGAATGGCCTGCCCGGCCGGGTATTTCATAATATAGTTCCCTGATGAATGCCGGAATGCCTGCTGAAAATCTGGTGTTGGATGATACTTATGCAGAACACTGTCTTTGAACCTACACTGTTTTAAGTCATGATAAATAAAAACTGCCGGAAGATATAAGTAGTACCCCGAAACATCCCAACTCAAAGTAGCTTCTGTAGCTGGTTGTTTCCATTTTGGATAATAGACTACACCAGTGAAAAAAATTAAGCAATAACCAATCACTAAAGTAGCTCTGGATAGTTTATTCATTTACCGGTTTTTAATACACTCTTAAAATTCCACTTATTTTATTTTAAACATGAAAAGTCTATTAGTTGTTGTTAGGCGACCAATAACGGCGGGGAGATGGGAATATTTTAATGAATGTATTTTTTTTGCACAGAAGCCACAGAATAACACAGAAACAATCTGTGAAAATCTGTGTGTTCTGTGGCAATTGATTTCTTTCTATCAGTTGTGGGTCAGGCGACCAACAACGGTGGAGAGAGTTGATAAAGTGTTTTCTATCGTCTTCCCATCGTTCTTCTCTTATTGACATTATGCATCAACCATGCCTCTTCCCATCAATCACATCAAACACATGCAATACCTGTGGAAACAAGGCATCTATGTATTCTGTGGCGCCTTTGGTTGAGCCGGGTAAGGTAAGCACCAAGGAGTTTTTGATAATGCCGGCCACACTTCCGGAGAGCATGGCATAAGGCATCCTGCTCTGGCCGTAACTGCGGGCCTGCTCCATAATACCCGGCAGTTCCTTATCCAGCAAAGGTTTGATAGTATCTGCCGTAATATCCCTTTGTGATACACCGGTGCCTCCTGCAAACAATAGTAATTGAATGCCTCCTTGTGTATACGCTTCTACTTTTTGTTTGATGGCATCTGCCTCATCGGGAATCACTTCATAATGTTTGATTTCGATCTGAAACTTTTTCAGTTTTTCAATCACCGCCAGTCCTGCCTTATCTTCCCCTTTTTTTTGATGAATAGTATCAGAACAGACAACCACCGCCGCAGTAATGGTTTGGCCGGACTTAATTGTATAATCCGACTTACCCCCCTCTTTATGCAAAAGTTTTACCGATTGTATCTCAATATGTTTATCAATAGGTTTAAGCATATCATACAATGTAAGCGCCGCTATCGATGCGCCGTGCATAGCTTCTACTTCTACGCCTGTTTTGTACACCGTATGCACTTCTACTGTAATTTCTATCGCCAGCTGATTGATCTGAAAACTAACCTGCGCAAACTCAACAGGCAATGGATGGCAATCGGGAATTACATCACTGGTTTTTTTAATCGCAAATAGTGCGGCCACTTTAGCAAACTCAAACACATCGCCTTTAGGTACACGTTTCTCACGCACCGCAGCAATGGTTTCTTCAGAAGATACCATCACCACCGCACCTGCAATGGCTTTCCGTAAAGAATTCGATTTATGTGTAATATTAACCATGATCAGGTATTTTCTTTCCAGACAGTATTTTGTGAATCTAATATTTCTTTACCCCAGATAGGCAATTCAAATTTAATGGCTTCTACCAGTTCCTCACAGGCATCTATAGCGGCTTTGCGGTGTGGCGCTGATACAAATACAAACAAACAGATTCCCCCAGCCGGCACTATGCCAAGACTATGATGCACGTGCATACAGCTAAGATCGTATTTGGCAAAAAGGGCTTCCCGTATCCCGTGCATTTTTTGCAATGCCATTTCCTGGTAAGCAGTGTATTCAATAGCCTGCACGGTTTCCTCCCCTTTTTTATCGGCACGTACCTGGCCCAGAAAAATACTATGCGCGCCAATATCTGTTTTGGCAGCATGTTTCTGAAGATCATCCGCTATTTTTTTTGCAGAGATGGGGCCTTCTGTAAATATGTTCCTGATCGTTTTTTCTTTCATGATCCCTGTTGGTTAAAATAAGCTGTGAGCCCACCTTTTAAACTATATACCGTAAGATTTCTTTGTTCTTTAATAAGCTGCGCAGCATATACACTGCGGATACCCTGGTGACAGATCACACAAATTTCTTTCTCCGGCAAATCAGCAATGGAGACCTGCAATTCCGACATAGGGATCTGCGCATCAGAAAAATCAATTGGCGGGTATTCGTGCCGTTCCCTCACATCCAGCACAAATACATCGGGTTGTTGTGCAAGCCTGTTAAATTCTGCTACGTTAATTTCCGCTATGTCTTCATGTTCATCGCAGGTAAAAGCATAATCCATTTGCTCAAATGTTTGCCGGTTTATTGTTATTCTATTGTTATCCGGCAATAGCGTTATTTCATATCCACGCGCCTGCAACAGATCATAATTATACAAACGGCCCGCCAATGGCTCACCAATTCCTGTAATAATTTTAATTGCTTCCGTTGCCTGCATGGTTCCGATAATACCGGGCAAAACACCCAGCACGCCTGCTTCTTCGCAGGATAATATCTCTGTTTTTGCCGGTGGCTCCGGAAACAGGTTGCGGTAATTAATGGCCTTACCCGGCAAATTAAATACCGTTAACTGTCCTTCATATCTTGATACCGCACCATAAACAAAAGGCTTACCAAGAATTACACAAGCATCATTGATGATGTATTTAGCAGGAAAATTATCTGTTGCATCAATCACCAGGTCATATTCACTGATAATATTTAATGCGTTTTGATTGGTTAGCGCGAAGGGATAAGCTACAATGCTTACCGCTGCATTCAGCAGCTTCATTTTTTCAGATGCTACTGCTGTTTTTTTTCTGCCAATCTCCTGTTCATTAAATAACAGTTGGCGGTGCAGGTTACTGATACTTACCGTATCTGCATCCATAATGCCCAGTTGGCCAACACCCGCACCAACAAGGTATTGCAGTGCAGGACAACCCAATCCACCCATACCAACAATCAATACTTTAGCCGCACGCAGTTTAGTCTGTGCCGCTACTCCAAAACCGGGGAGTATCAATTGTCGTATGTATCGGTCATCAGACTGCATATTTATCCTCCTGAAAATGGCGGCATCAAAGCCACGGTATCGCCAGACCTTAATAAGGTGTTGTTTTGTATCATTTGCCCATTCACAGCTTCAAAATATTTTGCTACACGTAAGGCAGGATGCTTTTGTTCCAGATAGGCCTTCAATGTTTTGGTATCGGGCATATCATCCAGTAACAGTTTAGACACAGTAGTTGTATCAACCAATGAACCAAAAAATAATACTTCTATTGCCATATACCTATTTTACAAAAATGAGTTTACCTGCAGCCAGTACCAACACTGCAGCCAGTATATACTTCATGTTCTTCGACTTAAGTTTCTCTGCACCAATATACGCACCCAACCAGCCTCCTGCCAAAACAAATACAATAATGGTAATAATTTGCGGGCTGAGGTTAAACCCGGTTTTCATTTGTCCGGCGATGCCTGCCATTGAATTCAGAAAGATAAAGATAGAACTGATGGCCGCTGTTTGTTTCTGATTAGACCAGCCCATCAGCAATAAAATAGGCGAAAGAAGGATGCCGCCACCCATCCCGATCATACCAGATACCAACCCGATTGCGGCGCCTATCAGGAATAAAATATACCATTTAGGACCGGGTGATAAAGGTCTTTCAGCGCTAACCCAAACCAACCTGATAATGGATAACAGTAGCACCACACCCAATACTTTTTTATACATCAATTCTGATACAGGCATGATGCTGCCGAGAAATGCAAATGGAATAGAGGCTGCAATTAAAGGCCATAATAATTGCGATCTGAAATGTTTGGCGCGGTAAAAAGAAATAAAAGCGATCAGTGATACCATCACATTTAAAAGCAAAGCCGTAGGTTTCATTACGGTGGAACTAAAGCCCATCAATGCCATCAATGCAAGGTAGCCACTTGCCCCCCCATGCCCTACCGATGCATACAGGAAGGCAACCAGAAAAAATAATCCATATACAATAATTTCCTCCATAGGCTTAATGATTATGCGAACATGTGTACTTTAACTTCCTGGTCTTTTTCAAAATGAGTAGCGGTTTCTTCCAATTCAATCCAGCAATTGGCCTGCACAAAGGCGCTTAGCTGAAATGATGCCTGCGCAGTTAAAATAGTTACCATGCCATTCTCGTAAAAACCTTTCAAAAAAAACGTGAGGGATATTTTTTTTTCAAACCGTTCTTTCAGTTTAGCCCTGCATGTTGCGGGGGGCATCATTCCCGACAGGCAATGGATAGCTGGTAATACATACTGATAAAAACAAGACAACACCGATGCGGGATTGCCCGGAAGGCCGAATACCATTTGTTTTCCTTTTGTTCCGAAGAATAAGGGTTTGCCCGGTTTTTGTTTTACGCCATGAAACTGTTGTTTGATGCCGGATTTAAGGCAGGCTGCCACCACATGATCATGATCGCCAACACTTACGCCGCCGGTAATCAGCACCAGATCATGTTGCACCAATGCCTGTGTTATTTTTTGTTCTGTTTCGGGTAAATTATCTTTTGCGTAACTGATATCGATCACGTTAACATGCGCCTGCAGCAAACAGGCTTTTAACCCAAATGAATTTGATTCATATACCTGTCCCGGTTGCAATGCCACACCCGGTTGCACCACTTCATTTCCTGTGATCAGTATGGCAACGGATGGTTTACTGATCACCGGAACTTTTGTAACACCCAGACTGGCCAGGTAGCCAATATGCATCGGCCTGATAACGGTTCCTTGGGGAATAGCTATTTCTCCTTTGTTGATTTCGCTTCCGGGTACGCGGATATTGGTTCCGGGTTCAATATCAACCGCATTTATTTTGATGGAGTGCCCCATAACCGTTACCAGTTCTTTTTGAACCACCGCATCTGCACCATCAGGCACAGGGCCACCGGTAAATACTTTAACAGCAGTATGGGGCTGCAACATAATCTGTTTAGGCGTACCGGCAGGCAGTTCATCCTGCACCGGCAGTTCCCTGTTTTTATCCTGCAACATAATAGCATAGCCATCCATAGACGACTGTCGGAAGGCAGGAATATTAATTACACTGATGATAGCAGATGACAATACATAACCAACCGATTGCTCAGCAGGCATCTCAACAGCATCAAGCGTGCTGCATTCAGCTAATACGATCTGTCTTGCTTCTTCTACCGTTACCATAAATAATTATTTATCCGCCAATAGCTATCATACTTCTGTTGTGTAAGGTATTTGCATCAATCAATTCAAATTGTTTTGAAAACTGCCCACCCAGTTCTTTGTGTTTCGATAGGATAGAATTTTCTATCAGTGGTAATACATCCTGTCCGTTTCTTAATGCCTGTAACAGATCAGTTTCTTCCTGAGAAAATAAACAATTTTTAATTTTCCCGTCTGCCGTTAAACGTATGCGGTTACAGCCGCTGCAAAAAGGAGCGCTCATGGTACTGATCACCGCAAACGTTCCGGTATGATTGTTTGCACGGTATTTTTTGCAGGTATCGTTGGGTGCATTCTCCAATGGTGTAACAGAATACTGCTCCTGAACAATCTCCAGCATTTCTTTCCAGGTAACCAGTTTATCGCTTTTCCATTGGTTGCCGTCAAAAGGCATGAACTCGATAAAACGGATATCGATGGGCGTATCTTTTGTCCATGCAATAAAATCAAGCAGTTCATTATCGTTCACACCTTTTACCACTACCACATTCACTTTCACTTTAAAATTTCTTTTGAGCAGTAACTGAATATTATCTTTTACGATATCGTATTGATCTCTCCTGGTTAGCAGCACAAATTTATCTTTCTGTAAAGTATCCAGGCTAATGTTTACCGAGCGTATCCCGGCTGCATCAAAATCATCCATAAAATGATTAGCGCGTGTACCGTTGGTGGTAATGGTAAGATCAACACCCAATGTACCCAGTGAGCGAATAATTTCTTTTGCATCTTTACGTACCAAAGGTTCGCCACCGGTGAGCCTGATTTTAGTTACACCCTGTTCAACAAACAAACGGGCTAATTGCAGAATTTCATCAGCCTGCATTAATTGGCTATTGGGCATGAAGGCATAAGATTCTTCGGGCATGCAATAAAAGCAACGCAGGTTGCAATTATCGGTGATGGAGATCCGCAGGTAATTATGTATTCTATCGTGGGTATCTTTAAGCATTCTTTTCTTTTGTTTGAAGGCAAAGCCTTTCATAATCTTCCGGCGTGTCTATATCTATTGCGCCCTGCGGGAAATCAACCGTTACCATATCATCCGGATATTGCTGCAAGATAGTCTTCGCGCCCTTATCTCCCACTAACTGTAATAAGTTGCTGAAATATTTCTGATTAAACAGCACAGGCGTTCCTGTTACTGATCCATACCTTGCTGCAACAATTCCTTTCTTCGTTTCCTGCTGTAAACTGATCATACCGGCAAACACCGCACGGCTTACATACGGTTGATCACTTACGGTGATCAATACGGATCTAAGATCGGAATGTTTCTTCATCAAAGCTTCCAATCCTATTTTAATAGATGATGCCATTCCGTTTTTCCAGTTCTCATTTTGTACCACATCCAGCCCTGCTGTATTAACCTTGCTCAATATTTCGTTATGATAATATCCGGTAACCAAACAAATACTATCAGGCTTAATAGCCCTTGCTTCTGCTACTATATGCGAGAGGATATTGGCCGATGCAAATGGCAACAGCATTTTTGCCTGCTGCATTCTCGATGCAGCACCAGCCGCCAATATCAGTACCGCGTTCTTCATAAATCCTGGTGATGAATGGCCTGCTGTTTCTGTTTTAAATGATCAGGTTCTCTTTGCTGCATAACAGCCATGATCTCTGAAATGATTGACAGGGCAATCTCTTCAGCCGTTTCGGCGCCAAGGTCTAAACCGGTTGGACCGTATATTTTTTGTAATTCCTGCTCCGGGTAATGGATTCCTTTTTGTTCCAGCTCATGCAACATCCGGTTGCGTTTGGCAGCAGGGCCCAGCATGCCAATATAGTTCAGGGTTTTTCCCATTAACAATGGCAGCATGGCTATATCGTAATTGTAATTATGCGTCATTAATACAACAGCCGTTCTTTCGTCAAATAAGATTTTGCCGATCACATCATCAGGTTTTCCTACCAGTATTTTTTCTACAGCCGGAAATCGTTGCACAGATGCATGAGAGGCCCTGCCATCTATCACAGTAACGGGCCATCCGATAATGCCAGCCATCGAAACCAATGGCATCGCATCATTACCTGCACCTACCAGTACAAGTGATATGGGTGGTATGGTGTATTGAAAAAAGAATTGCTGATGATTATCTTCAATTGATAATTCAATATATGCAGAGGTATTTGCCGCAAGCACTTCACCGGCTATACGGGCCGCTTCTTTTTTTATGGAAGATGGAAGACTTTCAACCGGACAGGTACCGTAATGGTGTTGATTGTTCAAAGAGTACCCTGTAATAAGTACAGCAGGTTTCCTGCTTGCAATATTCGCCTTTAAAACTGCGATTGGATTATCTGCCGGATCCTTTTCATCAATCGGCTCAAAAAGGATTGAGACAATTCCATTGCAACCTAATTGTATCCCCAGTTTTGCATCATCTTCATCTGTGGTATCGTAGATCACCAGCTTATTCTTTTCCTGTGTGATGGCAAGCACAGCTTTGCGCAACGCATCCCCTTCCAGGCATCCACCGCTGATAGCGCCGGTTAACTGCCCGTCTTCCGTAACCAGCATCCGCGCTCCTGCTCTCCTGTATGATGATCCTTCTACATGCACCACAGTAGCCAATGCAGTTTTTTTGCCCTGCCTCACAGCTTCATCATAGGCAAATACGATATCTTTTATTTCTTTCATTCAGGAAGGCGGTAAATTTATTGTCGTATCTGTTTCACCATCGCTGGTGTTATGGCAATGGCAGATTTATTACCCCAGGCATTTTTGGTATAATTCAATATATCTGCAATCTGCTCATCTGTAAGATAATTCTGCGCAGGCATTTCTGCATTGTATTTAATACCATTCACTGTAACTTCTCCATTCTGTCCTTTCAGGATCACATTGATCAGTACTTTATTTGGCTTTTTCAAAAAATCTGCTTTCGCCACTGGCGGATAAAGACCTTCCTGTCCTTTGCCATCTTCCATATGGCAGTTCTGGCAATAAAGCACGTATGCCTCTTTTCCCCTCTCTATACTTTTGGGTAAGTTAAATGCCTGAATAAATGAAGTTCCGATAACAAATAATGCCAGGATGGTAATAACAGAGCCAAGTATTTTCAACATTCACTTTATTTTTTCAAAATGATTAAACAATTTTATTGATATCAAATGGCAGCCTTCTGATCCGCTTGCCCGTTGCGGCGTAGATCGCATTACACAATGCCGGCGCAAAAGGAGGCAGTCCGGGTTCTCCTACCCCTTTAATTCTTGGACCGCCATTGGCTAAAATATGCACTTCTACTTTTGGCATTTCATTAATGCGCACAATCGGGTTGTTGTGAAAATTACTCTGTACAGTTTGGCCTTTATCAAATGTAATACCGCCTTTAATAGCAGCCGTTAAAGCCATTACAGCAGCGCCTTCTACCTGACCTTCCACTGTATCAGGATTTACTACTGTACCCAGATCTATCACTGCATATATTTTTTCGATCTTAATGCCTGTTCCTTTTTTAGATACTTCCACTACATAACCACCAAGGCCTGCAAAGAATTCATACTGTGCCACACCTCTTCCCCATCCTGCAGGCAAAGGTTTGTCCCATTTAGAAACCTCTTTCAGTTTTTGTAATAAGGTTTTAGTGTCCGATTCTTTGGTAAGCATTCCCAAACGAAACGCCATCGGATCTTTCTTTGCTTTTATTGCCATCTCATCAATAAAACATTCATGTGCAAATGCAAGCGTGGTACTGGTTACAGCCCGCCATGCTGCAAGCGGCACGTGCAGGTAATGGTGAACATACAGGTTCTTCATGTTCTCTATCTCATACTTCTGTTCACTGATACCTTCGGTCATGGTGCCATCGGCCTTTGTTTTATCATAGTCCTTGCGCATACTCAGTGTAGGCGAAATCACTTTATGCTGAAAAGCCACTGCTTTATCATCGGCTGATAATGCGCCCTTCATGGCAGAGAAAGTCATCGGACGGAAAGGCCCCTGTTTGGTATCATCTTCTCTTGTCCAGATAGCTTTTACCGGCTTACCGATCTTCTTTGTAAGCTGAACAGCTTCATGCACATAATCAGGATAGAGCCTGCGGCCAAATCCGCCACCATTAAACATCACATTTATTTTCAGGTTTTCCTGGGCCACATCATATCTTTTAGAAAACTCGTTCATGATACTTCCGGGCACCTGTGTAGAGGTCCATATCTCTAATTTATTGCCATCATACCAATTAGCCAGGCAGTTCATAGGTTCAATGGGTGAATGAGATACAACGGGTGTTTCATACAATGCTTCTAATTTAACCGGTGCTTCTGCAAATGACTTATCAAAATCTCCCTGAGAATGTTCTACGGCACCTTCTTCTTTGGCTGCATCGCGAAGGCTTTGTTCGTAGGCTTTTGAGTTGAAGGTTTCATTGCCCTGGTAATCCCATTTTACTACTAATGCTTTACGGCCCTGAACAGCGGCCCAATAGTTTTCAGCAATTACTGCCACACCTTCTGATTTATATACACCATGTATTCTTTCGCAGGTTTCAACAACAATCACACCTTTCACTTTTTTGGCAGCAGTGGCATCAAAACTTACCAGTTTGGAACCAAACACGGGGCAACGTTCAATAGATGCATAAACCATTCCGGGTATGGATGCATCTATTCCAAACATGGCTGTACCATTTGTTTTTAATGGCACATCCGGGCGCGGGTAGCGTTTACCCAGTATTTTAAAATCCTTAGGATCTTTCAGCGTTGGTGATTTAGGAACTTCTATTTTAGAAGCAGCTTCTACCAACTCGCCATATCCCAAATTTTTACCTGATGGTTTATGAAAAACTTTTGCATGCTCAGCATAACATTCAGACACTGGCACATTCCACTGCTGACTGGCAGCTTTGATCAGCATTTCACGTGCTGAAGCGCCCACTTTGCGCAAGTTCTGGTAATTGCCACGTATGGATGAGCTGCCACCGGCCGACTGTCCGCCACCAAATTTCTTTTCACCGCCGGTTTGTTTAATGGTTACCTGGTCAAGCGCAACTTCCAGTTCTTCTGCGATCAATGAAGGCACAGATTGAAAAGTACCCTGCCCCATTTCCGGTTTTGGATTGAAGATGGTGATCTGACCTGATTTTTCAATCAGCACAAACGGAGTCAGTTCAAACGATTCGGCTGCTGTAGCCATGTTTTCTGCAACAGTTTCGCCATTGGCAGAAAGGCCGAACACCAGTCCCGCGCCGGTAATTCCCGTAATACGGAGAAAATTGCGGCGGTCTATATTTGGTAATGTCTTATTCATGGTAACAAGTGTTTTGGTTGGTTGATTACTTGATCAATTCTGATGCGCGATGAATAGCACTGCGTATGCGCGGGTAAGTGCCGCAGCGGCAAAGATTCCCCTGCATGGCTGCATCAATATCCGCATCGGTTGGATGAGGTTTATTTTTTAATAAAGCAGTGGCGCTCATTATTTGTCCCGACTGGCAGTAACCGCATTGGGGCACCTGTAATTCGATCCATGCTTTTTGAACAGCCTGGGCAATTTTTTCAGATAAGCCTTCAATGGTGGTGATCTTTTTGCCGGCGGCGGCAGCTACAGGGTAACTGCAGGAACGAACGGGTACACCATCTACATGAACAGTGCAGGCACCGCATTGCGCAATGCCGCAGCCAAATTTGGTTCCGGTTAATCCCACCATATCGCGAATGGCCCAAAGAAGAGGCATATCCGGACTGGCATCTACCTCGTAAGATTTGTTGTTGATCGTTAGCGTAATCATTGGGAGTAGTTTACTGGTTGAAGTGTTTAGAATCTAAAATTAATATTTAACCGGTTGAAATAAGTTAAAAAATGATAACTGGCTTCAAAAAAACGACCAAGTAGTTTTTTGGGATTGAAAAAGGCAATAAACGGTACTATTTTAACATCGATTATGGCATATAATTTGCTTTAAATGATAAAAAAGTACCATTGCATTTAAAGGCAAAATTTTTTACCTGTCTTTACTGTAGAAAGTTCTGTGGTGAAAAAGAAATGAGACAAGATTGGGGGCATCTATCTTCCCAAAAAAACGATTCTTTCAACTTTGACCTTTCTCCTTTTATATTGCATCTGCTAATTAAACCAAAGATCATATTTTAAAAAATACATATGGAAGCATTGGGTATCGGTGCACGAGTACAGCACCCGCATTATGGTAAAGGGGTAGTGGTAGAAACAGCAACAGAATTTTATACGATCTGGTTTAAAACGCCCAACACCGCCAAGAGTATTGCCAAAGATTATGCTGATTTAACTGTGCTGGAAAATAGCGGCACAGCATCCGCTCAAGACGGCATTTGTTTGGCGGATATAGAACAGGCGCTCAACAATATCCTTGATCAACGCCTGCACGAGTTTCAACTGGTGCCGATGGCTACCAAATGGAATGATGGTACAATGCTGTTGCAACCAAAAGAGGAAAGCCTGCAGGCGAAGGAAATACCCATTGATGTTTTCTTTCATAAAATAGTAATGGTGCGCGACAGGATACGGCTGATAGAACAAAAGATCAATGCGCATAAGGTGCTGACTGACGCAGAAAAAGTAGAAATGCAGCAGTACATCACTGCCATCTATGGCTCCCTTACCACCTTTAATGTGTTGTTTAAGGAAACTGTACACCAGTTTAAAGGCAGTGGCGGTAAAGAATAGTTAGCCCCCTGTGCTGTACTGTAGTGATTGTTAAAGGCTATTTAACCTTTTTTTAACCACGGTTGGATACGGCTATTCTTATTGAAAAACCTTTATCTTTATTTCACAATAAATCGATTTATGAAAAAAATATTCTTAGCATTCGTTATTGCCATTGGTTTTGCCAATGCAGGTTGTTCACAAACGCCTACTCAAAGCGCCAGTCAGGCCGATATTAGTTTTGCAAACAGTACGCATGATTTCGGAGCTATTCCACAGGGAATTCCGGTTACTTATGTTTTCAGTTTCAAAAACACAGGTAAAGAACCATTGGTATTAACCTCTGTTACGCCCTCTTGTGGTTGTACTACACCAGAATGGCCTAAAGAGCCGGTAAAACCAGGTACTACAGCAACTATTAAGGCAACCTTTAATGCTGCCTCTGTTGGAGCGTTTAATAAAGCCATCACGGTAGTGTCCAATGCAAAAACACCTTCAGTTGTTCTTACATTTAAAGGAGAAGTAAAAGCAGCGGCTACCACACAAAGTACAGCACCTGCTCCTGCACAATCTGCAGCGCCTAAAAAGAATTAAGCATCCATTTTATACAATACAACAAATAGCGCGGGAATATTTCCCGCGCTATTTGTTTTTAAGAACAACCATGCATCCTTTATCCCGCGCCCTTGCGCCTTTGCGAGCATTATTTTTCATGCAAAGGCGCAAGGGCGCGGGTGTTGAGTACTGTAGTTTTTTTCTTCCACTCATCCTTTAACAGCATCTTAATAAACTTCTGGCAGCGTTTTTGTTCTGTAATGGTTCATTATACATACAAACTAAACACTATGCAGACATTCGTAAACAGCATCCAGAAATTGCTGAAGCAAAAGCTGAATATATACACCACCGCACTCACCCCAAAAACCAACCTTAAAAAAGACCTTGACCTGGTAGACTGGGAAATGCTATACCTCTTAAATGCCGTTGAAAAGAAATGGCATATTTCTATCGGGCAAAACGATATGAATAACATAGACAATATTGAACAGTTGGTAGCAGTTGTAAAAAAACAGTCGCATAGCGAGCGGTTCAGAAGTTAATACAGGAAAACTGCGCTTAGAAAAACCGTGCCTTGGTGTGCAATTTATTCCCACACCAAGGCACCAAGGCACCAAGGCACGGTTTATAATTTGAAATATTCCTATATTTGCGGTGCAGGCTGTTGGGGCCGCCTGTTCCCACAAAAGATAAACTCACCCTACAATCTCTAAGTTTAAATTGATTATTTAATTTCCGCCAAATGTGGGACATTGGCATTATTGGAAATTATATGAACAGTTTAAAACCTATACGGCTTCATTCACTAAATACCCGGGCCCTATTCCTTTTAAAAGACCTGAAAAGCGGCACCGCTAAGTCTATCAACGTTGCTGAACGTTTTTTAAATCTGCCATTCTTTTCTCACAAAACTGTTGACTGGATGATCAACCATGCAGATACGGTTAAACTAAAATTCGCTTACCAATTACTTGCCGTTGAAAATGGCTTTAACTCATGGGCTGAATTGAAAAGGCATGTAATTAACAATGATTGTCTTTACAGGTCATCTTGCGTGGCCTATGTATATGCGTGGTTCAAAGATTATCAACAGGCTGAAACATATCACCTGAAAAATGGCGGCTACCTTATTACCATTTGGAAAGACTATGCCGTTTGCGGCAAAGAATACATCAATTGCATTGGGCTTACCGGGCAACAGGAATTATGGGAGAGCATAGGAAATAACTGGGCAAAACCTTTAAACAAAGAAGTCTGGTTGTTATTAAAAGAACAGGCCGCGAAAAATTATTTAAACCACAATTAACTCACACCAATTTAAATTCAGAAAATGAAAAATTACCTCGGAAGGATAATTATCCTTGTTAATGATTACGAAGAAGCTTCCGGTTTTTACGAACAAAATTTTGGCTTTAAAAGAATTTTTGATGTAACAACTGATGTTGGGCAACGCTTTCTGCACATTGGAGCAGATCCGGCAGATTCTTTAGGGATATGGTTTTTAAAGGCCGACAGTAAAGAACAAAAAGAACGGGTTGGCAGGCAAACAGCAGGGCAACCAACAATGGTTATTTATACTACTTCGATAGAAGAACAATATCAAAAATTAAAAAACAACCAGGTGATTATAAAAGTAGCTCCTGTTCTAACACCTGAATATAAATTTTTGCATTGCCTCGATCTTTATGGGAATGAAATTGTGGTGGTAGAGATTAAAGTTGATGTACTATCATAACGTGTTGTGCTCCTTAAACACATAGTTAGATAGGTCAGGAAACAGGGCATATAGTTCAAACGCTATGTTTCTTTTTTGTTTTCCTATGTACCTCCTATGTTTAAAAAGTGATTTAAAATAAAGAATAGCCGCATTATTAAATACTTTTAAAAGTAAAATGCATTAATACATATTGATTTCAACAGCACAACTCGTTACAGTCATAAAAAAATAAATCTATTACATTTATTTTATATATTTAAACTCTGAAAAAATAAATCCTCTACACCAATGCGTTTAAAACATTTCCTGATCCCGGTTTTATGCATCACAACTAATTTATCAACAGCTCAAAAAGAAAGTGGCAAATCATCTGCCATGTTTCATCAGCAAACCACAGTGGTTCCTGATTCGCAACCTTACGCACCAATCGGTGATGTGAAATGGAAGTTTAAAACAAACGGCAAGATTTTTTCATCGCCCGCGGTTGTGAAAAATATTGCATTCATTGGCAGCGAAGACGGTAATATTTATGCCGTAAACACGGCAACAGGTAAACAGGTATGGAAGTTTACAACCGGCGGTGCTGTTCATTCTTCTCCCGCAGTATATGACAACACCGTTTATGTTGGAAGTTTAGACGGGCATATTTATGCTCTCAATTTTACTACAGGCAAACTAAATTGGAAATCCAGAACCGGTGGCGAAAAGCGCATAGGAGATACATCTTACTGGGGCATGAAACCGACAGGAATGTATATGGAAGATCTCTGGGATTGCTTTATTTCCTCTCCCATTGTTGATAAAACCGATGATGAACTAACCGTATATTTTGGCAGCAGCGATGGATTTGTGTATGCAGTAAACGCAAACGATGGCTCTGTAAAATGGAAATTTAAAACAAATGGCAGCGTGCATTCAAGTCCGGCATTGCATAATGGCATTCTTTATATTGGCGGCTGGGACACTTACCTATATGCCATCAATGCAAAAACAGGCAAAGAAATATGGAAGTTTAAAACAGGCGACCAGATGGCGATGTCGGGCATACAGGCATCCCCAACCGTAGCAAATGGCGTGGTCTATTTTGGTGCGAGAGATGCACATCTGTATGCATTGAATGCGGATAACGGAAACCTGCTCTGGAAATATGATGCCCAGGGTTCATGGATCGTTGGTTCGGTGGTGATGAAAGGGGATCTGTTGTATGTTGGCACATCAGACAGCTACCTGTTACTGGCCATTGATGCTAAAACAGGTAACGAAAAATATAGGTTAAAAGCAAATGGTTATGTATTTGGTACACCGGCCATTACCGGCAATACAGCATACTTTGGTGATTTCACAGGTAAGATGTACGCACTTGATCTTGACTCTGAAGGAAAACGATGGAACAGCTTTTCATCAGAGGGCAGAAAGCAACATGCAGCATCAGTGCTTAAAAATGATACACTGAATTTTGCGTATACTGCTAAAGGGGATGACTTATCTTCTTACCCGGCAAATAAAAGAGTGATGGATGAAATTTACAAACTGGGGGCCATCGTTTCTTCCCCTGCAGTAAAAGAGGGTGTATTGTATTTTGGAAGTGCGGATGGGTATTTATATGCGTTGCGTTTAAGAAAGAAACAGGTATTGGGTAGAAACTGATCGGGTTTGATCAAATTATTTTCTTATTGCCACAGATAACACAGATAAAAGGGCAATTATTTTACTAAATGATCCCGTAAATGCAATAAAACAGGGTTTGGGTTTTCTTTTCTCGTCAGCATAATCAGTGGAATAGTTTCTTTAGCTCCTTCCAACGGAATAAATTTTATTTTGAGTTTGTATCCCACCTCAATACTTTTTGGCATAAGTGAAACACCAAAGCCACTCTCCACAAGCCGCAACACTGAATTTAGCTGCGAAGCCTGGTGCAGGATCTTCGGATTAAACCCTTCATTAGAACATAATGTGAGGAAACTGTCGAAAATAGTAGGCCCGCACTCTCTTGTGAAAGTGATGAAATGCTCATTTTTTAATTGCTTAACAGAAATCTTTTTTCGCTTTGCCAGTTTGTGTTTTGCGGGTACCACAGCTACAAAAGACTCGCTCGCTATTAATTTTTCCTGCAGGTTTTCAGGATGAAGCCATGTTCTTACAAATGCCACATCTAATGTTCCATTACTTAATCCGTGCAGCAGGCCATTATTTGGCTGTTCTTCAAATTGCAGATCCACATAGGGAGAATCCTTTGCAAAATCCGACAACTGATCAGGTAGCCTGGTATGCATCACAGCGCCCACATAACCAATTTTTAAAGTACCGGTTTCACCCTTACCAAAAGCAGACAACCTTTTCTTTACAGTTTCCATTTGCAAAACCATTTGCCTGGCATCCTGCAACAGTTCTAAGCCTGCAGCAGTTAATAGCACTGTTCTTTTGGTTCGTTCAAAAAGCTGCACACCTAACTCGCTTTCTATTTGCTGTATCATTCTGCTAAGGGGCGGTTGCGAGATATGCAACCGTTCGGCCGCCCGGCCAAAATGCAGTTCTTCTGCCAGAACCAGGAAATAATTCAAATGACGAAGGTCCATAATAATACTATTTAGGTATCAAATATTGACAAAAATAGCATTTACAGTATTAATAATTACCCTGTTATTTTGTGTTTCAAATTCTTCCGATGAAAAAAGTCATGTTCATTTTTTTATTACTCAATTCGCTAAACACTATGGCACAGCAAATAATTGGCGGACCTGCACCGCTACCATTCAGCAAAACAGTTTCCGTAAACAACCAGGTCTTTATATCCGGGCAGGTGGGTATTGATGAAGCTACCGGTAAGCTTGTAACCGGAAGTTTTGAGACAGAGGCAAACCAGGTAATGCACAATATTGGAATCTTATTAAAAAAAGAGGGACTTGCATTTAAAGACCTGGCAAACGTAACTATCTATTTAAAGGATATGGGCAATTATCAGGTCACAAATAAGGTGTACACCTCCTATTTTACGGGCAATCTTCCTGCGAGAGTCTGTATTGCTGTTGCCGATCTGCCAGCCAAAGCCAATATTGAGATCGCGGCAACTGCAGCAAGGCCGGAAAAAGTAATGATTGAGAATAAGGATATCGTAAAAAGATTCTTAGAACAGGTTCGTTCCGGGAAAAATCCTGATGCAGCAACAGCTTTTATGGAAGACACCGTACTTGCGCACCAGGTGAATACAGAAGAAGAAACAACAGTAAAGCGCACACCCAATAACTATGCAGATCATGTGCGGGAATTTCTCAAAATGTATGGCGTTTTTTCTTTTGAAATAACAGAACTGATAGCAGACGGCGATAAAGTATATGCCCGATGGAAACAAAAAGGCAACCATTTGACCGAAATAGACGGTTACGCTGCAACAGGAAAGCCCTTAACAGAAATTGCCAGTTGCGTATATCGTTTACAAAATGGGAAAATTGCAGAATACTGGATCCAGATAGATCGTTTGGGTTTTCAGAAACAATTACAGCAAAATAAATAACGTGTTGTGTCATTACATTTAGCAGTACATTTTGGTTGCAATAAGAGATGGACAGAATAAAAAAAGTTAAAACCGAACTTACGGAGGCACTTCTTTTCTTCCGTCTATCTCCTATTGAAACATCCGCCGGCACGTTAAATAATTACCATTAAAGGTGCGGCCGGAAATTATCTGCCTGTAACAACAGGTTACCAAAACTTCGGCCGCATTTTACCTCTTCACTTCAACAGTTCCATATCATCTGTTTGCCTTATTCTTATTATCTTCAATGGGTTATTTGATGCCTAATATCAATACACATGAGCGAAGAACTAAGAAAACATATTGAAGAAATAGTTTCTCTAACAGACAAAGAATTTGCCCTGGTTCTTTCTTACTTCACAAAAAAGAAATTAAAAAAGCACCAATACTTAATTCAGGCCGGAGATAGTGTAAACCATACCTATTGGGTAAAGAAAGGTTTATTAAAAGCCGGCTATACTGATGAAAAAGGGAAAGAATATATTCTGCAGTTTGCCATGGAGAGCTGGTGGATAACAGATTACCAGGCCTATTTCACCCGAACAAAAGCCATATTGGATGTTGATTGCTTAGAAGACACAGAATTGCTTTGCCTGTCATTTGAAAACAGGGAAAAGATCTGCGCCGAGCTGCATAAAATGGAAAGCTTTTTTCGAAAAAAAGCAAACAGCGGATTTATTGCCTTACAGAAAAGAATGCTTTCATTTATGGCAGATGATTCTAAAAAAAGATATGAACTGTTGCTTAAACAATATCCGCATCTTTTTCAACGGGTACCCAAATCTATCATTGCCTCCTATCTTGGTGTATCGAGGGAAACATTGAGCAGGTTTAATAAAATATGATGTGATATACCTCACACAAAATCAGTGATCTATCTCCTTTCTTATTAGCATCATTCGTTACAGTTTTGCATTTTACTTATCAATCATACTTAAAATGCTAAAAACAATATTCACTTCGCTGATGGCTCTCGTTTTATCTCATCTGCAGGCCCAAAACACAATAGCCAACGGGTCTGTACCCGAATTAGCTGTTTTTGCTGAAACCGGCAACCAATGGACGGGGATAGCCATTTCTAAACATAACAGGGTATTTGTAAACTTTCCGAGATGGACAAAGGAAACACCTGTATCTGTTGCAGAAATTATCAATGGCAACATCATTCCTTATCCAAATACAGTCTGGAATAGCCGGGGCAGCCAGCCTGTTTCTGCTTACAAGTTTATTTGCGTACAAAGTGTTTTTATTGATGAGTTGAATACGCTTTGGATCTTAGACACGGGTTATGAATTAGAGACCGACTCAACAAAAGAAGCGCATCTTTATGGATTTGATCTTGCTGATAACAGCCTGCAAAAAGACTATACATTTCCGGCGGCAATTATTGGCGGCAAAAGCTACCTGAATGATTTTCGAATCGATAATCAAAAGCAAATGGCTTATTTCACAGATTCGCAATTGGGAGGTATTGTATTATTGGATTTACAAACAAATGAAATACGAAGGGTATTGTCTCAGCATCCATCCACACTAACAGAAGTTTCAAAAATTGTAATTGAAGGTTATGAAAGAAAACACCCTGTTCATTCGGACGGCATTGAGTTAGATTCGAAAAAAGAGTATTTGTATTACTGTGCCCTTATGGGAGAGAACGTTTACCGAATACCCACCAGTGCTTTATTGAATAACCATATCAGTGATTCATTAAGGGGAGAGCAGGTAGAAAAATTTGCAAAAACAGGGGCGAACGACGGGATCATTTTTGATAAAAAAGGCAACCTGTATCTAAGCAGTTTAGAAAGAAATGCCATCAGTAAACTGAACCGTGACGGGCTTTTGGAGGAAGTGATCAGTAACCCGGAAATAAAATGGCCCGATTCTTTTGCATTCGACAATATGGGAAATTTATTTTTCACTATTTCCCAGATACATCTGCCAAAGGGAAAAAGAGGTTCGTATAAAATATTTAAATTAAAACTGAATTAATGAAAGCCCTTACATTCTCTACATTCGGAGGCTCTGATGTACTCAAGTATATTGATCTACCCAAACCAATATTACAAAAGGATGAGATATTAGTTGAAATGAAAGCTATAGGATTAAATTATGCAGACATCTACAGAAGAAAAGGCAAGTATCACCTGCAGGGTGGTGTTCCATACATAGCAGGTTATGAAGGTGCGGGAATAGTAGTAGATACAAATAACAGCAATGAGTTCAGGATTGGTGATAGAGTTGGCTTTGCTGATACGCCATTTGCCAATGCTGAATTTGTAACAGTACGCACTTCTCATGTAATACCCTTACCAGACAGTGTTAGTTTTGAAATAGCCGCTACAGCCCTGTTACAGGGTTTAACTGCTCATTATCTTGCCACAGATAGTCACAAAACAAAACCGGGAGAAACAATACTCGTTCATGCCTGCGCAGGTGGTGTAGGGCAAATATTAATACAAATCAGCAAGCTGCTTGGTGCTACAGTAATAGGATTAACCTCGTCTGAAGCCAAATCAAACATTGCATTAGAAAAAGGCGCCGCCAAAGTATTTCTTTATACTGATGACTGGAAAAAAAAGTTACTGTCGTTTTACCCCGATGGCGTTGATGTTGTGTACGACAGTATTGCCAGTACATTACAGGAAAGTTTTGCTGTAACCAAAAATTGCGGCCACGTAGTACTATTTGGCAGTGCAGGCGGGGATGCGGAGTTGTTTGATCCAAAACTATTGATGAGCACTTCAAAAACATTAACAGGGGGGGACCTGTGGAATTACCTCACCACAAAAGAAGAGCGGCTTAAAAGGGCTGCCCAAATTTTCACATGGATACACAATAAAGATATCATACTTTCAGCACCCACTATTTTTACACTTGCAGAAGGGAAGCAGGCACATGATTTCTTAGAAAGCAGGAAAAGCACCGGAAAAATCTTATTGATTCCCTGAAACCAAATATAGATGCAGTACTGAATTAACCGATTTCCAGAAGGTAAGCAAACTGGTAAGAACAACCAATCCTCCCACAAGGAAATACATTGTTTTCAACGGGAGCTTGCCTACTAATCTTGCAGCTATGGGTGCGGCTATG
Source organism: Sediminibacterium sp. (assembly GCA_036758845.1). Taxonomy (GTDB): domain Bacteria; phylum Bacteroidota; class Bacteroidia; order Chitinophagales; family Chitinophagaceae; genus Sediminibacterium. The sequence goes on from DAIOVU010000018.1 coordinate 41,269, forward strand.
ATACCACCGAGGATCAATCCCAGCACATCTGCAATAGGAATATGTTTTAAGAGGATAAAAAAAGTAACCGCACTGGCAAACACTACAAAAAATTCTGCCAGGCATACCGAACCAATTACATAGCGCACCGTTTTCCTTTTGGAGATCAGGGTACTGGTAACTAATGCACCCCATCCCCCGCCGGCAAATGCATCCATAAACCCACCTGCACCAGCCAGCCATCCGGCACCTTTTACTTTATCCTGCTGCGTTTTTTTGCGGAGCGCTTTTTTGATAATGAAATAACCAAGGTAACAGGTGTAGATAGATAATGGAATTCTTACGTATGAGGAATATTTCTGTCCCACATAAGCCAGGTAAGCACCTACAATTGCGCCAATAATGCCGGGTATAACCAAGGCCTTGAATAATTTTTTATTGATATTACCAAAGCGATGATGGCTATAACCCGAAACGCCGCTTGAAAATACTCTTGCCGAATGCACGCGACTGCTTACTACTGCAGGGGCAACCCCATTAGCCAGTAAAAAAGTAGTGGAGATAGTTCCATAACCCATCCCCAGTGAGCCATCTACCATTTGTGCCATAAACCCTGTTAACAGCATGATCAGGAAAGAACGGGTATCAATATAATCAGGTACCGATTTAACTGCATCGTATACCTGCTGAGAGGGTATTAACGAGAAGATGGCATGCCCCACTATCATAAAAACAAAAGCAAACAGGCACCATTTTACCACCTGTTGCCATTTTTTTTCTTTTGGTTTTTGAAGATGCAGTTCGTCTAAAGAAACTTTTTTGGCAACCAATACTTTTGTGAGGGCGTTCAGTTGTTTTACTTTATCAGAGAAATCTCCATTTAGTGTCTGGCGTATGCTTTGCATATCATTCAACACGCTATCTATCTCTGAAGGGATCACCTCATGCAGAAATTCTTTCAGTCTTTTAGCTATTGTGGGCGATTTGCCATTGGTGGATATCGCGATCTTAAGGCTTCCTTTCTGAACCACAGAGCTCAGGTAAAAATCGCAGAGCGCAGGGTTGTCGGCCACATTTACCAGTAACCGTTTTTCTCTTGCATGTAAACGCACCTGCTCACTTACTAGTGGATCGCTCACCGCAACAATCACCACGTCAATTTCCGCAAGATCGGTAACAGCATAGGATTTTTCTGTAAGGCTTATATTGGGACAGGAACGGGCAAGTGTTTTGATCTCATCACTGATCACTTCAGCAACCAGTTTGATGGATGTTGCCGGAGCGTTTTGTAAAACCGACTGCAGCTTCTCCATCCCCACATAACCTCCGCCTACAATTAATAACCGAAGATTTTCCAGTTTCAGGAAAACGGGAAATAAATGATTGGTATCAACCCCGGTCGGGATTTCTACTACATCGTTAACGGGGGCTTTAGTTATCAAACTCACGGTAGTTCTGCGTATTTTTTACTGGTCAGGCAGCAAAATAACAAAATTTCTACCGTTTTAGTAGACTTATCTTTTGCGCAGGTCAAGATTGTGGAAATAAAAGATACGGGCGGCATTGATGTTTTTATAGCTATTTCCCGGGGCTAATTGCTGAAACAGGTTCATATAGCCGAATTGGATATTATCATGTGCGTTAGTATGATAACTGAACCCTGCAAAGAAACGATTCTGGTCGAAATAGTTGAATACGATCTCTTTACCAAAGTTTATATGCACTTCATCATTCAGCACAAAAGAGAAGGAACGGGGTGCAAAGGCTTTTTTGCTCAGTGGAACATTAAAAAAAAGATTATATCGCAGTTTCCAGTTATAATTATAGCCATCGGCCAGGTTATCATTATTGGCAACTTTATGTTTGAATTTTTCTTCCAGCCTGATCCACTGCATCAAACGCAGCCGGGGAAATCTATTATGCCATTGTACCTGTTGCCATATTCTATGCTCCGGCTGCGAGATATTGGCGTGATTATCACCCGGAAACTGGTTCACATAAGCATATCCCAGCGTGAGCTTGGTATTATCAGTTAAATAATAAGTGAGTCCTACCCTTGCTATTGACTGCGACAGGTTATTTACGAAATCTTCTTTTGTACGCAGGTGTGCATCTGCCCAGAATCCCCATTTTTTACTCAGGCGGGTTTGGTTAAAATAACCAAACCAAGCCTGATTAATATTAGTGGTGGTTTTAACCGGCTGTGCATTTGCATAGAAATCAAATAACACAAATAATACTACCAGGGTTATATATTTTCCGGGCATCTTTTTAAAATAAAATGATTAGTTGGGTTTCTAATTTAACAAGCCATCAAGTGTAATAGCAGTATAATACAAAGCGCCAATTGTAGGCCCGCCTGCATATTGGATATGACGGTTATTAAAGATATTTGTCCCCCCAAGTTTGATGGTTGATTTAAGAGCAGGCAATCTTAGCGTAACCTGCGTATCTATGTTGTGAATGGCATCAACCGTACCGGTAACCAGCGGACTTTCCCACAAAAAACTATCCTGCCATTTCCAAACTATATTAAAACCAATGTTTTTTGTAATGGCCCTGTTACCAAAAGAAAAATTGGATGTCCATTTAGGTGTATTAAATCCCGTCACAAACAGATCAGGCGTAGCATTGCCTTTAATATTATTATAGTTCACGTTGCCGGACACAGCAAAGGTTTTATAGAAATTATAAGTAACACCCAATGATGAGCCATAGGTAGTATATTTATTTTTTGCATTGGTATAAACCCGGTAGCGCTCCTGTCCTTTGCTGGCTGCATTACCACCGTTGGCAGTAGTTGCATCCCTGTTCCTGTCTACCATAGCTATCACTGCTGCATCAGATCCAATGGTTTCACCAATAGGAACATACACCTGCACCTGTCCGAGGAAACCATCATAAACATTTGCGTATGCATCAAAATCAAGGATCAGCTTGTTATCAAATAAAACGCTTTTATAGCCAACCTCAAACGAGTTGATGCCCTCGGGTGCGCCATCAGGTAAATTGGCAGCTTTTAACAGACTCCTGTTTGCAAGCGCTGCCGCATCTGTATTACCTGCCGCTTTTACTGCCGCATTAAAAATGGCTACTGATGATTGCGTATAACTGTTTTCGCGATAGCCTAATCCTTCATTGATAACAGGTAAGATACCTACACGTTTTACCCTTCCGTTATTTACATAAGACAATGCTTCAAATAAAGCCGGGAAACGGTATCCCTGCTGATAGGTAAACCTGAAATTATGCTTCTCGGCTAATGTATAAACAGCAGCGAAACGCGGCGTGAACTTCACGGAAAACTCAGGGTTATTATCTACACGCAATGAACCATTCAGTTTCAGTTTGTCTTTAAAAAATGTTTTTGTAACCTGCGCAAAGGCACCAAACTTTTTATAGTAAGTATTGCTTCCAAAACTACCGTCGGGTAAAGCGCTATTCCTGTCGGCGATGGCGCGTTTAAAATCAACAAAATTATTTCCATCGGGTATCAATTCATAAACGCGTGCATCGCCGCCAATTAATACATTGGCAAACTTCAGGTATTGTGTCAGATCCCACTGGCCTTCTATATGGTATAAATTACTTTTCTGTATCAATGCGGCGCCACCGGTAACCGGAGCATTAGGAATGCTGCCTGATTTGATATCCCAGTTATTGATATGAATAATGGAATCTTTTACAATATTAAACCGTTCTGTGCCTGGTTCAACTCTTCCAAGGTCGGCCTGCTGACGGGCATATTGTGTTGCAGCAGCAAGATTGGATGAATTTAATGCACCGCCATGCGAGCCTGCATAAGCGTTTAATGCCGTTTTATATTTTGCACCCCATGCATTGGCGCTGCCACCTGTGTACAGGTCTAAATTATCTGCCAGTGGTTTTACATTATAAGAGTTACCGGTATTTTCTTTTGAAACATAGGCTTTGATCGTAAAGTTGCTGCCCTTTAATTCTAATTGATGATTTTGTACCACCACATTATCCAGTTTCACTTTATTACCCCGCTGAAATACGCCATCCATTTGTCCAACCCGGTATGAGTAGGTTAACTCGGTACGCGGATTAAAACGATAATGCAGTGCGGCATCAAATTTCAGGTTGGAAACTTTGGGATCAACAAGGTCTTTTTCCCAATAACCTGTTCTGGCAACAGTAAGTGTTTTATTGGGCTGCCCATCAATAGTCAGTCCGGTGATAGAAACGGTATTACTTCCGGCCAATGCATCATCACCATATTTGTTCCATCCATCAAAGGCAATATTGTTATCCCCATCTAAAGAAGGATAAGCAGGATTGGCTGTGATCCGGCTGTTGGGGTTCTGGTCTTTGCGTGTATCTGAGATCCAGTCGATGCCGCGTAAATAACCCGCATTGATCTTAAAGGCAAATTTATCATTGAACGCTTTTGCATAACGGATAGCGGTTTCGGTAAGAAAACTTGCCGGATTGTCTTTGCCATCAACATGGTTCACTCCCACTCTGTGAAAAACACTCAATCCCTGTGAGTTGAAAGGATTTTTAGTGATAAGGTTAGCCATACCATTAATAGCGTTCATTCCGTACAAAGCCGATGCCGCGCCAGGCGTGATCTCTATACTTTGAATATCCAGTTCTGTTGGCCCAATAGCATTACCCAACGGTACACCAAGTGTTGCAGCCTGCATATCAATACCATCAACCAATTGCATAAACCGGAAATTATTTGGAATATTAAAACCACGCGTATTGGGCACTTTGAAAGTGATGGATGAAGTGGTTAACTGCACCCCTTTCACATTTCCCAAGGCATCATAAAAACTGGCCGCAGGCGTTTCTTTTAAAGCGCGCAGATCTAATTTTTCGATAGCAACCGGTGAACGTAATATTTTTTCTGGTGTACGGCTGGCAGTAACAACCACTTCATTTGCAATATAGGTTTGGGAAGTTAATTGTATGGTAAGATTTGAACTGGTATTTTTTACAGTGATTTCCTGCGGTGCAAACCCTAAAGAATTTACCACCAGTGTGAAAGGAAGTTTCTGACTTACTACCAGTGAAAATTTACCCGTTGTATCGGTAAAAGTTCCTTTAGTGGTATTTTTAACTAACACACTTACAGAAGGTAAGCCTTCGTGGTTTTCCCCAACAATACGGCCACTTAAAATGAGTGCACCATTTAATTGTGCCTGTAAAACAAAAGGAACGAGGAAGAGAATAAAAGCAGTTATTTTTCGCATTTTTGATACTATTAATGATTTATTGATATAGGTATTTCATACTGTGCCGGATAGCCCGTAAGCAACAGTCGGATAAAACTCAGCCGATATCATCGGCAGCAATACGCCGGAGAAATTTCAGAAAATAGATTCTGTAGAAAAGACGTAACCTGAAATCAACATCGTCTTTTAGAATTTCTGATCATGGTTAATTTGATTGTGCTTGCTTAATGGCATTCGTATCAGCCATCGAGGTGCAAATATAATATATTCCTACTAATTTAGTAGACTTATTAAAAATATTTTCTCTTCCTCTGTGAACCTTTATATCTCTGGCCCTCTGTGTTAAAAAAAAGCACGTTATTTTTTTTCAACACAGAGGCACAGGGCGCACAGAGTTGCACAGATTGGTTTAATTACTTCAAATTACTTAATTAAGGAGTTACCCATTTTTGGCGTAAGGCGAAATCACCAAACGTTTCACCGGTAAGTCTTTCAGCCGAATAAGACTTAAATAATGGATCAAGAGAATCGAGGATCTCTGCCTCGTTAATGTTTTCACGATAGCGTTTATTAAGCCGCTCTCCAATCCTGTCGCCACCAAGTTGCAGGTTATACCTGCCGGGAGCTGTACCAATAAAACCAATTTCTGCCGCTGTAGACCGGGCGCAACCATTGGGGCAGCCAGTCATGCGGATGATCATTCCATCATCTTTGATAGCATATTTATCAAGCAGTACTTCAATTTTATCTATCAATGAAGGCAAATAACGTTGCGCCTCAGCCAATGCCAGTGGGCAGGTTGGCAGAGCCACACAGGCCATTGAATTTTTACGTATCAGTGATTGAGCTTCCGTATGCTTTTTAATGCCAAACTTTTCTAATAGTTCGTCAACTGCTTCTTTATCTTTTTCATCAATATCACTCAAAATCAGGTTCTGGTTACAGGTAAAACGGAAATTAGCTTTTCCTGTTTTTGCAAGTTCCAGCAGACCGGTTTTCAGTGCCACTGTCTCGTCATCTACTACCCTGCCGTTCTCAACAAAAACCGTATAGTACCATTGCCCCTGTTCATTCTGTTGCCAGCCAAACAGATCACCCCTGTTGGAAAAATGATAAGGCCTCGCTGGCTCTAATGCAAAGCCGGTACGCTTTTCCAGTTCCTGCGTGTACCATGCTACACCGTATTTATCAAGCGTGTATTTTAACCTGGCCTGTTTCCGGTCGCTGCGGTTACCATAATCACGTTGAATGGTTATAACCTCGTAGATCGCTTTAAACACTTTTTCTTCCGTATCAGCAAAACCAATAATGGTACCCAATCTTGGATAAGTTTCAGGGTTACCATGTGTGCTGGACAACCCACCTCCTATCGCAATATTGAAACCTTGTAACCGGCCATTCTCAATAATTGCGATCAACCCAAGATCATTGGCAAAAACATCCACATCATTATTTGGTGGGATGGCAATGGCAATTTTGAATTTACGGGGCAGATACCTGTCCTGGTATAACGGGTCCTCCTCATCTTTTTTATCAATTAACTGTTCTTCATCCAGCCATATTTCATAATAGGCCTTTGTTTTGGGCATCAGCAGGTTGCTGATCTTATCTGCATAAGCAAATATTTCTGCATGGATGGGCGATTGTGCCGGATGAGAACTACACAACACATTTCGGTTAATATCGCCACAGGTTGCTATCGAATCAAGCTTTGCCTCATTAAAATCTTGAATAGTGGGTTTGATATGCGATTTGATGATACCATGCAATTGCACGGTTTGCCTGCTGGTAATTTTGATCACACCGGTTGAATGATCACCCGCAACATCATGAACAGCGATCCATTTTTCGGGCGATAAAAAACCACCTGGCAAACGCAAACGGATCATGAACGAATATAAACGTTCCAGTTTTTTTGCGGCACGTTCTTCGCGCCTGTCGCGGTCATCCTGCTGGTACATGCCGTGGAACTTGATCAAAGCCTGGTCATCCTCACGAATGGCACCGGTGATCTCATCCTGCAGGCTTTCTTTTATCGTTCCGCGCAACCCATCACTGGCCTGCTTGATCTTTTCTATTTGCGACAAATTTGCTTTCTCTGACATCGTGTTTTCTCTCTGCGCCTTTGCGCCTTTGCGGGAAAATATTCACACAAAGGCACAAAGGCACGGTTTTTAATTAGTAAACATCTTTTGAATATCTTTCTTCTTTCAACTGCTCCCAGTAAGTATGGGCAGCTTCTGCGGATAAGCCGCTATGGGTTTCTATTACCTGCTGCAATGCTTTTTCAACTTCCACACTCATGGGCGCTTTCTCTCCGCTAACATATATGTATGCACCGGATTGTATCCAATCGTAAATTTCTTTCCCGTTTTGTTTGACCTTATCCCATATAAAACTTTCTTCAGGTCCATCCTTGCAAAAAGCAAGGCTTGTTTTGGTTAATACACCCGTTTCAAACCAATTTTGTATTTCTGTCTGGTATAAAAAATCAGTAGTAAAATTTTCTTCACCAAAAAACAACCAGTTCCTGCCTGTGGCACCAATTGCATCACGTTCGCTGATAAACGACCTTGCGGCAGCAACACCGGTTCCGGGACTGATCAGCAGCACATCCTTATCGTTTGCAGGAAGTTTGAACCGTTTATTTTTCTGTACAAAAAAATCAAATTCAGCACTTGCATTCAATTCAGCTAAATAGCCTGAACACAGGCCTGTTTTCTTTTCGCCATTCACAACAAATGGATCTTTCTCAACCGTCAGGTGCAGCTCATCCTCATGCGCCGATGGAGCTGAAGCAATGGTATAAATGCGGGGCGACTGAGCGGGTAATATATTGGCCACTTCTTTAAATTGTTCGAAACCTGTAAGCGGAAATTTTTGCAACAATTGAAGCAGATCTGTTTTGGTTTCAGGTATTTGCTTTTGAACAATGGCCGCATACTTTTTCACAACTCTTTCATGCAAATACTGAATAGCTACCTTTTTCTGAAGGAAATCAGATAAAGTGTAATCAACATCTTTATAGGTGATTGATATATTGCCAGTCACGCCCAGTTCTTTCACGATTGCCTGAACAATTGCCAAAGGGTTCTCCGGCACAATACCAATTGAGTCACCGGGCAAATAATCAACCCCTTCTGCCGCCAGTTCAATATGATAAATTTCTTTGCAAGAACCTTTATCATTCAGGCTAAGGTTTGACAATACCGAACCACGATAAACTTTTTTCGTATTTGCTTTCGCAGTAATCTGTGGCAACGGTTTTACGGCTGCAGGTGTTGCTGTCTCAGCCTGATTAAGTGCTTGAATCACTTTAGCAAACCATACATCGGCATCAGATTCATAATCCACATCACATTTCTGGATGGGTATAACAGGCGTTCCACCTAATTTCTGCAACTGCGCATCTACCTCTTCCCCTGTTTTACAAAACATAGGATAAGAGGTGTCTCCCAATGCCAGCACACTATATTTTAAATTATCTAAGCGAAAGCCATTATGGTGTATATGATCATAAAATTTTTGGGCAGCGGCAGGCGGTTCTCCATCGCCCTGTGTGCTGATCACCACAAACAGATTTTCTTCTTTTGTAATATCTGTTACCCGGTATTGATCAAGGCTGGCTAATTTAACGGGGATATTTTTTTTCTTTGCCCTGGCAGCGAAATCAGTAGCCAGTTTTTTAGAATTACCTGTTTCGGTGCCATAAACGATGGTCATTTTTTTTGATACAGTTACCGCAGGTGCCGCAATTTCTGTCGGCACAGTCCCTTTGATGATACCGGAAATATACCCGTTCATCCAGATCAGCTCTTCTTTCTCTGAACTTTTCACCAGGTCCAGCAACTGCTTCAATTTAGGCTCTGCTAACATGTCTTTTAATTGTATCGTTTTTAACCATATTTTCAACCTGGCCCGTGAGCGGTTGAAAATAATATTCCTTTGCATCGCTCCCTGTAAACCAGTTGAACGATTGATGTAAACCCACCACTTTACCTATGATCACCAATGATGGCGACAAAAATGCTTGTCCCTTCAGTTTTTCCTCATACTCATAAATGCCCGAAACATATACCTGCTGGTAAGGTGTAGTGGCCTGCTCTATCACAGCCAGTTGTGTATTTCCGGCTATGCCATTCTCTATTAATTTTTTAACAAGCTCATCCAATGTTTCAGCCGACATATAAAACACCAGTGTATCATCTGTATTTGCCAGCTCTTTCCAGTAAGCATCTTTTACCACTGTTGATTTGTAGTAGGTGAGGAATCTTACGGCTGTTGCATGGTCTCTTGCTGTAAGCGGAAAACCTGCATAAGCAGCGGCGCCTGATGCTGCCGTAATACCCGGAACAATTTCATAAGGAATTGCATTGGCTATCAGTGTTTCCAGTTCATCCAGCACGTTTGAAAAAAATGCAATATCCCCTCCTTTTAACCGCACAACCAATTTATCCTGCAATGCATATTGAACCAACAAGTCATTAATGGTTTGCTGTGGTGTTGAAACACCGCGCCTGCATTGCTTTCCCACTTCTACAACAATGGCGGATGGTTTTACATAACGGGAGATGATCTCTTTACTCACTAACCTGTCTGTCAAAACCACATCTGCCTGTTGCAGGTAGTTGGCAGCTTTCACGCTGATCAGGTCCGGATCGCCGGGACCGGCACCGGCCAATATCACTTTCCCTTTTTGTATATGCTTGTTCATAAATGAATTTATTGGATCATGCACGCACCAACGGTTACATTACTTGTTTCATCAATCAGAATGGCGCCGCCGTTTACACGTAACTCGGCATACGCATCATATGGTACGGGCGATGCGGTCTTAATGGTTGCCCTAACAATATCATTTAATGAAACTTTCTCCGGAGAAAATTGTTTTTCCAGTGAGTTCACATCTAATTTGTATTGAATTTCTTTTACAATACTCTTCACCACCCTGCTGTTGATCTGCAACAGGTAGCGGTTGCCTTCTTCCAATGGCTTATTCCCCATCCAGCATAATAAAATATCCAGTTCCTGCGATACGGAAGGCAGTTCATCAGATGCAACAATTACATCACCGCGACTTACATCAATATCATCCTCAAGGTGCAGTACAATACTTTGCGGGGCAAATGCTTCATCTATTTCCTTACCTCCTATTTCAATGGCTTTGATGGTACTCTGTAAACCGGAAGGCAAAACAGTAACTTTATCTCCCTTGCGGTAAATACCGCTGATCAGTTTGCCCGCATAGCCGCGATAATCGTGTAAAACCTCTGTTTGCGGACGAATCACATATTGCACCGGAAATCTTGCTTTGGTGAGATTTGAGTCCTGCTGCACTTCAACATTCTCTAACAAATGCAGCAATGGCTCACCATCATACCAGGTCATTTGCGCAGACTTATCTACAATATTGTCTCCATCCAGGGCACTGATTGGGATATAACTTACATTCCTCAAACCCAGTGAGGTGGCCACTTTCGCAAAATCGATCACAATATTGTTATAGGTATCCTGCGAATAGCCCACCATATCCATTTTATTAATAGCCACCACTACATGCGGGATGTTGAGCAGGGATGCAATGATTGAATGTCTTCTTGTTTGTTCTATCACACCGTTTCTTGCATCAACCAAAATAATGATCAGGTCTGCGTTGGAAGCACCTGTTACCATATTTCTTGTGTACTGGATATGACCCGGGGCATCTGCGATAATGAATTTACGTTTGGGGGTAGAAAAATATTTATAGGCCACATCAATCGTAATTCCCTGTTCACGTTCGGCACGCAAACCATCGGTAAGCAAAGCCAGGTCTATATCTCCATCTTCCCTGTTCTTTGTTTGCTTTTCAATAGCTTCAAGCTGATCGATCATGATCGATTTACTGTCGTACAATAAACGACCTATCAAAGTGCTTTTGCCATCGTCTACACTGCCTGCTGTTATAAATCTGAGAATATCCATGTAAGTATTAAGTTGTAAGTGTTAAGTAATAGGTGGTAAGTAATAAGTAGCGGGTAATGAATTGAAGGACTTATTACTTACTACTTTCAAAAATATCCGCTCTTTTTCCTGTCTTCCATGGCTGCTTCCGAAACCTTATCGTCAATTCTTGTTTCTCCGCGTTCGCTTGTTTTGGTAGCGATGATCTCATTGATGATATCATCAATGTTTGATGCTGATGATTCTACCGCGGCGGTACAGGTCATATCACCAACCGTGCGGTAACGGACTCTGCGAACGCTGATCTTATCGGTTTCTTCCAATTGTATGAATTCAGAAACCGCCACTAATTGGCCTTCGTGCTCCAGTACTTCCCTGTCGTGCGCAAAGTAGATAGAGGGTAATGCAATATTTTCCCGCCTGATATAATTCCAGATATCCAATTCGGTCCAGTTACTGATGGGGAATACGCGCACATTCTCTCCCTTCTGTATTCTTCCATTATAAGTATTCCACAATTCAGGTCTTTGCAGTTTAGGATTCCACTGGCCAAATTCATCGCGCACAGAAAAAATGCGCTCTTTAGCCCTTGCTTTCTCTTCATCCCGGCGGGCGCCACCAATACAGGCATCAAATTTGAACTCGTTGATCGTATCCAGCAAAGTGAATGTTTGCAATGCATTACGACTGGCAAATTTTCCTTTGGGTTCAGTTAAGTTTTGCGATTTGATGGTATCGGCCACTTTTCTAACAACCAATTTCTCGCCAATCTCTTCAGCCAATGCATCTCTGAAATCAAGGGCTTCCTGAAAATTATGGCCCGTGTCAATATGCACTAACGGAAAAGGAAATTTTCCCGGGCGGAACGCTTTCAGTGCAAGGTGTACCAATGTGATAGAATCCTTACCACCACTGAATAATAATGCTGGCTTTTCAAACTGCCCGGCCACTTCACGCATAATATGAATGGCTTCCGATTCTAACTGGTCAAGATGATCTAAATGATAATTGCTCATTGTATAATCAGGCTTTTAATTCTGTGTTTACATGTTGTGTCTCGTGTAATCCGCATTCCTTTTTGCTGTTGTCTTCCCACCACCAGCGGCCGGCCCTGAAATCTTCTCCCTGCCTGATAGCCCTGGTGCATGGCAAACAGCCAATACTTACAAAACCCTGATCGTGCAAGGGGTTGTAAGGAATATGCTGCCCGTCTATATATGCCCTTGTTTCTTCGGTGGTCCAATAAAGCAATGGGTGATATTTGATGATCTGGTTAGCCGCATCCCATTCCAATACAGACAGGTCCTGCCTCTCAGCCGAATGCTCTGCCCTTAATCCTGTAACCCATACGGCATTACCAGCCAATGCCCTTTTCAGCGGCTCCACTTTTCTTATGTAACAACAGGCCTTCCTGTTTTCTACTGATTCGTAAAACGAGTTAGGGCCATTTTTTTCTATAAAAGGCTCCAGTAAACTATGATCAGGATAATATGCTTTGATCTGTGTTTGATAGCGGAGATTGGTACTGTTCCACACAGAATAAGTTTCAGTAAACAACCTGCCGGTATCCAATGTAAAAATGGCTATAGGAAGTTGATTTTGTAAAATATGATGTGTGATCACCTGGTCTTCAAAACTAAAACTGGAAGAAAAAGTAACTCGCCCCGGAAACTGTGTTGCCAAAACTGCCAAAGACGACCCAATAGATAGTCCATTGATCTTATGTGATAAATGAGTAAGTGTTTCTTGAGTTGGTACCGGCATATTAAAAATGGATTATTGAAGAAGGCAGCAAAAGCTGAAAGTGTTGCAGGTGAATTAGCAACAACAAGAACAATAGGAAATAAAAAAACGGTTCTTCTTCATAAAATTTATTAGTCCACCGAAGTGATAGGCAAATATAGTCCATAAGTTCAATAGACAAATTGTTTGGCCTTATTTTTTTTACCTAATGACCGTTAGTATAATACTGCCTGAAAACAAGGAAAAACCGGCTGAATCCTGTTACTTTGAATACTTATGTCATTACGGATCGCCTCATTAAATTCAGGGAGTAACGGGAATTGCTATTATGTAGGCAATAGTGAGGAAGCTGTTCTTGTAGATGCAGGCATCTCCTGCCGCGAAACGGAAAAAAGGATCAACCGCCTGGGGCTTTCCATACATCAGGTAAAAGCTATCTTTATTTCGCATGAACATGGCGATCATATTACCGGTCTTCCTGCCCTGTCTAAAAAATACGGGATCCCTGTTTATATCACCCCTGATACATTGGCTGAAAGCAGGTTGCCTGTAGAAAAACACCTGATCCATTCGTTCTGTCCTAATGAAGTAATTACGATAGGCGGACTATCTGTAACAGGCTTCCCTAAATTTCATGATGCCACTGATCCCTATAGTTTTGTAATTGCTTCGCGGTCTGTAAAAGTGGGTGTGTTTACAGATATCGGCGTTGCCTGCGAGCAGGTGATCCACCATTTTAAACAATGCCATGCCGTTTTTCTGGAAGCCAATTATGATGAGGACATGTTGGAAAATGGACGTTATCCTTATCACCTGAAAAAGCGCATCCGTGGGGGCATGGGACATTTATCCAATGCACAGGCGTTACAGTTATTTACAGATCATAGGCCCCCTTTTATGAGCCATTTGATCTTATCACATCTCTCAAAAAACAATAACGATCCCAAATTAGTAGCTTCCTTATTTGAGCCGCATGCCCATAACACAGAGATTGTTGTTGCTTCCAGGTATGCAGAAACGGAACTGTATCATATCTATCCGAATGAGCCGGGCGTAGGCCTAACAATAAAAAAGCCTGCCCATCAAACAGGCAGCCAGCTTTCCCTGTTCCAGCTCTGAGATCACAACTGACAGAAAGAAATAAATCGCCACAGAATACACAGATTTTCACAGACAATTTCTGTGCTATTCTGTGCCTTCTGTGGCAAAAAACAAAGGCAATATCAAGCTATTTCCATCTTTCTAACAATTGAGGCTATAAGATAGCAAACGAGGATATCTACTGCTAATTTGTAGTATTACCGCTACGTCAATGTTCAATACATTCTACTCAATATTAAGTGATACTGCTATTCGCTCCCTTGCCAAATAGGTATTACTTTGTTCTATCACATCATCGAAAGACTTGTGATTTGAATATCCAAATCCTTTGTAAAGACTTTAAAAGTTCAGTCAGCCTTTAATCCGGGCGTAAACTGTAACTATCCTTGAAAAACCCGTAGCTAACCACTACACGAGCTTTGTAGGGCGAGATCATCCCCTACAAAGCTTTTTTTATTCCCACAAATCAAAGCAGGAAACCAATAAAATTATAGGATAAGAAATTGAACTGATCAGGCAAAGAATTCTTTCATGGCGTCATGCGCCTTCAGCTCTTCAAGGTTCTCGATACTTAGTGGTTTGCTGATAAATTGAATCACAACGGGGTATCTTTTGGCAATCGCAAAGTCTTCAGGGTCAATGGTAGACGACAGGATAACGATACGTGTCTGCGATAGTTTTTCTTCGTAAAGGGGAACGTAAGACTCCAGAAATTCCCATCCATTCATAACGGGCATATTAATATCCAGCAGTATCAGTTCAGGGGCATTTTCAATAGGACTGGAATCTTCGTTGAAGTGTTTTTCAAAATAGTCCAGGGCATCACTTCCATCAATAGCAGTTACTACATCTTCGGCAAAACCGGTTCTTTTCAGCAACAATTGTGAAATTGTCAGCGATATCGTATCATCATCAACACAAAGTACCTTTTTGATCATCAGATTTGCTATCTTTTAAAAGTCAGAAACATGAACGCAAACGCTTATCGAAATGTTGCGTCAGATACCGTTATTCTTTTTCATGTCATAAAAGATGAAATTACCTTTTTTTAGCTACCGTGAAAACACAAATATATCTATTGTTCATTTAACTGATAAACGGCAATATATATATTAAATATATGAATATCAACTGATTGCATTTCCTTAAACCACGTTTAAGCATTTTTTAAGGTCAGCCATGCTCAAGGAAGATCATGTTGAAAGAAATGGTTAACCGTCTTGCAAAGTCGGAGTATAAGGAGTATAAGTATTACAGAAAGGTCAGCTATCCGGCACCACAGGCAGGAATATAAAATTCAAAGCATCTTCCCCATTAAAACCGGTCAATCCTTCCCCATTAAACAGCTTTACGGAATATCCCAATTTTTTCATGAATATGAAACAGAGAGAACGTCTTTCATTATCCCATAACTCGCAAAACACAAGGGGTTTATGTTTTAAGAGAAGGGCCTCTCCTCCTTTCAAAACAAAATATTCAAAATTCTCAACGTCTATCTTAATTGCGCTGATTTTGGGGATTGCAGCCAGTTCAGGAATATTATCCAGCCTTTGAATAGGGATCGTGTACACTTCTCCTTCTTCCGGTGCGGTTAATTCTATTACATGACTCAGGCCCTGCATTCTGGCCTCCCCCACTCTTGGTATGATCATAGCTATTTCACCATTTTCATCGCCCAATGCCTGCGGGAATATGTTTACGTTCTTCAGGCGATAAAATCTGGTTACCCTTTCCAGGGCTTTGCGGTTATGGGCAATAGGCTCAAAGGCATAGATAACAGACGTCGGATGTTTTTTAGCAAGCGTAACGGTCATGATCCCGATATTAGCGCCTATATCGAGGATGGACCCATCATCGGGTATCATATCTGCAAAATGGCAAAACGCTTTCTCGTATCCACCTGTCTGAATGCGGGTAATATTAAACAGGGAAAAAACGAACAGATAATTATCGAACCCCAGTACTTTCTGTGCCAGGCTCCGGAGAATATCTTTAATCATACTGCTTTTGTGCGTTTTTGCGCAACTGAAAGATACTGTCAAAAAACAAAACAGGGGCCTTGTTTTCATTGAATCATTGTAAATTCAATCCTCCGGCGATAAACTGTTCATATGAAAGCATTGCTATGCCTTACCCATGGCTTACCCGATACATTGGTTATGCAGGATGTACCTGCTCCTTCCATTTCATCGGAAGAAGTGTTGATAGAAGTAAAAGCCTGTGGTATCAATTTTCCTGATGCCCTTATCATTCAGAATAAATATCAGTTTAAACCACCCTTACCTTTCTCACCGGGCGGAGAAGTATCAGGCATTGTAATAGCAACAGGAGAAAAAGTAAAACACATCAAAACCGGCGACCGTGTATTGGCGCTTTGCGGATGGGGCGGATTGGCAGAACTGGTTGCCGTTAATGCCAAACGGGTTTTTCCGATGGCGCCAGGAATGGATTTTATTACAGCAGCATCTACTTTATATACTTATGGCACTTCTTATCACGCATTAAAAGACCGGGCCGTTTTACAATCCGGAGAAACTTTATTAGTGATGGGAGCCGCAGGCGGCGTAGGCATTGCCGCGGTAGAACTGGGCAAACTAATGGGTGCTACGGTTATTGCAGCCGCATCTTCTGCTGATAAACTGGCTTTGTGTAAAGAGAAAGGAGCCGATCATCTGATCAATTACAGTTCAGAAGATCTGAGAGAAAGGATTAAAGAAATTACGGGAGAAAAAGGTGTTGATGTGATCTATGACCCTGTTGGTGGCAAACTGGCGGAGCAGGCATTACGTTCAATAGCATGGAAGGGCCGATACCTTGTTGTTGGATTTGCCTCCGGCGAAATACCGCAATTAGCTTTTAATCTTCCCTTATTAAAAGGTTGTGCAGTGTTAGGTGTTTTCTGGGGAAGTTTTGCAGAAAGAGAGCCAAAGAACAGCATGGCCAATCTTGGAGAATTATTGGCTAATTAATAATTTGGGGTGCTATGAGTAACTTTAGGTGAAAAAGATTATGCC
>DAIOVU010000019.1:0-57155 GCA_036758845.1 Sediminibacterium sp.
ATTAGCTGTTTATCGGGATATTATTGCCCAATTCCTAAAACTGACTTTTTGAGGGACGACTAATTAAACCGCAGGTCTGTCTGCCGACAAGGCAGGTTCGCAGATTATTCAAATAAAATCTGCGAATCTGCGGCTTTCTATTTTAAAACTTTTGGAAAGTTTTAAAACTTTCCAAAAGTTATTTCTTAGTAAAGATGTAGATCACAGAGCTGCACCTGTTTTTATTGAAGAGCGTTTTAATATTAGAGATCATCCCATTCCACACAGCACCTATCAGGTTACCACTTTCATTCCGGTATTGCTCGCTGAGCATGTCTACATAAAAACTATCAAACCACATAGGCTTTGTATCGGTCAGATCGAACCCGTTCTCATTCCCAAGGATTGTCATACTCTTTGGAGAAAAATGATATAAGTGTCGCGGAACATCATACGCAGCCCAGAACTCTTTATACACTTTGGCATCATAGCTGGTATAATTGGGAACAGCGATCACCAGACGGCCTCCCGGCTTTAGTATTTTTTGAAATTGCTTCAGGTATCCATGCAGGTCGTGTACGTGTTCCAGTACATGCCACATAGTAATGGCATCAAACGCTGATTCGGTAAAATGGAAAAGATGTTCGGGCGATAATAAGTTTAAACCATGCTTTCTTGCGGCATTCTGCCGGGCGGTATCATCCGGCTCCAGTCCAGTAACCTCCCAGCCCGCCTGCTGCATGGTATGTACAAAGGCACCGGTACCGGCACCTACCTCTAATATTTTTCCTGTTTGTTTGCCGGTTACTTTCTGTAGTAATTTTTTCTTTCCTTGTAAAGTGCGGTTTCTTACCAGGTGATATAAGCGATTGATCAATCCTTTTGCAGTATCAGAATGCGATACATAAGCGGAAGACTGGTAATAAGTACCTATCAGTTCAGCTGTTGGAATATCCTGGGTAAAACGTGCGGTACATTCATCACAATGCCATATTTCAAATACTTTACCGGATACGGTATGATCTTTGGCAGATAATACCGGAAAGATAGAAGCAGAACCGCAGCAGGGACAATGTTTATAAGAAATCAGATCAGGCATAATATTCAATAGCAATCAATAAAATAGTTCAGTTCGTTTTCTGCTTACACATAATAATAGATGAGCGCCCCTGCTCCTATTATCAGCAGGATAATGGCATAGTACCACCAATAATCATCTTTTTCATTAGTTGTTGCAACAACTGTTTCAAGTACATCCCTGTTTGCCTGGATTGTTGGCAATAGATCTAATACAGTTGTTTCAGGTGTAAATGATACAGCCCCCTCATCTCCTTTTTCAAAACGGCCCAGTTCCTTTAAATGAGCAACATGCTGTTCCTCGATATCTTTACAGAGCCGGGTAGAAAATTCATTAAAGCCTTTGGTTACGGTTTCATCATCAGCCCCCATTTCTTCTGCCAAAAACTCAAAAAAAGATCTGTCTGGCACAGAAGCCGTATTTTCCTCAAAAACAATGATTGGTTTTGGCGGGAATAATTGTCCGGAAGCCTCATCATAACGGGCAGGCTCATTGTCCAGCGCTAAAATTCCCAGTTGCGGAATGCTCAGTTTACGGCGTAAAACAAGGTATTTGTAAAGATATTCATCCATTCATCAGGCTATTTACCTGAACGAATATACAACTCCTGCCAAAACCTGCGTACCAAGTACCGGGTATTGGTTCCAGCGTTGGTAACTTGTGTTGAGCAGGTTGTTCATCTGCAGCCAGATATTGAGCCGTTGCATAACGGAGAATTCAGCCCCCAAATTCAGGTCTGCCACCGCATCAGCTTTTTTGGTTTGAAGGGCTGCATCGCGGTAAGGGCTGCCATCCCATAAAAAAACATCTGCTTTCAGTTGCAGGCCCTTCAGCAGTTTCCATTTTACAGAACCGGTTGCTTCAAACGGCAGTAAGCCCCATGCTTTTTCATTTACGGTAAGCGATGTGTATTGCGTGTAAGTGGCACCGGCCATGATGGAAAGTATTTCCTGTA
Organism: Sediminibacterium sp.; assembly: GCA_036758845.1. Taxonomy (GTDB): domain Bacteria; phylum Bacteroidota; class Bacteroidia; order Chitinophagales; family Chitinophagaceae; genus Sediminibacterium. Next base: position 2,013 of record DAIOVU010000019.1, read on the forward strand.
CCGTGTAGGATAGCTCTCCATGCACTTTAACAGCCTTCATATCGGGCTCAAATAATACATTGAATGTTTTTCCATCTCCTGCACTATTCAGAAACAAAGGTTGGTTTAGCAATTGCTGAAAAGAAATTCTTGCCTGGTAGGTAAAATGACTCCCTGTTGCCACTTTAATTCCGGCATATTGTTCTTTAATGCGGGTATTCTGCAGATTATTCAATGTACCAACCCATGGATTAAACGCTGCTAAGGTTCTTAATGTATTCTTGCGGTAAGAACCAACCCAACCGGCTTCAATCACAAGCGGTGCATCCGGAATTTTAATTTCTGCGGTTACATTGGGCAAAGTGGCATACACCTGGTTATCCCATGAGGGCCGGATACCTGCACTCAGGCTGAAATTGGGTGTTTTAAATTGTACGGATGGGTTAACGTAAAACAAATTATTCTTACTGTTAAATGGGTTAGGTATCAACGGCACATCGGTTGATGAAAGGTCAGCGCCCAGATCAAGATTTAACGCATAGATCTTTCCAAAAGCTTTATTAATGGGCGCTTTGATAATGAGGTTATTTTCCTGTGCCTCATGGTTATCAGAAAACCGGATAAAATTGAGCTGAGGATGATACGTGATACCAAAATCGTTTACTAATTTATTCTGCATCCCGATCTCTACCCCAACCGTATTAAACCTTTGCAGCAGATCATCTTTCTGATAAGACAAATTTGCCGGCTGAAACCCGTACCGGTATTGCGTTGAGCTATGGTAATAAGGATGGGCTGTCCACTCATGCTTACTCTTTGTATTAAAAACAGACACAATATCAATGCCCCATTTGGAAGATTGCTGCGCAAATAAATGCCCGGTAGCTGTTTCAAAATTCCAGCGAACATTGGTGATTGAATTCTTACCATCACCAAAAGCCAGGCCTGCCTCGCCCAACAGGCTGCTGAAATTACCTGCGCCAAGCTTGATGTATTGATCGTTGTTCCAGGTAAATCCGGTATCAACTGCCAGGGCCAATGGTTTGATGGCAACGGGCTGATAAGAGAAAAACAGGTTCTGAGAAGGAATGTTATAGGTAACAGGTATTTTAGATGAATCGATGATTGGCGAAGCCGCAGTAAAATTCACTTTCGCTGCATTTTTTAGATATGGTTTAAATGCAGAAGTGATGGTAACCATTTTGGGAGAGGCAGTATCTGCCGGGGGGCCCTTCTCTGGCTGCACCTGCTTAACCTTAACGGGTTTAGCGGCAACTTTTGATGTTTTGTGAACGGCTTTCTTCTTCCCTGCTCTTTTCTGCGCATGCAGATTAGAAAAGGATAATGCTGCCACAACAAGAACGCATATGGTTTTTAACAGGTATTTCATATAGGTAGCCGCTTTACTGTTGTTCAACTTTGTTGGTTTTATTTTTTTCTTCCAGCACCAGGGCCAGTTTTTGCTGCGCCTCAGTCTTCAATTCAGTTATCGTGGCGTTTTCTACCACACTTTTAAAAGTGGCTTCTGCATTAAACCAGTCTTTCTGCTGCACATACACATCGCCCAACAACACATAACTTTTGGTAACCCAGTATTCATACGACCCCATTTTTTTGATCACATCAAATGCAGCTTTTTCAGCTTCGCTTGATTTATTTTGCTGTAGCAAGATCTCTGCAATCCGGTATTGTGCTTCCGCCGCATTTTCCGATTTACCTGCAGTGATCACCTGTTTATAAGCGGCGATTGCCGGATCAAATTCGTTATTCAACTGATGGTTTTTGGCAACTACCATGCTGGCCATCATCCGGTCGTCTGTGGCAATACCTTTTTCAAGCAGCAGGTCTTCTGCATTGGCTGCGGCCTCTTTCCACTGCTGTGCTTTAAACTGGCAGCGCAACAGCCCGCGCATTGCTTCCAGCCTGTTTTCCTGCTGCGTAGCAATGGTCTTCAACTGCCTGAAATAAGTTTCTGCGTTGGTGTAATCTTTCAGGTCAAAATAATAAATACGGGCCGCCTGCAGGGTACTTCTTTCGGCATATATATTTTGCGATTGATCGGCCACTGCCTTGTAAAAAGGCAATGCTTCTTTAACTAATTTATCAGCTATATACATTTCGGCTGAAAAATAATTAGCCTCAATCTGGTGTTGCCCTTGTGGAAATTTCCGGAGATAATAAGCAAATCCCGTTTTAGCCCCAACCATATCTTTCGCTTCATAACGCAGCATGGGTGATCGGAAGGTTAAAGAATCTTCTTCCGTATCTGTAATAGGTTTCCCGTTCTGCTTCATAAATTCTGCAAACTCTCCGGGTTTTTGTTTTTCTACAAAAATGTTGCGGATATATTCAATTGCATCAGCGCTTTCTTCTGTATTTGGATGCGCAGTCACCAGTTTTTTAAAACTTTCCAGCGACTCATCATTCTTATCCATATTAAAATAGGCAACCCCAAGTTTCAGATAAGCCTGCGGTGCCAACGCAACAGCTTTGGTATTGCCGATCACTTTTTTTAATGGTGCAATGGCCGATTGGTAATTTTCATCTCCCAGGTAAGTATTGGCAATTTCCAGGTTGGCATCAGCCACCAATGGCGAAGTTGGATATAACCTTTCAAGGGATTGCAGCAGGCTGATCTTTTCGGCATTTTTATTCACAGCACCCGCAATAATTCCTTTTTGATACAACGCATAATCCGCAGAGGGCAAACGCAGGTTGATCACCGTTTCATACATCTTCAGCGATTGCTTAAAATCTTTACTCATAAAATAGCAATCAGCAGCACGCAGGTACGCATCCTGTTCAATAGCTGAGGCTGATGGCGATACATATTTGGTGATCAGTTCAAAATATTCTTTAGCCGAAGTGTATTCCTCCTTCTTTAAATAACCATAAGCAAGAATGTACCGGGCACTGGTAATGTTCACTTCGCCATTGGTTACAGGATTCTTAAGGTAATTGAGCAGGTAATTAACAGAAGCATCCATATCACCATTACGGTAAGCGATCTCCCCTTTCCAGAAATTAGCCAATGGAAGCTGTGCCGAATTATAAGGCACCTGCAATAGTTTGGTTAATAGTTCATCCGCTTTTTCAATCTGCTGGTCGTTGATCAGTTCTACCGCACTGCCATACAATAAGCGAGGATAGAGTTTAACCACATGATCACTTTTACTGCCAAGGCTCTCGTATAGTTTTAGCGCTTCTTTATAGTTGCTGGTATTGGCCAGCGTATTCACCAGCAGTTCTTTTGCTTCCTGCGTAAAGTTTGATTTTGGATAGGTATTGATAAAAGTCTGGAACGCCTTCAATGCAGGGTCCATATAGCCCAGATCGTAAGAAAGCTTACCGTAGTTAAAGGCTGAGACTTCTTTCTGTACCGCGTTACTGTTATTGGATGCACAGAACTGGAAAGCGCTGCGGGCATTGGCTTTATCATTTGTTTTCAAATAGGCATCGGCCAGCAGGTACATGCTGTTCTGTGCCAGCGAATCTTCTGCCCCACCCAGTTGTTTAAACCCTTCAATGGATTTTGACCAGTTATCGGCTTCGTAATAACAATAGGCCAGCTCATACAGGTCTTCCCTTCTTACTTTTTCTTTGCCTGCTATAAATTTTTCAAGATAAGGCAGAGCCTGCGCGTACTCTCTTTTTTCAAACAGAAGATGACCGACTAATTGGTGCAATTGCAGGTCGTAATACTGACCTGTTTTGCGGATAGCATTCACACCTGTTTCCAGCGCCTTATCTTTATCGCCATTAAAATAGTAGATCTCGGCCAAGTAAAAAGGGATGACATTCTGATACTCGGGTAGTTTCTCTGCAATCAGGAAACTCTCTAATGCCTGTTTATAGTTCTTCTCATTGAAACAGATAAAACCGTAATAATAATTTGCATCAAGATAATTGGGGTCTTTTGGCAACTGGCGGATGGCATTGAATAAAGGTTTTGCTTTATCAAACTGCTGCATCACAAAGTACCCATAGGCCTGATGAAATTTCATATCCGCAATTTCACGGTTGTTCAGGTTGTCGATACCTGCACCGGCATAGCAGTTTTGGGCATTGCCAAATTCCTGCTTACGGAAATAGTATTCGCCCAAATGAAAGTTCATCATCTGAACACGGGCGGGATTATTCTCCAACTCAGTAAATGCTACGGCCAATGGCACAGCCGTTTCGTCATTCAGTTGCAGTCCGCAGATGATATAATAATATTGGCACTCCAGCCTGATGGTAGCCGAAAGGTTAGTTTGTTCAGCGCCATTGCTGTACAGTTGCTTAAACACCGGGTAAGCCAGGCTGTATTGCTCTTTCTGGTAAAGCTCTTTGGCATTTTTAAATTCAGCATCCGGATCGTGCATATTCCGGGTAAGTTGCGCAGGCAGTGTACTGCTAATGGCACAGCCTGAAACAAACAAAAAAATATAAACGAGTTTCTTCATAGAGCAAGGACTGTTTAAGCTGTTTATATCAACCATTTTAGAAAAGCGACTAATGCGAACAGGCCGTTATAGGTTACCTAATCAAAAGTGTTAGAAAGATGGAGCTATCTTTACGAATGTTATCCTTTTTGCCACAGAAGGCACAGAATAACACAGAAACCGTCTGCGAAAATCTGTGTATTCTGTGGCATTTTTTTTCATTCCAACAGAAGAGGTTCCCCAAACAACAACGCAACAAAGATTTCAGTTTCTTTCTTAACAAAAAGCGAAAACCTGTTTTAAAGGTAGCATTAGGGGTTTGTAAGCAAACATCATTCCATCATTTGTGGAAAAACAGATAGACTGCGTAAGTTTGTCAACAAATTAAGATCATCATGTACGAACACATTACCACCGTAAGGGTTAGATATGCTGAAACAGACCAGATGGACATTGTGTATTACGGCAACTATGCCCAGTACTTTGAAGTAGGTCGTGCAGAATGCATCCGCGAGCTGGGTTTTACCTATAAAAAAATGGAAGAAATGGGGGTAAGAATGCCAGTGGTAGCAATGGAAGCAAGGTTTTTAAGGCCCGCACATTACGACGACCTGATCACCATTAAAACAATGCTGAAAGAACTGCCCCAAAAGCACCAGATTGAATTTCATCACGAGGTATATAATGAAAGAAAAAAGCTACTCACCACAGGCAAAGTAGCTTTATTCTTTATCAACACCACCACCGGGAAATGGATCGGGATGCCCGATGAGTTAAAGGAAAAATTAACACCATTTTTTAGCGATCAGACCCTGTGATAGTCCGGACGCCAGCTACGGATGGCCTGTTTAATCTCGTTACCGGATAATTTCTCAGAAATGGCCCGCTGTGTTAAAGACGGGAATTCTTCATCTGAAGCAAAGCGTAAAGCGATGATTTGGCCCATGCGCAGCTCTGAAGGCAATGGCTTACCGGTTAAAATATAATAACGCAGTTTTTCCTCTGCACGTATGGCCCTGTCCTGGGCGCGTAAAGCAAAACTTCTCATGTACCAGAAAACGGCACCCAAAATAACCGCGATCAAACAGATCAGTGAAGCCGAATAGAGATTCTCTTTGGCAGAATGACTCAGGTTAATAAATGCTCCGATCAATAAAGCAAGAATAGCCGCAAAAGTGACCACATGATAACCAAATATATAACGGGTGTGATTCCTGAAATTTTGTTCTTTCATAGCAAAGTGTTTTTTAGTGGCTTAAAGTTAGCGGAAAATAAGTCACGCAATGGCGTGAAAACGCAGGTTATTAATGATTTACGGGGTAGGCAGGGAATTATTTCAACTCGTCCAATACCCGGAATATTTTCCTTACTATTTCTCCCGCCGATCCATCATAATTATTTACAATGATGGCCACTGTATAGGTAGTTCCATCTTTGGCAGTATGATAGCCGGCAAAGCTTTTAGCACCGCCAATGGTGCCGCTTTTAAGTTTCATCTGGTTAAATTCGGGCAAGGCATCATAATAATACCTGAACCAGGGCCTGCTGCGGGCATATTGCAGCACCTTAACAAGGGCATCTGCCGTTACGCGGTTTTGCGGGGATAAACCGCTTCCATCAATCATATGCAAAGCAGATGGTTCAATCCCCCGCTCCTTCCAGAATTTTACTACCTGCTCCACTCCTTTCTCCGTTGAGCCCAAACCTGTTTTTTCGTAAGCAATCGTTTTTACCAGTGACTCTCCATACAGGTTAATGCTTTTTTTCATAAACCAGTTATTCATGTCGTACAGAGGCGGTGAATATTGGATATGCAGTGAAGTATATACAGGCATCGGTCCATCGGCTAATACATAAAAATTTTTAGACCTGATGCCCGAGTTAGTTAACTTCTCATTCAGCGTAGCCAGGATCTGTAAGGCCGGGTTGGGAAGGGAGCCGGAAATAATAAAAGTTTTCTCATCTGCCGGAATGGTTCCTTTTACATAGCCATTAGTAGCAAAAGGCGGGAGATAGATATAGGCATTATCGCCCGAGCCCCTTGGGCCTGAAAGAAGCCGGCTTTCCATGGTTATGCCATAAGGCTCCGGCTTCATGGCAACTATTGTTGCTTTATCGCCCACTGCCGGGCCCGACTTTAGAATCAGATCATACTGGTTTTCGCGCCAGTTTAATGCAGCAGCGCCTGCGCCGTAATAATTGCCAATATCTTCCCATATCCATCCGTCGGGCAATGTTTCCTGTTCCCATTTGCCGGTGTATGCAATAAGGTTACCATCTATTCTGCGGATGCTTTTTTGTTTAAGCGTGTTCATCCAATGTTCCAGCATGGCTCCTTCCCGCGTTGAATCGAAACGCCAGCTTCCCAGGCTGGGGTCGCCACTGCCAATGAGGTATAAATTCCCTTTTAAAACACCGTTCTCAATACTTCCATCATAACCTAATACCGTTTGATATCGGTATGCCTGGCCTAATATTTCGAACGAGGTTGCGCTTGTAATAATTTTCTGGCAACTTGCTGGTGCTAAACCTGTTTGTGCATTTACTTCAAATATTTTTTCACCTGTTTCGCTTTTTACAACAGAGATGCCAACCAGTGCATGTTTCATTTGCTGATCGGCCAGAAAACGATCAGAGGCTTTATCCAAACGCTCCTGAATGGTTTGGCCGGATAAACCGGATATGCCGGTCAATAAACATATTAACACATAAGCTGTTTTCATATTTGACCTTTACCTTGCATAAAATTAAGCTGAAGCTGACTATGGAAAAAGTTTTTGCATCGATCATTACTATTGGAGATGAATTATTGATTGGACAGGTAATTGATACCAACAGTGCATTTATAGCACAGGAACTTAACAAAACAGGTATTACCGTAAAACACCGGGTGGCCGTAGGCGATGTTTGGGATGATATCTGGCAGGCGCTGGATGATGAAAGCAAACGCTCATCCATCATCATCATTACCGGCGGACTTGGTCCAACGGCCGATGATATTACCAAGCCCCTTTTATGCAAATATTTTGGGGGCAAGATGGTGGTACACCAACCCTCTCTTGATTATATCACCCATATCGTTGAAAATATACTGAAACGCCCGATGATTGAGCGCAATGCCAAACAGGCCGAAGTACCGGATACCTGTTTAGTATTGCAGAATGAAAAAGGTACCGCTCCGGGTATGTTGTTTAAAAGAGATGGAAAAATATTTATTTCGCTGCCGGGGGTACCGCATGAGATGAAATGGATCATGACCCATCATGTTATTCCCATGATACCTGAACTGTTCCAATCGGGCTTTATTGAACACAGAACCCTGCTCACTTCCGGCATTGGTGAATCTTACCTGGCAGAATTGATCAAAGATTTTGAAGAGGCGTTGCCGGATCATATCAAACTTGCCTATCTGCCCAATCATGGTATGGTAAGACTTCGGCTCACCGCTTTTGGTTTTGATAAAGAGGCCCTGCAACATGAAATAGCCACACTTTTCAACTCATTAAAAGAAATTGTAAAAGAGCACCTGGTAACCGGCGAAGACATTCCGATGGAGCTGGTGGTGGGTAAACTATTAAAGCAGCAGGGCAAAACAGTAGCTACTGCCGAAAGTTGTACGGGTGGCTATATTGCGCATTTGCTTACCAGCCATGCCGGCTCATCTGCCTATTTTATGGGCAGCGTGGTAAGTTATGATAACAGCATTAAACAACGAATATTGCATGTGAGTGATGAAATGTTGAATACCGATGGTGCTGTTAGCGAAGCCACAGTAAGGCAAATGGCTGCATCTGTTCTGGATATCATGCAAACAGATTATGCCATTGCTGTAAGCGGTATTATGGGACCCGACGGGGGAACTAAAGAGAAACCGGTTGGAATGGTATGGGTGGCAGTGGCGAATAAAACAAAAACAGTAACTAAACTGTTCAATTTCCGGTTCGACAGGCAAAGAAACATTGAATTGACCGCTACCAATGCGCTAAACCTTTTACGTATCTTTGCGCTGGAAAACGGTTAACGTTTTGGCACGAACTGATCATTTTGAGGATTGATGAGCTGAGGCAGGTGCAAAAAGCGCCGGAAATGAAGAAGTTTTGACCCCTTATCAACAAATGGTATTTTAGAAGACCGAAAGGATATACTTTTATCCCAACTAAAACAGTACGATAGTATGGCAATTGCTGAACTGGTGATGCCCAAACTGGGCGAGAGTATCATGGAAGCTACCATCCTGAAATGGCATAAGCAGGTAGGTGAATACGTGAATCAGGATGAGACCGTTTTGGATATAGCCACCGATAAGGTGGACAGCGAAGTACCTTCTACTGCGGAAGGAGTGATTACAGAAATTTTATTCAAAGAGAATGAGGTGGTGCCCATTGGAACAGTGATAGCCCGTATCAGCAGCGAAGTAAATGGTTCTACATCCTCCGCTCCTGCACAAGAACCCGCAACAGAAAATATTTCTCTGATAGTAGAACCCGTAGCTGAAATATTGGCTGTTGAAGATCAGCCAATCCCGTCTGAGGCCCCAACAGCTATTGCAGAAGAATTTTATGCAAGCTCTCCGGAAGTGCCATACACACCGGCAGAACCGGTGATATTATCAGAGAAACCTGCTGTTAACCGCTTCTATTCGCCACTTGTTTTAAACATAGCCAACAGCGAAAATATTCCTTTAAGCGAGTTGGAAAGGATTCCCGGAACAGGTAATGAAGGTCGGGTTACTAAAAAAGATATTTTACAATATGTGACCGACAAAAAAGCCGGCACTCTTGCGCCTTATACACCACCAACTGCTGCAGAAAAATCTGCAGTTACTACTGCGCCTGTTATCATTCCTGCACCAGAGGAAACAGGTCCGGCCATTATTACTGAAAGCTATGTACCTGCATCTTACACCGGCAAATTTGCTGACCCTGCATCTGTAGTGCTTACCGGCGCAACAGAAATTATTGAAATGGACAGAATGCGCAAACTGATTGCCAAACACATGGTAAACAGTAAGCAAACCAGTCCGCATGTTACCAGCTTTGCTGAGGCTGATGTAACGCATATGGTTTTGTGGCGCCAAAAAGTAAAAGCAGAATTTGAAAAAAGAGAAGGCACCCGTCTTACATTCACCCCCATGTTCGTTGAATGTATTGCGAATGTGATCAAACGTTTCCCTTTGGTCAACTGTTCACTCGACGGGGATAATATCATCATTAAAAAAGATATCAACATCGGCATGGCCACGGCGCTGTCTACAGGCAACCTGATTGTTCCGGTTATTAAAGGAGCAGACCAGTTGAATATTGTAGGGTTAAGCAAAGCCGTTAATAACCTTGCCGATGCTGCACGAAATAATAAATTAAAACCGGAAGATACCCAGGGCGGCACCTTTACCTTAACCAATGTAGGCACATTTGGCAGTTTGATGGGAACGCCGATTATTAGTCAGCCGCAGGTAGCTATTATGGCCGTGGGTGCTATTAAAAAGCGTGCTGTTGTGATTGAAACAAAAGAAGGAGATACCATTGGCATCAGGCATATGATGTACCTGTCGCTGAGTTATGATCACCGGATTGTAGATGGTAGTATCGGCGCCAGTTTCCTGACAGAGGTAGCCAGAGAGTTTGAGAAATGGGATATTAATAAGCAGTGGTTCCATTATCTCTGATTGCGTTATCGCTGATTTCGCTGATGATTAATATGATTTTTATGATTTTTTTTAAGCCAACCTGTTGCAACAGGTTGGCTTAAATTTATGGAGAGGTTTTGAGTGCTTTACCTCCATTCATTAAAATTAAAAATGCAATAACCATCCTGCGGTAACCCATCCCCCGCTCCAGATAAAAGCGGTTATTAAAACGATCCGGCCATAGAGAGCAGGTGCTACGTGCAATAAGCCTGCAACAACGGGAAGATAACTTCTGACGAAGGGCGTTAGCTTGGCAACAAAAATATTCCTGCCTTTATGTGATGCGATCCGCTCTTTGATCCGTTCTATTTTTTTTACCGGCACCGGCAGCCATTTTGGCTTGATGCTTGCCAACCATGTTCTGCCATGATAAAAAATATAATACAGCACAAAAGAACCGATCATATCTGCCAATACCACCAGCATAATAAGCATAGGATAAGATAATCCTACCTGTTTGCTGATATATCCAAAATAAAACAATACCAATTCGTTTGGCAGTCCGGGCATGCCTAATTCCTGCAGTAACACCACACAAAAGATAGCCAGGTAGCCATAGGTTAAAATATAATTGGTAAGGATGGATGACATCTTTATTATAGAATTAAGTATCTAAACGCAAAATGATTTCCCGATAGCATTTACGCTATTTACTTTTTTGTCTTGATACAAAAAAGTAACAAAAAAAATCAAGGCTGTTGAAAAAAAGCTAAAATTTACTGCATTACGCTAAAATGAACGAAGTCTAAAGCCTCACTTTTGACCCTATATAGAGCAAATATGCCCTTCAACATTCTATCAAAGCCAAACATCGTTCATTTCTTAACGCTTCATTCCGTAAATTTCTTAACGCTTTTTTTCAAAGGCCAATGTATAAATCAATAAGCGTAAAAATTCGAACTTAGCCTATCGATTTATTTATTAGCAGTGATCGCTTTATTTTTCATCAATACTGTTTCATGATTTGCCGGTCTGCCGACATTTTCGATAGGTGCCGCCACCGGGTGATCTTCTGGGCGAAAATTTTCACCCAGTAAGCCTGAAACCGTTGAAGCGATTTGTTTCTGATAGATATGTTCTTTGGCCTTTTTTTCACCATCCGGAGCAATACCTTTCCCGATCATCGCCACCCAAATTTCTCCTGAACCTTTTACCCAGAAACCATGTTTTGACCATTTGGATGTTTTGCTTCCCCTTCCGTGATCTGTTGTGATAATGAATGTGGTGTTATTTTTATAAAAAGGATCGGTCTGCACATAATACCATAATTCAGAAATGATCTGGTCTACCTGGTGCGCTTTCTGCAAATACCTGTCGTACCTGCCCATATGAGCAAACTCATCTGTTTCGCCTAATCCTATAAATACTACTTTGGGGTGTTGCTGTTCTATATAATTTTTTGCACTGGTATAGGTAAGCAGGTCGTAACGGGTATGTCCTTTATGAGGAATGCTAACCTGTACCTGGTTAATGAGTGTGTTTAATGTATCATCGCCTTCTTCCAGCATTTCGTAGCCGCTGTTAACAGGTATCTGGCTTCGTTCTTCATCTAAAATATAAGGCATCACATTCCACGAACTGAAGGCGGCTACTTTGCCTGCATAATCTTCGCGTGTATTCAGAAATTCAAGCAGGTTGGTGTTCCTGTTGCGGATGGTGAGGTTTGGAATGAATCGCCTGTCGGCATAGCCGGTAAGAATTTCATTATATCCGGGATATGAAATTTTGTACAGGTTGGAAACATTTACTTTATTCTCATAACTGCGGTTACCGGACAGGCTCCCTTTTTCTGCGATCACATCCCAGAAAAAAGGCAATAGCCGGCGTCTTCTTTCTGTTATATCATCGCTCCAGAATTGTTGCCTGATAAGAGCAGTATCTTTTACATAAGCCGTATCGCGGATAAGCAGGGAGTCTGCACCCCGAAATACTTCCTGCCATCTGAAACCATCGGTTGTGATGATGAAAACATTTCGGGGTGAACCGGATGACTGTGCGTAGGACGACAGGCAGGCAAGAAAACAAAAAACAAGCAGAAATATTTTCATTAAGAGAGGTTTTACAAAGGAACCATTCTCATGTAAAGAGCGGATGAACACAGGGTTAAGTTAAGGTTATGGAATAGCTATGCTATTATTAATTCGCACGCCGGTATACAGTAAAGTAATATTGGGATAGTTACTTTATATCTGTTAAATTCTATTGCCATGAAGCATTATTTCCTGCCCAAAGTTTCTGTATTGATCCCTGCTTTTAATGAAGAAAATTATATACTCCAAACACTGGATGCAGTAGTAAAACAGGCTTATCCCAATTTCGAGATCATTATTGCCGACAATGCCTCAACCGACCGTACTTCATTACTTATTCAACAGTTTATTGCAACCCATAAAGACAATGGGATCGCCATTAAACTTGCCTATGAATCGAGGAAAGGCACCAATTTTGCGCGGGAATGCGCCAGGAGAATGGCCACAGGCTCTATTATTGCACAATTAGATGCCGATTGTTTGCCAGATGAGCACTGGCTAAAAAAAGGTGTTACCGCTTTATGCAAAAGCGGTAAAAAAGTAGCCGTAACGGGGCCTTACGATTATTTTGACGGGGATAGATGGATGCGCAGCAGTTCATTACTTTCTCAAAAAATATGTTACCCGGTTGTTAACCTGTTGGTACAACTAACAGGCAGGGCGGCCATCCTGATTGGAGGGAATGCTTTTATACGCGCTGAAGTACTTGAAAGAGCCGGTGGCTATAATACAGATCTCACTTTTTATGGAGACGATGTGGATATGGGTAAAAGACTATCGCACTATGGTTATGTAGGTTACATACCATCTTTAAAAATGTTATCTTCCTCAAGACGTTATAAAGCCAATGGTTTCTGGGAAGTGAATAAAAAATACCAGGCCTGTTTCTGGAACTTAGTATGGCGAAAAGAAAATTTATTACAAACTGCTGAAACCAGTCATCCCCGGTAATAGCTATTTTGGAGACAAACCCAGTTAAAAAGAAACTGCTGCATAGTTAGTACAGGATTTTTTTAACAAAGATCACAGAGATTTGGAGATACACAGAGAGATTATGCGGGTTCCCTTATTTTTAACTTTTGATTTTCGACTTTTTACTTTTTTCTCAACACATCTCCCCCACGGATTATATCATATAGTCCAGGCCTTCTAAAACCGCTACCCATGTATCATCAAACAGGATAATGTGGATGAGGAGATAAATCAGTCCCTGAAAAGAAGAACCAATATCATCTCCCTTTCTGAAAAAATAAACCGGTTCTTTTTTATCCTTTTTATCCAGTTGGATCTGCCTTATTTTTTTACGGATCTGGATTTGCTGAACCTGGTATTCAGCAATCAACCGGTGCAGCTCATCAAATTTGCCATTATACTGAACATATATTTGTTCCAGTATTTCTTTTTGTTTGCCAAGTTCCGTGAGCAATTCATTCTCTGTTTTTTCTTCAGCAGGCGTATGGTCCAATAATTTATTGATCAGATCAAAAAATCTTTTATGGGAGGACAGACTAATGAAGGTTTTTACTTTCATAGCATCATTCTTTAAAAAAAATTACAGCGCTCCTATTTCTGTTTGGAAGATGGTGTATTATCAAATGCATACCTGGTTCCGTGTGTAAAATCGTAACGGCTCCGTACTAAGAACAGGCTGAAGGGCAATGTTTTATGCAGGATCAGTTTATGCTTGTCTGGATAGATAAGCGCTATTTGGTTCTCATTAACACGCAAAAACTCGTACCGCAAAGAATCGGCACCGGCTACAGACCATACGGCACGTGCTTTAGTGGCACTGTTTAAATACAGTTTTTGATTATTGAACTCCCACGCGATCTTATCTCCTTCTTTTTGAACAGATGTATATTTTACTGCCGCAGAATCTCCTTTAACTAATTTGTATTCGTAGGTATTCACTTTAAAATCGCCCAGCCTGCTGAAATAAAAATAGCTGCTATCGTTCTTGCCGGCCAGCAACCAGTTATCGTTGGTAAACATTTCTTCCAACGCCTTATAATCGTATAAAAAGGAAGTATTGGTTCTGATCGATTCGCTGATCTTAACGGTATCTTTTTTTGTTTCATTATCTGTATTTTCTTTTTGCTCCGACTGACAGGCAAAAAGAAAAACAACAAAAAGGGAAGGAATAAGCTGTTTCATTCTCATGTTTTATCAAAAGCCGGTATAAGCGGATTATAAAAAAGCCGCCAGCAATATGCAGGCGGCTTTCTTATTGAAAAGTATTTTATTTAAAAGATGTCCATGCTTTCCACCAGGTATCACCTACTGCGCAAGCGCCTTTATAAGCAACTGCTGTAAAGTCGGCTTTGCCTGATGTATTTGTTTTCAATTTAGCGCTGCTGAAATCTGCACCGGTAGCGGCAGCCGCAGTAGCAGAACCAGGGTTAAAATCAGGAGCAGCATAATTGAACGGTGCAACAAGGCCCGCATCAGTATTAGCAGCCAGTAAAGTGTTTCCAAAAGCAGGTGTATTTACCCAATCTGTGATAGTTGCCTTAGTAGCGCCAGTTGGTGCTGTAGCACTTGGCGCATAGTTAACAGCATTGGTGGTAACACCGGCAATGATGTTGTTACGGAAATTCAGTCCGCCTGCAGGATCCAGATTCAGGTCAACAGGTATTCCTTTACTTGCATCAATCAATAAACCGTTTACTGATCCGCCATTCCAGCCTACAAATACAGAGTTGAAAATGCTTTGTTCACAGTTACGGCGTAATTGGGCGCCAGCCAGGAACAAGCTATTCCCTTTTGAAGTGGCTGTTTCTTTTGGTCCAACCAGGGTCATATTGCTGAATACTGCGACTGTTCTAACAGGAACAATGGCAACAGGGTTATTGGCGCTTGCACCGATAGACTGCAGGAAAGTTTTTCTATCAGATCCGTTGGCATCATTATCGCACTCAAAAGCTTCGCTCTTAGAGATATCAGCTACAGAAGAATCGCGCAGTGAAATACCAAACTGTACTTTACCGCTAAAACCGTTATCAGTATCAAAGTCATCATCCAATGTGCGGAATGAGATCAGGTGTTTGCAATTTACAGAACCGCCAAACCACTCAAATGAGTCATCGTTTGCGTAAGACACCTGAACATAGTCAACAATTGTCTGGTTACCCACACCACCAAATGTTAAACCGTTGATCTCTTTATCGGGTAAGAAAGCGTATCCGGCATATTCAATACGAACATAACGTAAGATACCGCTGTTATCAGCCAGGTTGGATGTTGCACCGAGGCCATATAAACCAAGACCATCGCTGTTATTGATACCGCCTTCAATCTCACCAATACCGTCCACACCGTTATAAGAAGAGTTGTTGGGAGCCTGGCCCAATACTACAAGACCTGCCCAGTCGCCACGTTGTGGTGTAGGCGCTTCAGAAGTAAATACGATGGGTTTATCAGAAGTACCGTCAGCAATAATTTTTGCACCGCGTGTAATGATCAACGCACCGTTCTTACCGTTTTCTCCAACAATCTTTGTGCCTGGCTCAATAGTGAGGATAGCACCATTGGTTACATACACTAATCCACGTAGCTTATAAGTATACGCTGCTTTCAGGGTCAGGTTGTTAATGATCCTTCCCTCAAGGATAGTGTTTTCTGCAGTTGGAGTTGGAGTAGGGGTAATTGTTGTACCACCATCTACTTCAATTTTACGACAACCGGTTGCCATCATACCTACCGATGCAATCAGAATGAATAACTTTTTCATGTTCGCGTGTTTATAGATTTTTAGTTGTTTGTTTATTTGATATTATAGGCAAATGAGATACTTACGTTTGTTCCGTGTTTACGTGCAATGGAGATAGCGTCTGTTGTTTTGTCAAATTTTCCGTTGTTATTCAGATCGTGATAGTAATAAGCCACCTGGTTGAGGATGTCTGATACATTCAGTTTTACTTCTCCCTTTCTTTTCAGCACTTTTTTGGCTATCTGGAAATCAAGCAATGGTCTCGGATTTTCCCATACCGGCGGATAATCACTGCTGCCAACATAAAGGATACGGCGACCGATCTGGTTAAACAATAAAGTAGTGCTCAATCCTGCTTTCTCTACATCATATTGCAATGCGGCATTGATCAGGTAAGGACTTTGTCCCTGCATTGGTCTGTCTAAATTGGTTCCTTCACTGGTTACACGGTTATGTATGTAAGAGAAGTTACCCTGGAAGGTGAAATTGCGCAGTCCGTCAGCAACAACATCCAGTTTCTTTCTGAAGTCAAGTTCCACACCATATCCTGAAGCTTTATCAGCATTGATATAGTTGAATGTACTGGAGCTACCTGCTCCTGTTTGGTTAAAGAATAACTCAATTGGTTTATCAAAATATTTATAGAACACACCAATAGTAAACAGCTCTCCCGCGCGTGGGTACATTTCAAAACGGAGATCGGCATTGCTCACTTTGGTACGTACTAATGATTTATTACCAGTTGTGGTGGCGCCCAGATCAAAATCGAAGAAAGCAAACGGACTCAACTCACGAAACTCAGGTCTGATAACGGTTTGTGAACCTGATAAACGGAAATTTGTTTTGTCTGTAGCCTTATAAGTAAGGTTTAGTCCCGGCAGGAAATCATCCACTTTACTGTACACATGACGTGGATCTTTTGCTTTTACGCTACCAACGATCTGGTCAAAATTTTCCCAACGTAAACCCCATGTGGCACGCAATTTTTGTGTTAACTGGTTATCGAACTGCAGGAAGCCTGCATTTAAAATGGTGTTGGCAACATACCTGTACTGGTCACCATAAATTTCGTTGAAGGCAAATTTATTGTCAAAACCTGTACCAAAATTCTCCTGGCTGAATACCACCTCTTCTGTCAGCAAACGTAATGATGGATTATCAGAAGGCAGGTAGATAGAGAAGGGTCTTGAATCAAATAAACGGTCTTTAACCTGCAACATATACCCCAGTTTCACAGACTGGTTTAAACCGTTTACTGTAAAACTTTTAGCGATATCTCCACCTCCCGTATAGATGTAATCATTCAGGAAGCCATAGTAACGGCTGCCACTTCTTTGTGAAGTTTTTGATGCAGACACCAGTAACAGGTAAGGCGAATTGGGAACTGCCACATTCTGGTTATACTGGATACGTCTTTGATCTGGAATATACTGATCAAGGATATTAAAACTTCCGTACCAGTGCAGTTTTAGTTTAAGTGAAGGCAGATTATGATCGCCTGTAAGTTGTGTATTGAAGAAAGTATTTGCTTTTAAAGCCAATTCAGTAGCGCGTATATTTTCGCCATTGATCGGATCGTTCTCAAAATCTTTACCGGTACGTTTGGTTGTATAGTCAGTTGAATTGATGTTCAGTATTGTTTTCCAGGAGAGCTTATTATTATTACCCAGTTGCAGGGTTACATTACCCAACGCGCCCCATAATACATCATGACTATATTTATCATTTGCATAATCAAAGTTCAGGCTGGCCACATTATTGCTGATAGAGTATAGGCGGTTACTGAAATTGGTTCTTTTAAAACTTTGATTGTAAGTAAGAGCCAATACAACACCCAGTTTGTTATTGTTACCCAGCTTAGTATTAAAACCACCGCTTAACTGGAAAGTTTTATTGGTTACTGGCAAAAAGTTAGCGCTGTTTTTGGTTGCTGACCAGATATTTTCAAACTGTTTTCCGTAAACTATTTTCTGCGTTTGATCAAGGCTGTTAAAGGCAGATTTAGTTGGCATTCCATCTGGCAAAGCTCTTTTACCATCATCTATACCCAGCCAATCTAATTTACCACCCTGGTATTGATAAAAATCACTGCCTGCGGTTTGTGTATTAAAACCGGTACCTAACTGTACATTTAAAAAATTACTGGAAGGAACATCTTTGGTATTAACCTGTATCAAACCACCTGCCCACTCACCCGGCAATTCAGGAACGAATGCTTTATTGATAATGATATTATCGATCATTGGGGCAGGAAACACATCAAAAGAAAATGTTTTCCTGTCGGGCTCGGTGCTGCTCAACAGAACACCGTTTAACATGGCCTGGTTATAACGGTCGGCCAAACCGCGTACCACAAGGTATTTGCCCTCCTGAACAGAAGTGCCGGGTACTCTTTTAAGTACTTCACCTGTATTTTTATCGGGAGATCTTCTGATGGCTTCTCCGGAAACAACCTGCGCAACAGTAGAAGTATTTTTCTGGAATGCAATTAATGCATTGATAGTTTCACCTTTTGCATTGCCACGGGTAGAAGACTTTACGGTTACTGATTCCAGTAATTTTCCACTTTCTTCCAAAATCACATTCAGTGTTTCTTCTTCGTTTGCATGTGTGATGCTGATATCATCTATACTTTTGTCTTTATACCCAATATAAGAAAGCGTGATGCTGTATTTTTTCCCAAACTCCGCGTTGAACGAGTAATGGCCATCTACATCTGTTTTAACTATACCGGTAATGGCCCCGGATATCTTAATGGTAACGCCGGCCAGGCCTTCGTTTTTACCATTGGAAACCTTTCCTGCCACTTTTACTTTTTGAGCGATGGCAAACGAAGTGAAGAGTACAAGAGAGAAGAACAAAACTAATTTTCG
Source organism: Sediminibacterium sp. (assembly GCA_036758845.1). Lineage (GTDB taxonomy): Bacteria > Bacteroidota > Bacteroidia > Chitinophagales > Chitinophagaceae > Sediminibacterium. The sequence continues at coordinate 20,714 of DAIOVU010000019.1, forward strand.
CACAACAGATGTTTTGGTTTGTGCAAAGGTTAGCGTGGCATGTTACCAAAATGTTACCTGAATATTAACAAGAAATTAATTTGGAAACAAAAGGAAAATCAAATGTTACCAAATTGTTACGCTAAAGTTATGTGCGGGTTAAGCGGGCAACCTATTTCACAAATTTTCCACATTTCAGCAGTTAAATACTTTTTAACGCGTTTTGTTGTTGAAATTTTAGCCTGAAGCATTTTTACTTTGAGAAGTATCGGATGATGCAACTGTTCTTTGTTTCAAGTTATTTTAAAACACATAGGTACATAGGAAAACAGAAAAGAAACATTGCTTTTAAACTATCTGCCCTGTTTCCTAACCTATGTAACTATTTGTTTTATAGCACAACACGTCAGTAAATACCTTTAATCATTATCTTTTCTCCCTGTATTGGTTTTCAGAAATGCTGCTCTTTTGGGTGCCGGCACCAGTGCATTTACTCCTTTCACTGCCTTCCATATCACTTCTGTAAACTCACGGTCCGGGATCCTGTCTTCTTTTGCAAAATCAAATGTTTCGCTTTTTCGCTGCCATGCATTTTCCACGGCATTCTTCTCATTAATATCTACCTGTAAAGGACGGGCAGTAAAAACGGTCATATCTGGTTGGGCTGAAAAACAACGCCACATGGGTGTAGCAGCGGCATCATACTGACTCATCGGCCCGATGCCCAGGATCAATTCAATAGTACGCAACATAGATGAGGTAGAATACATAGTATGATCAACAAAATGTCTTTTTACAAATCCGCCTGCTACATAGGCTGTACTCCTGTGTGCATCCACATGATCTGGTCCATCCTGTGCATCATCTTCAATTACGAATACAGCGCTTTCTTTCCAAACCGGGCTCTTGCTCAGGTATTCTACAAACATACCGATGGCAAGATCATTATCGGCCACATGGGCAAATGGTGTGGGCTTACCTTTACTCAGACCTTCTGTATGATCATTAATAATGCGCAATGTATTTAACCTGGGCAATGCATTGGCTGCAAGTAATGAATCAAAATCCCGTTTCCACTGCCCTACTCTTGTAGTGTCCCTGATCTTTTGATCCCAACTGGTATAATACGGACAGAAATGGTCTTTCAGCACCGGGATATTGGGTTTATAATCGTCTGCAAACTCACCATACGTGCGATAGCTGATACCTGCCCGTTTACAATGATCCCATATAAAACCATTTTTATTATTGGCAATGGCGCGGTTACCTTCTGCATCATAATCACCACCACGGCCGCCATAACTGGTGGGCCATGTTTTTTCAAGATAATCTGTTGAATAGGCCCCAAGGCTCCAGTTATGCCCATCGGCGCTCACCTCACCGTCTACATAAAAATTATCGAGTAATACAAATTCTCTCGACAATGCATGGAGGTTGGGTGTAACCTTCTCACCAAAAAGACAAAGGTTTTTATCTCCGTTACCTTCAGGCATATCTCCCAATACCTGGTCGTAAGTGCGGTTCTCTTTAACTATATAAAATACGTATTTGATTGGTGAGGCCTCTCCAACTTTCATAGGTATCGGATTGCCTTTCTCGCCGTTGGACAGTGATTCTCTTACTTTACTGTATGGTGTGTTATGGTACACTGCCTGTGAATACATACTTAACTGCTGATCAGTTGGGGTATTGATGATGCTCAGTGTTCCTTTAAACAGGCCGCCTATATATTGTACTTTATTAAGTGTTGAGGTATCTCCCAGTTGATAGGCCAATTGTACTTTTTTATCAACCGGATTTGGGCCCTGGGGATTGGCCATGGAGGTAAACCCTTTCCCGTTGGTTACATATATTTTCTTGCCGATAGTTCTTACACAGGTAGGATACCACCCCACAGGGATAAATCCTTTCGACACACTGCTTCCGTGTTTACTTACATCAAATACCGACAGGCAATTATTATCTGCATTGGCAATGTATAAGGTTTTTTCATCAGCACTAAGTGCCACACCATTGGTTGTTGAGCCGGTTGGTGCATCAGGATATAACGCTGCATTTAATGTTTCCAATACTTTTCTTTGCTTAACATCTATCACTGATACGCTGTTATCATTAGCGTTGGTAATATACAGGTAGCGGCCGTTTGCAGACAGGCAAATATCGTTGGGATTACTGCCCACTGTAATTTCATCTGTGAGCTTTTGTTGGGTGGTACTATACACCAATAGTTTGCCGCATCCCCAGCAGGAAATGTATAGTTCTTTTTTATCGGGAGAAAGTAAACAGGTATAAGCTTCACCGGGCAGTGTAACCTGTTTAATGATCTTTTTTGAATCAAGATCTATCTCATACAATACTTTGTTGTCTTTGGTTACAACATACATCCTGTTAGCCTGGTCGTTAATTTCAATACCTGTTGGTGATATTCTGTTGGGCCATTTATCTCCCAATTTTATACTGTCTGCAGTAACCAGTTTATTATTTTTCACTGCATATTTCATTATCCAGTTATCATTACCACCGGAAGCATAGAGGTATTTTTCATCGGCACTGAACTTCAATCCTACCCACGATTTGGCTATTTTAATATGATCAAGCACTTTTTCCGTTGCAACATCTATCAGTTGCAGCGATTGTGTGCTCTGGCCGTTATTGGTAACGGCTATGTATTTTTTTGAAGATGAGACAGCTATATTTAATGGCAGGTCGCCCACCGGAATACTTTTACCCACAGGTGTAAGACTCCATCCGTTGGGAAGACCGATACGTTTTGATTCCAGTGTTTTTAAAGATTGGGCCGACACTGTAATAGCTGCAAAAACAGCGCAGGTGAAGAGCAGATTTTTTTTCATATTGGTTGATTAATAAGTAAGTCAATTTCATTAAAGATGGTCATATACCAGACACAATCTCTTCGGCAAAACCAAAAGAGAGTGTCATGCCTGCCCCACCCAGCCCGTTGAGAATATATACCCCCGATTCAGGGTTTATCACTATATCTGTTTCACCATTGGTCATTTTAGGATAGATGCCGTTCCATGATTGTGTCAGTTTCCAGTCTTTTGTTGCCATGAACTTTTCCAGGTAATCTGTGATCAGTTCATTAATGTGAGCCTTATCAAATGGATCGAACGTATGGCCGTATTCATGCGAATCTCCTACTGTTAATTCGCCTTTGTCGTTTTGAGATACCATTACATGGATACCCCATTTCAGGTATTCTGCCATCTCTTCCCGGTATCTTTTCTGTAAAGCAGGTAAAGAAGCAGCTGCTTTAAAACTATTATAATGAATCAGCGATAAACCGCCACATACTGAGGTGCCTATCCGGTAGTTTTCTGCGGGTAGTGTAAAACGCATCATCTGCAATTTACATTTTGTTATGCCGGAAGCCGCATAATGTTCGGGATACAGGGTTTCAAAGTCTGCGCCGCTGCAAATGCAGATCAGGTCGGCCTGCAGAAATTCATTTCCCATAAACACTTTACCTGCTTCAACCGCATTCACCTGCTTGCCCCAGATAAACCGCACATCAAGATACTCATCAAGATAAGAAGGGATAGCAGCTATGGCTTCACGTGGATCAACAATCATTTCGGTGGAGCTGTATAATCCGCCAAGCAGGTTTTCTGTTTTAATACCTTTGTATTTTTCAGCTACCTGCGATGGTTGTAGCAGGCTAACGGGCCTCCCGGTTTTTGAAAAAACATCATGCAGTTCCTGCAATACCTCCCATTCATCGGCATGGTGGGCAACATGAAGGCTGCCCACTTCATCGTACCATAGACCAATACTGTCGGCTATCTCTCTCCATACCTGTTTGCTGCGGATAGCACGGTTGTATAATTTTCCATCAGGCTGACCAACCGGCCACACCATACCAAAATTGCGAATAGATGCCCCCACAGCTTTTTCTGTTCGTTCAATCACAGTAACGCTGTAGCCTTTTAAAGATAGGGCGCGTGCGGTGGCAAGACCAACAATACCTGCACCGATTACAATGGCAGATGACTGATTCATATTAATTGATTTGCAGAATAACTGAATACTTTTTATTAAAATACAGCAAAGCCATTACTGTGGCCATTATACCAATAACAGATAAAACAATCACACCGTTGCTGTATACCACTGTCCATGCAAGTTGTGTGTTAAAGATGGTTTTGGTAAGTATCACCCCCACACTTGCCATGTACCCGAACGAATCGGCCAGGTACATCAGGAACCCTACATTTCCGGCATGCCTGAAAGTAGCGATGAGCCGGTCGAATAAAATGCAGTTGAAGGGAATATAACCGATATATAATCCAAGTCCTACCAGGGTCATCCATGTAAACGGTGGCATCAGGTGCCATACAAATAATAATGAACTGATGCCGGCAAGCAGGAAACCCGCAATGATGATAAAATGCGTGATCACAAATGCATGACGGTTATTCTTTATCAGCATCATGCTGCTGATCACAATCAATACCAGTATGGTGATAGGGATTTCGGTTGAGGTAAATACAGAAGGCTGTGCGCCAAAACCCAGTTCACGCCAGATATCTGCTGCATAATTATCGCGGATATCTCTGAACAGTGTAAGAAATACGTAAACAATAATGAGCAAAACAATCCCTGTTCTGAATTCGAGAAAGAAATTTTTTCTTTCGGATTTATTCATTGGTAAGCGGGTAACCCTTGTTTTGATATCTGATTGGGAGGGAGGTGGAATTTTCTCCAATAAAAACACAAAGAGTAACATAGGCAGCAGAAATACCATGCCGGTAACAAAAGGCAGCCATTGTTCTGTAACATTAACATGAATCATGAGCCATTGGGCAACAGATTTCACAAAGCCCGATGAGAAAATAAAACTGACAGCTAATGCTGCTCCAATAAAATCAGTAGCCCTTCTTCCTTCTACATAAGAAAAAACAATACCCCATATCATGCCCAGCGGAAATCCGTTGATAAAAAGAAACAGAATATTCCAGGGAGATGGTATGATGGCAAAAAGCAATAACGCCAGCCATGAAATACCTACCAATAAAAGAATTGTTCTGCCTCTTCCGATATTTTTTAGCTCGGCAATAAAACGAATGCCGTAAAACTTGCTGAACATATAGCCAAATACCTGGCTGATAACAAGCGCATCTTTGTAATGAATGCCCAATACATCGTGCTCGTTGTCAAAAACGCCTACTGTAAACGGTTTGCGGAAAGCGTATACCGTTGCATAGGTAAGAAATGTGATGATGGCGGCATAAATAGCCACCATGGTATCACGGTGTTTCTTTTTATCGGCTTGGGCTATAACAGTTATCACTGTATTTGAATTAATGCTGGTAATTCCCTTAATGAGTCTATAATGTAATCGGGTTGATACTGGGCCAATTCTTCACGGCTGTAAGCGCCGGTGGTAACTGCCACCACTACGCCGCATCCTGCCAACTGGCCTTCCAGTATATCTACCTTTGTATCTCCTACTTTGGCAACACGCGTAACATCTGCAATTCCGGCTTCTTTCATTAAAGAATGAATCATATATGAATGAGGCCTTCCTTCAGGTACTTCATCACTACAGATCACCTTGCTGATAAATGGATTTTTATCCCAGCCAAGACGCTTTAAAATTGCATCGGTAATTCTTCTTGTGAAGCCTGTATTAAGCGTAACTACAATATTTTTATTGTGCAGCAGTTGAAATAACTCTTCTGCAAACGGAAGTGGTTTTAACTCCGAATCATTCTCATAAAAAGCCACCATATCATCATTAAACCTGTTGTGGATCCGTTCAATTGTTTCATCGGTTTTTTCAGCAAGAAATGGCGCATATTGCTCAATGATGGTCTTTACTGCTTCAATCTTACGATACCCCATTACTTTGTCAACATCTTTCTCCTGTACTTTAATTCCTTCCGATGCAAAAGCATCCCTGAATGCTTTGTTTACGTTGCCTCTGTCGGCTACGGTGGTGCCGGCCATATCAAAAACAACCAATGCTATATCCATAATAATTCGTTTAGTTTTCCTGTGTTTGTAAATGTTGCAGCATCATTTCCCTGTAATGATTCAGAGACGGCAATGGAATATGTTCTTCCTTGGCCTTTTCATCCCATTTACGCAAAGTGATGTAGAGGTCTGCCAAGGGATCATTTTCAAAAGCGATGGCTTCTTCTTCCGTCATCATGCCACCCTGAAAAGCAAGTGTTTCCCTGCTTGCAGGAGATAATTTTTCAAAGTATTCAGGGTAACGATAGGTCAGGTATCTTTTGGCAGCCACATGCGATGCCACCAGTTGTGCGATCTTTTTTGAGAATCCTTTGTCGATGAGATAATCGGCTCCCAGTTTTTCATGTTCAAAAACACCGTAGCCATCCATATGTGCAACAGACATAATATGCTCGCACAAATGCCCGATATCGTGAAAGAAAGCTGCGAGTATTACTTCGGCATCATATCCTTCATTTTCTGCTAATTGGGCACATTGGCACATATGTTCTATCTGTGAAACCGGCTCGCCTATATAATCTTCCCCGCCAAATCTTTCATAGAGAGCTATAATTTCATCAACCGTTGCGGTAATCCGTTTTTGCGTTTCCATGTATTTATTGTTTATAATCTGAACTGAGCAGACATCCATACACTTCTACCCATTCCGTTAATGCCACTGCCATGTGTTCTGTAATCAGTATTCTGCAGGTTCTGCACGCCTGCACGAACGGTAACATATTTACCTGTATGCCCTGCATTAAGGTTAACCAGGTTCCATCCCGGTGTTCCGCCCAATGGAATTCTGTTATCATCTTTATCGCCCTGTGCCAATCTGTTTTGTGCGCCGGCAAAAAAGTCTTCTATCGTTATATACCATCCATGCAGCTGATATTGCAACTGCAGTTTGCCATTAAAAGGCGGAATACGCCGCATGGGTTCATTGGCCGAAATATTCTGCCCGAATGCGTAGGCCGCACCTGTTTGAAAATTAAAAGACCGTGAGAGTTGATACTGCAATTCAAATTCGGTTCCCGTTATATAAGATTGCTGGCTGTTCTCTTTTGTATATACTTTGTAGCCATTAATGGTTTGTCCGGGCACCTGCACTCTTGTGATCAGATCGGTAAGCCGCATATAATACACCGACAGGGAGCTTTGCCACTTTTTAGTTCTTAACTTATATCCCAATTCTGTATGATAGCTTTTCTCAGGTTTCAGTTGATAGGCAGGCACCTCATAACGAAAATCAACGAGGCCCAAACTGCCCATATCGTCAATATTAGGAGAACGGTAGCCTGTGCTGAAAGCTACATATACCCTTGATTTTCGGTTTAGTTCATAACCGATTGCCGCATTAACAACGAGCGAGGAAGGCTTAACGGTTACATTACCCAGTTTGCCGGGCAACTGGCTTGTATCTGGAATATGTATGCCCAGTAAATTGTATCGCAGACCAGTTTCAACATCTATCTTTCCCAGCTTAAGATGGTGCAGTGAATACAAAGAGAAATTATCGTCTGAAGAATTATCCGGGTATAATCCGCGTAACTGTAATGGCGTTGATCCGATGATTGGTTGCTGCCATTTGGTACTGTTAACCTTATCATGATAATATTCAATACCACTATTCGCATGCCAGTGTTCGCTCAACGCAGAAGATACATCAACAGTAGCCCCTAAAGTTTTCACACGATCTTCTTCTGAAAAACGGTTTGCGTTACCCTGTTTGAGATAAGTCCTTTTTTCAAAACTTTCCTGCTCAGAAAGAATGAAATTGATCGATTCCATCCACCGGTGCGCAGTTTTTGTCTCTAATTTCAGGTAACTCATCTTCCGTTCCTGCGGAGAGAAAAAATAGTATGCATAATTTTCCAATACCACTTTATGATACAGCGGAACATCTTCCTGTTTTACAAATTGATGAGAGGCTGTAAGTGTACTATTTTTCCCCAGGCGTAATTTCATCTTAACATCAAACGCCTGCTCGGCATAACCTGAAGGCGACTGACGGCCGGTGGTATCTCCGCCAAATAAATCACCAAATTTCCGGTTAGTGTACCCGGCTGATAAAGCAAATGATTCGGATTGATAAGCCAATTCAGCTCTTGCAGTATATTCCATATCACGGGATACTGTTTTGCCGGTAAGATTTGTTTTAAATGATTTTTTTCCGAAAGAAAGATCCTTTGTAAATAACTGAATTACGCCGCCCATAGCATCAGATCCGTATTGTACGGAGCCGGTGCCTTTGATCACTTCCATTCTTTCAATAGAGTACATATCAACCGTGTTCAGGTATTGATTGGGCCCATAACGAAAAGTTGCGTTATTAAACCTGATACCATCTACCATCATCAGGGTCTGGTTGCCTGTCAGCCCACGCACAAAAGCTGAGCCACCGCCATGATTTGTTTTTTGTACAAATACCCCAACAGAACCCATCAATGCCTCAGGTGTAGTGCGGGAGCCGGATTGAGCAGCCACCCCTGAACTAACCGTATTAACCGAATAGGGCAATTGATAAGCCCTTGCATTGTTACGTGTTGCTGTAACCACCACTTCTTCCAGCATACCTGTGGTATCTTTTGTAACAGGCTTCGCCTCCTGCGATAATGTAGCGCAGGAAATTGTTACGAATAAAAGAAGGAAGTAAATGGTCCGCATAATTAGATTTAATTAATTCAGACCCGATGTTTTTTTCTGGTGTTTGTAATGATCTGCCCGTATCTCTTTCTCATCATCCATATCAGGCCCTTTGATTATTTTACGCCAGTCGATCGTTCTGTTATACTTCTTCATGGCTTTCTCCACATCAAATACACGCGGATCGTTTTTTTCAAGTGTATATGGTTTGAAATCCGGCTTGCTGGTAAAAAAATCCTGCAATAAAGAAGCGGTTGCATCATATTGATTTACATAAGGCACCCCAAGTATATTATAAATGGTTTTTAAGATGGAGCCAAAGTTGGCATGGGTATTACTTACATAGCCTTTTTTTACATAAGGGCCGGCCATCATTAAAACAGACCTGTGTGCATCTATATGGTCAACTCCGCCCTGCGGATCGTCTTCTGTGATGATGACCAGCATATTTTTCCAGTATTTTGTGCGGGAGAGAAAATGCAGAATTCTTCCAACAGCCAGGTCGTTATCTGCCATAAAGGATTGCCGCGAATAATAGCCATCTTCCGGTCTTATATCGGCACCATGATCGTTAGGCACCTGCATGGCAATCAGTGAAGGCATTTTTTCTTTACCCTTGATCCATTTTTTTGTAAACTCAGTTTCAAACTGGTTCATCCTGAACTGGTCGGGGATATTAGTATTAAATCCCGCATAATTAGTACTGGTACGGCTATACAGTGCTTTCTGCATGGGCACCATTACACCATGGGCAGCGCCTGTTGCAGTATCGTTCCAGTTTTCGCGCACGTGTGCGGTTTCATTGGCTTCACCGAAATTATAGAATGAGATTTTCTTTCTTTCTAATGCTTCCCACAACCCTCCTATCTCTGCATAATCTTCCGGATCAATACTCCCGGTTGAGCCGGGAAAACGGCGACCCGGAGCTGCAGAAAAAAGATTGGCTTTTTTATTTACGCTCGAGTTTGTTTCTACCCACTCGTTGGGAATAACACCCACCATCCAGTGATGGCCATGAATAGAGGCATCACTGTCGCAATAAAAATTATCGCTGAAGGCGAACTGTTTTGCCAGTTTATGGTGATTGGGCATAACTTTTACCTGCTTGAATTTTTTCTGCAAAGAGTCGGGAAAAGTATATTCGCAATCAACACTAAATCTTGCCAGGGTGCTGTCTCCTTTTGCATTCTTTAACTGGCCGAATATTTCATCATAGCTCCTGTTCTCTTTGGTAATGTAAACAATATATTTTATGGGAGATACACCTGATACAGGCAAGGCAGGTAAAGGATTGGTACCATCATCATTAACAATGACCGACTCGAATGTATTATGAATAACCTGTTTGGTATATGTTGCCAGCAATTGCGCATCAGGCATGGCGATCTTTTGAAAACTACCAAGCTGGATATCGCCAATATAGGTTCCCTGCGGCGGCTTTACAAAATCAGCGCCACCATTGGGGCCTGCACCAAGGCCCCTGCAGGAGATCACATACATTTCTTTTTCATCCTGCGACAGTTGAACCTTTGCCGTTCCCCATCCTGTTGGAATCAGCCCTTTGGTGGTTTTTGTATTCACATCAATTACCGCTACGGCATTAAAACCAAGCAATGCAACGTATAAGGTTTTCTCATCTTTGCTCAGGGTTATACCAAAAGGCAATAAGCCGCGAAGCCTGTCGATACGCTGATCTACCTTGATGGGAATGGAACCGATGATCCTGTGATTTTTATAATCAAGGATAGAAATATTATCGTTTGTTGCATTGGTTACATAAGCATATTGTTTACCAACTGCAATGGAATTAGGACTGGCACCGCCTACCACTTCCGTGTTTTCGATCATTTCACCAATCTGGTAACCGGTTTTAAATTTGTCGATCACTTTATTGGTTAACAGGTTGATCGTAAACACACTCATGGCTTCGGGCGCGGAAGGACTGCCTACGCCGGGTATTTTTTTACCATCAATGATAGTTCCTTCAATTGATTCGCGGGTATTATTGCCATATGGATGGCGTGGGATGAGGAGAGAATCGTAGTTTGTTCTGTTAGCACCTTCAATTAAAGGATACGCATACATGCCTACGTTTGCAACAAATGCAGTTTGTTTATCGGCGCTGATCGCCAGGCCGAATGGCTGACGGCCAACAGGAATGGAGGCTGTAATTTTTTTATCGGCAAGCCGGTAGCGAACCATGCGAAAATTAGCCCGGTCTAATATTAATAATTCATCGTTGTTAAGTAACAGATCGGAAGTAAAGCTATCATCGAAATCTATACCACCCACTCTCCCGTTCAGGGAAATAGAATCTACTCTTTTCAGATTTTCTATATCGTATACAATTACGGCGCCATTATCGCCACCGCTCAGGTATACTGTTTTTGAATCCTGCGCAAATGCTACTCCCAAAAAAGACCCGTTTGAAAATGGGGATGCTATCTTTTTATCGTAGCTGGGAACCCTTGTATTATTTAATGTTGCAATATCTATAATGGTAAAAACACCGTTATGCAGTGTTACAGCTTTTTTGCCATCGGGCGAAACTGCCATACCAAAAGGGTCATGCGTGATCCTGATAAAATTACCGGCAGGCGTTACTAAACGGCCGCTTGGTAAAACGGATACTCCTTTCTCATTAATTGTACAATACTGCCCGGCACCGGTTACCTGTAAAGTGGTCTGTTTTTTTTGTGTAAAAGCCTGCAAACAGAGACAAATGGAAGCTGCAACTGCTATGTATTTTTTCATGGTATGCAATTATAGAGAAAAAGAAGCAGAGCCTGAAAAGGCTCCGCTTTCTAAAAAACTGCCTATATGATTGTACTCAACCCTATTTAATGATCCACATCTGGGCATTGATATTATCGTTACCACCATATTGACTGGTTACTGCCGCCGTATAATTATTTTTATTGGTTGATAATTCTGAAGCAGGATACTGATATCTTAATGGAATTACACCACTGTTACCAATACCGGGGCCGGTTGAGAATGCAGGTACACCGGTTCTGCGCCATTGATAGTAAGCCTCAAAACCTGAGTTACGTGCAAGGGACAAATAACGTTGTGTAAGGATCTGATTTAATCCTGCAGCATTATCTCCTGCATACTGTACAGCAGGCTGGTTAAAATAATCGCTATAGTTAAATGTAACGCTGTACGTAACATAATCACCGGGAGCGGCTGTTTTTAAGAAAGAAACAGTGTTGGCACCATCGTTAACACCATAGAAAGCGAACATGGCTTTAATACCTTTTTGGTACCATGCATCAGCCGAACCTGCAACCCATCCGCGGTTAATGGCTTCAGCAATGTTTAAGCACATTTCAGGATAACCAACAATGAAGGTATTCTCGCCTTTAAATCCATCGTAATACCTTTTACGTCCGATAGTAGAATATAAACCAGCCACATTTTTCCCACCCAATACACTCACGTCCTCACCATTGGGTCCGCCAACAAATGATTTGAAAGAGGTATCAGAGAAACCCAATCCGCGTGCAGGATCTGCCACTTTCATAGCTCTGAGGTCGTTTAAGCCGCTCAGCGTATTTAACCAGGTGGCAGCTACGCAAAGACGCAACGCATCAAAACCATAGTTGTTTTTGTTGTTAGGATATTGATTGTAGGCATCATTGTAAGCATACTCCCAGTTATCGCCAAGGTCCAACATGATCGGATACTTGGTTGGGTTATTGAGTACATCAGCAAATTTTTGCTTTATGTTCAGTTCCGGATCAGATTCCTTTTTGCTTAATTCTATCAGTACACGCAATTTATATGTATTCACCACCTTTTGCCATTGTTTTAATGCGGTCAATGGATCCTTGGCATTTGAAATTCTTTCGTAGAAATAAAAATCACCAAGTAAGGAAGTATTGGAAGAAGCAATCAAAGATCCTAATTGCGTATTGGCATCTTCCAATAACTGCAGGCTCTGGATAAAGATCTGCTTCTGGGTGTCATACTTTGGTGTTGGATTTTCCAATCCTTTCAAAGCATCTGTCATGGGCAGGTCACCAACTTTCAGGCTCATATTTACAAAAATGTAAGCCTTGAAAAATTTTGCCAGTGCGCTATACGGGTTAACATCGCCGGATGTTTTAGCTGCTTCTTTTTCCATGGCTATAACATTACGCAGGGTTCCGTATTCCAGATTAGCAGCGCCTGTCCAGTATTCATTGGTACCATAATAGGTATAAGTAGAAAGTGTAAACTGGCCAAACTTATCAGCATCACCGCCAGGAAATACGACCAGATCATTTTCAATCTGCCTTAACAACAGGTAAGCCGGAACCGAGGTAGGCTGGTTAGGGTTAGCTGCGTATTTTTCAAATGTCTTGGTACAACTGCTGAATGCTATCACCATGGTGAGAAACAGTATACCGGTTATTTTATTTGTTTTCATTTTATATTTTTTATTGTTTCAAATTATGGTTACTGATAATTTAGAAAACAAAATTTACATTAAAACCATAGCTGCGGGTGGTTGGTGTTTGCAGGTTTGGCTCGCGGCTGTTAGCATTATAAATGTTACGTCCTGAGTATTGGTCAACATCAATATCATGGAAACGTGAAGGGAAGAAATACAACAGGTTACGGCCTACCAATGAAACATCTATTTTGGTTATGAAAGATTTCTTACCAAGGAATTTCTGCGGAACAGAATAAGTGATCACTACTTCACGCAGTTTGGCATAAGTTTTTGCAACTGATGTATGCTCAAAGTTGTTAAAGAAACTGCTCACATAGTCCTGAACATATTTTGAAGGAGAAGCATTTGGTTTGAACTGCAAAGCGCTCATATTGGTAATCACGCCTGTTACCGGATCGTACTGAATAGTTGCAGTGTTTGCAAGCTGAACGCCTTCTCCAATATAGGTTCCAACAAAACCCGGATCTTTGTAATGACGGAACTCATATTCCCTTGCAGCACCAACGGCACCTTCAACAGTAGAAATATGGCTACCGCCCTCAATTCCTTTTCTCATTACATAATCCTGAATAATACCGCCTACTTTACCATCAAACTGGAAAGAAAAACTAAAAGATTTGTATGTGAATTTGTTGTAGATAGACCAGCTCCAGTCAACATCACCATTTCCAACATACTGCGCTTTAGGCAGGTAAACAGGTTTACCTGCACTGTTATTAATTACCTGGCCATCAGAAGTTTTAGCCGTTATATTCGCGAACAGTTTATCCACCCTGTCGCCCTGGTGAAACTGGTAGTTTTCGAAATTAGATGGCAATTCTTTGAACACTTCTTTATAAGTTGACCAGTTAACCATTACATCCCAGTTTAAGCCATTGGCATTTTTGAGAGGTGAGCCGGTTAATGATAATTCTACACCTGACAATTTGGTCTTAACCGCATTGGTTGTAAAACCTGTTAAACCGGTTGTTTGAGACAATGGATAGTTTCTGATACCGGGGCCGTTAATGTTGCTGTAATAAGTTGCACTAAAACCAATCCTGTTCCGCAGAAATTTAATATCTAAACCCAACTCACTACTGGTTAATACAGATGATTTGATATTTGGATCAATCTTGTTTCCGGGTGCATAGGCACCTGTTTGTGAATTATACACTGTTCCGATTGAATAAGCAGGATCAGACAATGAATAGGAAGGCCCTCCATACACACTTACATAAGGAGCTCCATAACCAAGTGGATAAGCTGCCGGTCCGATATAAGCGGTTGTGTTGGGAGATTTTGCTTCAGCATAACTGGCCCTTACTTTTAAGAAACTGATTTCTTTTGGCAGGGTTACATAATCAGAGATCACAGAAGCTGCAGAAACAGAAGGATAGAAATAAGTATTATTATTCAACAGCAAGGTTGAGTTTTTATCAACCCGCCCTGTAGTGGTAATAGAGAAGTACTTTTTATAATCCAGACTAACAGAATAATAAGCGCTCAATACCAGCATGCTTGATGTGTAGTTGTATGCTTTTACCGGATTCAGAGAGTTAGAGAAGGAATATAATCCCGGTACGTTCAGGTAATCTGTGGTAACAAAGCTTGAACGGTAATTAAAATTCCTTGCGTTTACACCACCAAAGGCGTCAACAGAGAAGTCTTTAATTTTACCATTATATTTTACCAGGGCTTCCACGTTATTATCAAACAATGAACGTGTGTCTTCGCGGTAATCACCCCTGTTCAGTTCTCTTCCGTAAGGGTGAGCAGAATAAGGTAATTTCTCATTTCTTAAAACATCATTGGCGCTAATATTAGCACGCAGTACAGCCTCAATATGCGAATTTGGTTTGTAGCTCAATGCAGCATTACCGGAAATATCTGTTTTGTAATGACCACGTAACCATTCATAACTCATAAAATATGGATTATGATAACGTTGGTATTCTGCATATATTGATTGTATCCCTTCTTTACCTGGCTGCCAGTAATTGCGCATATCATCAATATTCCAGTCAGCACCAGTCCAGATTGTCATGCTATAAATCACACTATTAGGGCCGTATTGAACATCAGGAATATTGGGGGTAAACTGGCGGTTATAATTCAGTCCACCTTCCACTTTCAATTTGCTGCTTAAATTATAACTGGTATTGATGTTGAAATTGATGGTATTTAACTTGGTATTGGGAATGATACCTTTCTGGTAAGTCTGGCTCAGCGACATACGTATGCTCGACTTATCTGTTGCAGAAGAAAAGCTCAGGTTATTGGTAGTTAACAAACCAGCCTGGATAAATCTTTTCAGATTATCTGCGCCTCTTGCTACATAAGGAGTTCCTTTTCTTACACCGGTAACCGGATCAATCGGGCTATCATATTGCGGTATTAGCTGACCTTCCAGTTTTGGTCCCCATACATCATAATCACCATCATTAATTCCGCCACCTTTACCATCTCCAAAAGCGTATTGCGAATAATCACCACCGCCATACTGGGCCTGTGTTTTAGGTAATGCAATAAAGCCTTTGTCGATCTGTGTGCTGGAATTAAATTCAATCGTGTATCCTTTATCGTTCTTCTTTGCTTTTTTTGTTGTGATCAGGATGGCGCCATTCTGTGCACGGCTACCATAAATAGCGGTAGCTGCCAATCCTTTTAACACGGTATAGGTTTCAATATCATCAGGACTGATATTCCAAGTATCGGAAGTAACAGGAATACCATCCACCACATATAAAGAGATATTACCACCACGTAACGACACTGCCGGAGCAGCCAGCAGTTCACGTGAAATAGCTACATCCAAACCGGCCACTTTACCCACCAAACCATTAACTGGATTGGGTTCTCTTGCTTTAACCAGGTCGCTGCCTTTTACTTCCTGTACAGCATAACCCAGTTTTTTGGTTTCTTTCTTAACACCCAATGCGGTAACCACCACATCGTCCAATTGCGCTGAAACAGCAGTTAATGTAACGGTCAGGTTATCACCACTCACCACTACCAGTTTGCTTTGGTATCCGATAAATGAAATTGTTAACTGGCTGCCTTTTGCAGCTGTTATTGTAAATACACCTTCGGCATTGGTACTGGTTTTTTGTTTCCCGCTCTTAAATGTCACGGTTGCTCCATCAATCGGTTTTGTAGTAACAGCATCTATTACTTTACCGGTAACAGCAGCATTCTGTGCCTGCACCTGGCTTACAAAACAGCATATTGCCAAAGGAAGTAGCAATAAACTGAATAATCGGGTTTTGATTTGCTTCATAAACAAATGATTTTGGTTGTTGAAGCAGCAAACCTACCAGTGCTATGTTAACAAATTGTATAGTTAAGATTAACTAAAAGTGAAATGAGATTAAACTTTTGAGGAAATAAACGGGATATAATTAACTAATATTAAACTTTTGTTACGAAATTGCTAAGAAAGTTAAACCGATCTTTCTTTAAACAGGTACATCACTAACATGAGTGCATCCTCAGTTCCTGTGTTTGTTGGGTTATGCAGTTCGGCGGCATCAAAAAACAGGGAGTCTCCTTCTTCCATTTCAAAAGATTGCTCTCCTATCTGGTATGTTACGTTCCCTTTTACCAGGTATTTGAATTCAAAAGCATCAGTACTAACCATGGGCCTTTGCGCATTTTTTGTGAGGCGTAATAGCACAAAGTCGGCATGATAATCATAAAAGGTTGTAGAGAAAAGCCGTTGATAATAGAATCCTTCTGCATTTTCTTTTTCAAACGGCAGGTATTGTTCTTTTTTCCGGAAGACGACTTTACTGTCGGGAGTAAGCAGGTTAATGTCTTTAAAAAAATCATTGAAATCAACTTGCAGCGAGCGGATCAGGTTTAGTAATACTGTAAGGGAAGGGATAGCCCTGCTGTTTTCTACCTGGCTTAACATTCCTTTCGAAACTCCGGCAGCATCAGCCAGTTCCTGCAGTGTAATGTTTTTATCTTTCCTCAGATCGCGCAGCCGGTTACTGATCTGGATAATAATGTCTTCCTTCATTAGCAGGTTTTACAACGCAATTTACAGTTTACCTGACTAAGTAAAAAGAAGTCACCATTATGGATCATTTCTTTCATTCAAACATAATATAAGAAAGCTGTTATGTTAATCGTGAGTGGTCTTTGGTCTGGGTCTGTGGTCTGTGGTCTGTGGTCTGTGAGATGATGAATTCATAAAGATACGCCCTCCCACCATTCACAATTCACCATTCACCATTCACCATTGCCCACTCACTACTCACCACTACGCAATCGGTTTGCCCGCTTTTGTCCCCGGCCTTGCCCCCATTTCAGGCGTAGTTCCCTCGTTCATCCTTCGTTCATCCTTCGTTCATCCTTCGTTTATCTTTAGTTGCTAAAGTATATCAGAGAGTGGTGTATTTTGAAGCAGTGCAGTACCCGGCAAAGTGTTTCAAAATGAAGTCTTGCCAGTTAAATAGTAAACAGCTCCGCCAATAGGTTAAGATAAGACATTTTTATTATTCCTGCAAAAAAAAACCTGCCCCTAAAGGGGTTTATGGCACCAGCTTTAGCTTACTATTAGGCTTTGGTTGTGTCACTCACTTGTACTTTTTGTTCACTATTCAGCTTTTTTTATACATAGTAGCCCCGGTAGGTGCCTCTGTTTTTATTGATGTCCATAAAGGAAAAACCGTCATTACCAATTCCGCTTATAATTTATACCTGTTACAGCATCAGGCATTCTCATCATGATTGGTCATTATCGTGATTATTTGTCAATCCTACCCCACAAAGTCCCCTGCGGGAGACATTTTCTGTGGAGAATATATCTTTATTTATTGGTGTACAACCTGAGAAGAAAGGAAATATAGGAAAGTTGTAATGGCAATCTGAGATAAGATATTTTATAACTTTTACTTTATCTCTCTTGTACATTCAAAACTGATATTCTGTTTATGTCTGTAAATTGACCTGGTAAAACCAGACTTACTTTTATCGAGAATTTTCTGTATTGGGATTTGACCATTTATATTCTCAAAATACTCAATCCGGGCAGGCGCCCAACGCGGGCTTTCTTTAAGCACCCGGATAGCTTCTTCAATTAATTTTGGATGACAACCTCCCTTATCTGCAGTTACATCTGTAACCAAGCCGTTGATATCAACAATAAATGAAACACTTACTGTTTGTCTCACTGTGGTATCTGTTTTCTTGAGCTTGATATATTTAGCACCCAGTTCTCCATTCAGATTTTTTTGCAGATAGGATGTCCATCCAGCAAGGCCACCGCGATATTCAGCAGGCTTTGACACTACTGTAAAAACTTTTCCTAGCGTATCAACTTGAGTTATCTGATAACTATTCAAGGCAGAATCTATAAAAGAATTCTTAATAATTTTTGGCTGTGCATAGGATCTGCTGCATAGAATACAACAGATCCCGGCTACTAATAATTTTTTCAACATACAATTTATAAATTGAGCTACTTTAAAAACTCCATATGCAATTGAATTTCCCTTCTCCGCAAGGTGTCCTTCTAAAAATACAAAAAAAGAGAAAGTTCTACGCAGGTTTCTCCCAGCGGGAACCCTGCGCTTAGAATTGATTCACATTCCTGTTAAATAAAATTGCTGCGCATTACAATAAAGTAAATTTAATACCGAACAGCGTATTTATCTGCTTCATCAACTAACTAATCGATTAACTTTTTCGTTCAAACCGCAGTGTCCCCGTTCCGGGAGACGCATGCGGAGAATTTTTCATTTTATTGGAAAGTAGACTTTTCGGAGAAGAAAAGATGAAAGAAGGATGAGTTCACAATAAATTAATACGTAAAAAAAGAAGTCACCCTTTTGGATGACTTCTTTTTGCACTCTGTGAAGAATGGATCAATTAGTTTCCCTGATCTCTTCATTCGCATTTACGATCACTGAATCGCCTGCACTGATACTGCCATATATTTCAACTTTATCCGCAGCCTGGTTTCCTGTACTAACATCTACCTTACTTGTTTTCCCATTTTTTACCAGCAGCACATATTTTCTTTCAGTAGAAGTAACTATGGCAGAGCGTGGCACCCACATGGCCTGCGCGTTGCCTTTTGAATACAATACCACATCTGCATACATACCGGGGGCCAGCAATGCATCGTTATTAAATACATCTATCTCCATCCTTTCGCTGCGGTATTGTGCATTAATGTTCATAGACCTGCGACTGATAGTACCTGTAAGTTTTTTACCCTGTAAAGCACTTACATAAAAAGATACAGTATCCTTGTTTTTTATATCCGATGCGATAGCCTCTGGTATATCAACCTGCAACCGCAGATGATCGATCTGTTTTAACTCCAGCATTGGCTTGTCTTTGGTTGCAGCACTAACCAACGCCCCGGGATGCACGTTCCTTTCTGTGATCACTCCGGCAAAAGGGGCTGCTACTTTTAAATATCCCAGCATGGTTTGCTGCATTTGCCAATTGGCCTTCTCTGCATTACTTAAAGCGCTATCTGCTTCCATTTTAGCTTTAATTGTTGACAGATCCAGTGGCGATACGGCACCTGCTGTTCTGGCAGCTTCTGTTAAACGTTGATAGTGTTCTTTATCAATCAAATAATCCGCTTTGGTGCGGGCATATTTTTCTCTTGCCTTTAATGCTGCCTGTTCCAATTCCGGTGCTTCTAACTGCATTAGCGCTGTACCCTGTGTAATATTGGAGCCAACATCAACCCATACAGTTTTAACGTAGCCATTTACTTTGGGAAAAATACTTACATCCCGATAGGCGGCTAACTGTGCGGGTAATTTCAGCACAGTTGCTACCCCGCCGCTTTCAACTGTTGCCAATTTGTAAGTCAACTGGTTATTTTGTTTGCTGTCCTGCGGCTTTTCCACTTTCCTGTTTTCTGAGCAGGCAGAGAAAAATATAGTCGGGATAAAAAATAGTATGTAATATTTCATGGTATAAAAATTATTTGGTTAAGTCTTCAGGTAATAATGAAACCGAATCAAAAGATGCTTTTTGCTGTATCCATCCATACACCAACGGAACAATAAACAGTGCCGCAAATGTAGATGCTATCAACCCGCCTATTACCGCACGGCCAAGGGGCGCAGACTGATCACCTGCTTCACCCAGGCCACTGGCCATTGGTATCATGCCGGCAATCATGGCAAGGCTGGTCATTAAAATCGGTCTCAAACGAATACTTGCCGCCACAGTTGCCGCTTTGAATGGGTTTTTATATTCAAGCCGCAAAGCTTCTGCATTGGTAACAATCAAAATGGCATTTGCTACCGATACACCGGTACTCATAATGATACCCATGTATGATTGCAGGTTAAGTGTAGAGCCGGTTGCAAACAATACAAGCATTGCCCCAAGTAAAACTGCCGGAACCGTTGATAATACAGCAATTGACACCCCAAACGATTGGTAATTGGCAGCCAGCAGTAGCAGGATAACAACAATGGCCACCAGCAATCCTGTTTGTAATGAATCGAGCGTTTCAGTGAGTAATGATGACATTCCTTTTACTTCGGGTACCAACCCACGCGGCGGCGTGCCCAGACCGGCAATGGTTTTCTGAACGGCAGTGGTTGCAGTGCCAAGATCTTTTTTATACATATTGGCACTCACAGTTAAAAACCTTCTCGGGCCCGACCGGTCGTACTCGCCGGGCAATGTATCTATTGTCATTTGCGACACATCAGATAAAACAGGCCTTTCTTTTCCTTTCACCAAAGGGATGGATTGCAGTTGTTCAATCGAATTCATCAAATACTCCGGCACCTGCACCTGCACCTGGTAAGTATAGGCCACCTTCGTATCTAACCATTGTACCTTTTCCGTAAAACGGCTGGAAGATGTTGCATCTGAAATACTCCTTGCCACCTCGCTCAAATTCAACCCCATTTGTGCCAGCCGAAACCTGTCGATATTGATCTTAATAGTAGGGAAATGCAAGGGTTGTGCTAACTGAACATCGCGCAGGAAACTGATTTTTTTCAGACTGTCAACCAAACGCTCTGCATAGTTTTTAATATCATCATAATTCTTGCCTGCCACCCTCACTTCAATAGGCGTTGCAGCACCCTGGGCCATAATTTTTTCAGTAAGCTCAATGGGTTCAAAAGATATGTTGATGCCCGGATACGCACTTTTAATATTCTTCCTGAGTTTATCTTTCAGTTCATCAAGGTTCACCGAATAATTTTCAGCAAGATTGATCTGCAAGATCGCTTCATGCGTACCACTATTAAAAATATAAAGGTTACTCGACCCATAACTGCTCGGAATCAATCCTACATAAGCAGAACTGATGGCCACATTTCCATTAACGGTTGAATCGATAACAGACAATATGCCTTTTACTGCCCGTTCTGTATTTTCAAGCCTGGTTCCGTCGGGTTCCCTGATCCTGATCTGCAGTTGTCCGTTATTTGTTTTAGGCAACAGATCCTTGCCAATGGTGGCAAAACAAATACCTGAAGCCAGTAATGTGAGGATGATGTACCCCGTCACAATCATCTTTCTTTTAGGCATCCAGTTGTCTAAACGTTTAGCCAGTTTAACTTTGATACGCTGAAAAAACCTGTTCTCTTCCGGGTGTTTGATATCCTGTTCATTGTGTTTTTGTATTTCCTTCAATTCATCGCCATCCAACGCCAATCCTGCATGTGCGTGGTTTGTATGATGATGGTATTGAAACATTTCTTCTTTCAACAACCAGTTAGAAATAACCGGCACCAGTGTTTGTGCAGCGATGAATGAAATAATCATCGCAAAGCCAATTGATAAAGACAAGGGTAGAAACATGGCCCGTGGAACACCCGTCATCACAAACGAAGGAGCAAATACGGCCAATATACAAAGCAGGATCAGCAACAACGGAAACGATATTTCCTCGCAGGCATCCATGATGGCCTGCCGTTTGGGTTTACCCATTTCAAGGTGCTGGTGTATATTTTCAATGGTAACCGTTGCCTGGTCAACCAGCACTCCAATGGCCAAAGCCAGGCCACTCAAGGTCATGATATTGATGGTTTGCCCAAAAAGATTCAGGAACAATACACTGCTTAAAATAGCTACCGGTATGGTGATCACCACCACAAGGCTGCTTCGCCAGTCTTTCAGGAATAACAGTACCATCAAGCCTGTCAGTATCGCGCCCAGCACACCTTCCGTCATCAAACTCTTTACTGCATTGATCACAAATACCGATTGGTCAAATTCATAACTCACAGTCACTTCTTCAGGCAGCAAACTCTGCATCTCGGGTAATTTGGCTTTCAGCGATTGTACCACCCCCCATGTAGACGCATCTGCTGTTTTAACAACCGGTATGTACACAGAACGTTTGCCGTTTACTAATGCATAATCTACTGTAATATCGGCGGCATCGGCAACAGTGGCCACATCGTGAATAAACACTGATGCTGAACCATTGGTAGTGATGGGTATATCTTCAAAATGCTGCACTTTCTCTTCCAGTGAATTCACCGTGGTTACATACATCAGGCTATCCACCCTTAGGTTACCCGATGGCGTAATTGCATTATTTTTTGTGATAGATTCTACCACCTGGTCGGGCGAAATATTGAACCTGCGTAATTTCTCCGGGTCAACATTTACCACGATAGATCTTGAGTTAGCACCAAACGGCGGCGGTGCCGACAGGCCCGAAACTGTTGAGAACATTGGTCGCACACGGGTAACAGCCAAATCATAAATTTCTTTTAACGACCTGGTTTTGCTGTTAAACACCAATTGACCAACCGGAAGTGATGATGCATCAAAGCGTATTACCTGCGGAGGTAATGCACCCGGCGGAAAAAACTTAGAAGCCCTGTTTACCTGCAATGCCACCTGTGCCGAAGCTTCGGCCATATCCGTTTTTTCATAAAAACTGAGTTTGATGAGGGTAAGCCCCTGAATGTTTTTGCTCTCCATTGTTTTGATCCCGTTCACATACAGGAACTGGTCCTGCATACGGGTAGCAAAAAAGCCTTCCATCTGTTGTGGCGACATACCTCCGTACGATTCTATCACATAGATCGTAGGCAGGTTTAATTTGGGAAATATATCAATAGGTATTGTTCGGATGGCCATAATGGAAAACAACAATAACCCTGTAAAAAGCACCAAAATGGTAATGGGCCTTTTTAACGCTGCACGTACCATAATTACTTATTTAATTGTTTGAATAAATTGAGTCAGGTTTCCCGTTAATGCAGCTTTATTTAATTGCGACAGGTACCAGTCACTGATCGTTTCTATATAGTCTGTTTGCGACCGGTACAGTACAAATGATGCATTGGTAAGATCAATTAATGAAATAATGCCTGCCTTATACTGTGCCAGCTTTTGCCGGTAGGTATCAAATGCAGACTTAAGCTGGATGGGCAGCTCTGCCAGGTTGGATTGTGTTGTCTGTAAGGCATTCTCTGACTGTGCCAAAGCAGAATGGATGGATTCTTTCTGCTGTTCCAGTTCATAGTCGCTGGCCTGTGTGTCGAACCAGTTAACAGTTAACTTATCTTTTTTATAGAGTCCGTTAAACAGGTTATAGGTAACAGCCACACCCAGCGCATAATTAAATCGCTGGTATCCCAATCCCGTTCCTAATGATTTATATTGATCGCTATACTGGATACTCGACCCCCTTGCCCATGTGCTGCCGGCCAGCAAAATCTTTGGCAGGTAACTTTTATTGATCAGGTTTTCGCGCCGCAGGAAGATGTTTTTTCTTTTTACATAATAGTCGATCAAAGGATTATTGGCGGTATCTGGTTGAAGATTTAAGGGTAGCGGCGTGTGAATAATAAAGCTGTTAGCCAAACTGTCAATTCGCAGTTGACCGGCAGGCACACCTGTAAAATAGGTTAGCTGTTCCTTTAGCTGGTTAAGATTGCCCAATGTCTGGTTATACGTTATCCTTGTTTTAGACAGTTCTGCTTTTGCCAGGGAGGAATCAGAACCTGCTTTTAAGCCGCTTGCCGTAAGCGCCTGGATAATCCTGAATACACTGTCGTATCTGTTTACATTCTGCCTGTCTGCATCAAGCCTGTATTGGGTTTTAAGGGTTGCAAAATATAACCTGGCCACTTGCAGTGCGATCAGGTATTGCTCCTTTTGCCAGTCAGCTTCCTGCAGGTCTGCAAATGATTTTGCATACTTCAGTTTTGCGCTATTCAATCCAAAATTCACCAGTTCGTACTCACTGTATAATACAGCCAGGTTTCCGGTGGCGGTCTGCAGATTGTTATCTGCTCTAACACCTGCCGACGCTGAAGGTGTGATACCAAAAGTAAAATAGCTTCCTGCCAGTGAATTATCTGAACCAATGTTCAACTGTTCACCCAGTTTTACCTGTGGCAGAAAAGAATGCTTAACATCTGTTACAGATGCCCTTGCACTGTTTACCAATGCCTGTTTTTGCTTTAATACAGGCAGGTAATTTTTTGACGCATCGATGAGATTTTGAAGACTGTACTGCTGTTGCGCCATAGCCGAAAAGGCCGGCATGAGCAGGTATATACCAATCACAATCATGCACTTTCGATGGTAGAAAGTAGCCATACACAATATGTTTAAATGAATAAAATTGTTGCTGAGAAATCAGGCAACAACAGGAGGGCCGCGTAGTGAGCAGGCTGTAAGCGGAGCAGAAGAATAAAAATTGCACTGAAATAAACCGATAATTAACGGTTCTGCATATTGTACAGGAGATGTTGCAAGCCTTGCAATATTGCAGGGAACACTGGATGGCTCAAACCGTTTGTTTAAACGGATTTTTTCTCTAAAAAGCGTTTTCGCATCGCGTTGCTTTACAGTTTCAGGATGCTTTTTCAGAAATGATCCTGCGTAAACTGTATTGTGAGGAGTAGTTAAAGAATGGGAACTTATATCAATATTAAAAAAGATCTGAACAGTAAAAAACAGCAGGTATACCGCCAATACCGGAAGCTTTAGCAACCAATTAGCATTATCATTTTTAGGAGACCGCATGCAGGGCTGAACTGATTTTACCATTTAGAATGGTTAAAATTAATAGTATTCGTCAGAATATTTTGTGAAATCTTATTCACCCCCGGCAGTTTGGGTTTTTCACATAGTGTTAGTAAACAATCTTTGGGGTTCCATGGCCTGTTAAGTAAATTCAGTTAACCAAACAGATCGGTATGAAGACCTTATCACAGACATGGTTTGCAGATGGGTATATTGATTTTGAATTGAAGAAGTATACCTTATTGGCTTATTTACAGGAGATCGGCAAACATTTTTGCCAGAACAAACTGTATCCGCAGTTTGCAGATCTCATCTTTCACTACAATAACCTGGTAGCTTTTAAGGAAAACAAAAAATACCTGCAGGAGCAGTTTCCCAAAAAGCTTACCGGCATACAGATTGAAAAACTACAGGTATTATATGAATCATTGGTAGAAGATGATGCACTGATGCAGGAACTGGAAGATATCATTAACTATGCCTCATCTACCATGAAAAAAACCATCAGCAGCGGCACTGAGATCTATGAGTTTGTAGAAAATACTTTAAGCATAGAACCCGTAGGCATTATACCACTAGATCATAACGAAGGCTACTTTATGCTTTGCGAAGGCCAATGCCGGAATACCTGGGTGTACCAATACCGCCTCAGCATCTTTGAAAAACATGATGAAAAATACAGGAGCATTAAAACAGAATTTGTAGATGTATGGCAGCGTAACCTGGTAAACTCCTATCAAAACATCAAAGCCCAACTCCTCAAAAACCGCTCAGACCTTCCTAATCCGGCGGTGTATGCAGTTGAAACAGAACTTAGCTTACCAATGGAAGAAACCTTATTGCCGATTGCGAAGCGGAGTTTGGTGAGATATATAACGACGATTAATTAGTAATTAGTAATTAAGGTATTGTTGCTAATGTTGAACGGCTAATAATTACTAACCCCTTGGCGGTGTTAATTTAATATTCTCTGTGAACCACTGTACCCCAGTGCTCTCTGTGTTGAAAGAAAACGCCTTAAATGGAGCGTTTGTTTTTTAACACAGAGGGCCAGAGAATTGGAGTTGCACAGAGGGGGTTACTCAACTCTACAGTTGTTTCTCTTTTTCCGGTAGGTATATCGTATAGGTATTTCTACAGCATTATTGCTCCGTTATTGTTTATTGCTGCTTTTTTGTCGCAAAACACCCCTGGTGCCATAAAAACGACATTTAGACGCTGTGGTTAAAAAATCTTTGAGGCTGGCTTAAAATGGGTTCCACGGGGTGGTATGGTAGGGGTAAGGTTGGTGAGTGGTTGGTACGGGGTAGGTACGTTATAGGTGTATTGTTATGGTGGGATTACTGTATTATTACTGTATTATTGCTCATTTGTGTTTTTGGCTAAAAAATGGGCCTATTGGCGGCTTTTTTGCCCACCCGTTCAGCGTTGAAAAACGGTGGCGTACCTACGGCACGCGGGGTAATCTTTCTTCCCTTCTTTGGGGGTCTACCAACCTGTTGCCCCGATGGGGCAAATAATAGGATCAGATGGCTTGTTGGGTTGATTTTTAGAAGGAGAACGCAAGGTAGTAGTTCTTCTCATCAATACCCCCCACAAAGTATTTTCAAACCTGCCCCATCGGGGCAGTTGGTTGGTAGCACCATGTTCCATCATTGATAATCATTGCCCTGTAGGGGCAACAGGTGGGTTTATTTGGGTTGCGCATAATATGGCTGGTTATTGATGGCATCGCCCATTGCGGTTGCCTGCCATTGTTCGTTGATGTTTTTGGTTACAAAATGCGTCCGATGGCGGCTTTTTTGCCCACCCGTTCAAGAGTAAAATACGGTTTTTTTCCCGGTATAGCGATGGACGGATTGGCGTACTTTGAGATACTTAAAAAACGCAAAACAAATGCGTATATCTGCTTTGTTGGGTTGGCTTTACGTATGTTTTTGGGGAGTAGTTGCGTATATTTAAGTTTGTACGTCACCCTAAACGACATCCTGCAAACATTCAAGCATCCATGACTTTGCCGACACGACCCCACGCTATTTTTAGCACAGCCCACCCACCCCGGCTGACGAATATCAATCATCATCAGTCCGACACTTCAGCAATATTTCTTTGCGCAACAGGACAGCATCCATTAAATTTATAACTAACTCATTTTAAGTATCTTCATCCCATATTAAATCAGCACTCATCTCAATTATTGAAAAACGAGAAACAGACACGGAAAGAAATCATTGACACCCGACTTAAACAAGCCGGTTGGAATGTTACTGACCGGACACAGGTAATTGAGGAGTTTGACATAATTGTTGACGACAATTTAGTTCAAGAAGCAGCAACGCCATACGGTGGACATCAATTTAGCGACTATGTTTTATTAGGCAAAGACGGAAAACCTTTGGCTGTTATTGAAGCAAAAAAAACAGCGGCTGACGCCGCTGTTGGTAGAGAGCAAGCCAAACAGTACTGCTTTAATATTCAAAAGAAACATAATGGCGAATTACCTTTCTGCTTTTACACAAATGGACACGACATTTTCTTTTGGGACTTAGATAATTATCCCCCGAAAAAAGTTCACGGGTTTCCAACCCGTGATGACCTTGAAAGATATTCTTACATACGCAAGGCACGAAAGAGTTTAGCAGGTGAACTTATCAATACAAAGATTGCAGGGAGGGATTATCAAATCCGTGCTATTCGTGCCGTAATGGAAGCAGTTGAAAAACGCAAGTCAACTTTCTTGTTGGTAATGGCAACAGGCACGGGTAAAACCCGTGTGTGCATTGCCCTTGTGGATGCACTCATGAGAGCAGGTTGGGCAGAGAGAGTTCTATTTCTTGTTGACAGAATCGCTTTGCAAAATCAAACGCTTGATGCGTTCAAAGAATATTTGCCAAACGAACCACGATACCCAAAACCATACGAAAAGGAAATTGCAACTGACAGAAGAATTTATGTTTCAACATACCCAAGTATGTTGAACATTATTCGTGACGAAGAAAAAACTTTATCCCCTCATTTCTTTGATTTGATTGTAGTGGACGAAAGCCACAGAAGTATTTACAATACCTATAAAGAAATACTTGACTACTTCAACACAATCACTTTGGGCTTAACAGCAACACCAACGGATGTGATTGACCACAACACTTTTCAATTGTTTGATTGCGAAGATGGAGTTCCAACTTTCGCCTACTCTTATGAAGAAGCAGTCAACCACATTCCACCTTATCTAAGCGATTTTCAAGTAATGAAAATCAAAACGAAATTTCAAGAGGAAGGAATAAGCAAGAGAACAATTTCTTTGGAAGACCAACAGAAATTAATTCTTGAAGGAAAAGAAATTGCAGAAATAAATTTTGAAGGAACAGAAATTGAAAAAAGTGTAATTAATCGGGGAACAAATTCTTTGATAGTTCGTGAGTTCATGGAGGAATCAATCAAAGATGCAAACGGAGTATTGCCAGGGAAAACAATTTTCTTCTGTATAAGCAAAGCTCATGCAAGGCGAATGGAAGAAATTTTTGATTCGCTTTATCCTGAATACAAAGGAGAGTTAGCAAAGGTGATTGTAAGCGAAGACCCAAGAGTTCACGGCAAAGGTGGATTGCTTGACCAGTTCACTAACAACGATATGCCACGAGTTGCGTTGAGTGTGGACATGCTTGACACAGGAATTGACGTCAGGGAAATTACAAACCTTGTTTTCGCAAAACCAGTTTACAGTTACACAAAGTTTTGGCAAATGATTGGAAGAGGAACAAGGTTGTTAGAGCAAGAAAAAATAAAACCTTGGTGCACTCACAAAGATTCATTTCTCATCCTTGATTGTTGGGATAATTTTGATTATTTCAAACTCAATCCGAAAGGCAAAGAATTAAATCCACAAATCCCTTTGCCAGTCCGCTTGTTTGGTTTGCGTTTGGACAAGATTGAAAAAGCCATCGAGAAAAAAGAAACTGAAATTGCAACAAGGGAAATTGCAAAACTAAAATTGCAAATTGAAATGCTTCCCAAAAATTCAGTTGTTATTTTAGATGCACAACATGAATTGCAAAGATTGGAAGATGAAAATTTCTTTACTCAATTCACCAATGAGAAAATTGAATTCCTACGGAATTTCGTAAAGCCACTTTTAAGAACCATTTCAAACGCAGACTTTAAAGCCATGCGATTTGAAAAAGATATTGTAGAAGTTTCGTTGGCTCATTTGTCAAATGAGAAACCAAAATTTGAAACACTAAAAGACAGCATCATTGAAGAAATTGGAGAACTTCCTTTGAGTGTAAACATAGTTGCAAGAGAAGAAGAAATAATCCGCCAAGCACAGAGCAACCAGTTTTGGGTAACTATTACAGAACAAAAATTTGACGAGTTGATTGAGAAACTTTCTCCACTGATGAAGTTCCGTGATTCTGTTATTGCGTTAGCACCTGCAAAATTTAATTTGAAAGATTTGCTTTTCAGCAAAGAGAAAGTTGAGTTTGGTCCTCAACACGAAGCCGTGAGTATAGCACGATACAAAGAATTGGTTGAAGAAAAAGTAAACGCTTTAGTTTCATCCAATCAGCTTTTGCAAAAACTGAAAGACGGTAAACCGCTTTCTCAAGACGAAGCAGTTCAACTTGCAGAAGCATTGCACAACGAGCACCCACACATTACAATTGATTTGCTTCGCAAAGTTTACAATCATCGCAACGCAGAGTTAGTTCAGTTCATCAAACACATTTTGAGAATTGAAATTCTCCAATCGTTTCCGGAATCAGTTTCCAAATCTTTTGAAAAATTTATTACTGAACACAGTTATCTTAATAGCCGTCAGTTAGATTTTCTGAATTTACTGCAAACATTTCTGGTTGAAAAAGGCGAAGTAGAAAAAAGAGATTTGATTTCAGCGCCTTTCACAAGAATTCATCCTGACGGTATTCGTGGAGTGTTTTCAAACCCAGAGATAGAAGAAATTATTTCATTTATACAAAAATTAGCTGCTTAAAATATGCTTACACAATCATTAAAAAATAAAGTTGCTGCACTTTGGGACAAGTTCTGGAGTGGGGGTATTGCAAATCCTCTCAATGCTATTGAGCAAATCACCTACTTGCTTTTTATGAAGCAGTTGGACGAAACAGATAAACGCAAAGTGAGCAATGCAGATTTTCTCAATGAGAAATTCACTTCCATTTTTACAGGAGAATATTTCCCCCCAGGTGTTGACGACAAAGACCCGAAGAACGCAGTGCAAAAAGAAACTTTACGTTGGAGTTATTTTACACGAATGCCAAGTGAGGAGATGTTGCTGCATGTGCAAAGCAAAGTTTTTCCATTTATCAAGCAGTTGGAAGAAGTTAATTCATTCTTCACAAAACACATGGCAAACGCAGCGTTCTTAATTCCAAGCGGTAGAATGTTGACAGAAGCAACAAAAACAATTGATGAAATTTATGCAGAGTTAGAAAAGGAAAATCGTTTCATTGATGCACAGGGGGATTTTTATGAATACTTGTTGGATGAATTACGCCAGTCAGGAAAGAATGGACAGTTCAGAACTCCAACACACCTAATTGAATTGATTGTTGAATTAGTTGAACCCCAATTAGGAAACAAAATTGCCGACCCTGCAAGTGGAACTGCTGGTTTCTTATTGGGTGCATACAAATATCTCATTACACAATTCACAAGCGACACATACAAGCAAGCAGACGACAACGGTTTTATAAGAGGAACATTAGCGGACAAGTTAGTTGACGATAAAGCAAAAGCAATGTTAAACGAGGAAACATTCTTTGGCTTTGACATTGACCCAACCATGATAAGAATTGGCTTGATGAATTTGATGATGCACGGAATTACCCAACCGAGAATCGATTACAAAGACACATTGAGCAAAAACTACAATGAGGATAATGCTTATGATATTGTAATGGCGAATCCGCCATTTACAGGAAGTATTGACAAGGGTGATTTGAATGAAACTTTCACCGTATCAACAACAAAATCAGAATTGCTTTTTGTAGAACGCATCTACAAAATGCTTCGCATGGGTGGAACAGCAGGAGTTGTAGTTCCGCAGGGAGTTTTGTTTGGAACAGGAAAAGCATTCAAAGACATTCGGAAAATGTTAATTGACAAATGCGAATTGAAAGCAGTTATAAGTATGCCAAGCGGGGTGTTCAAGCCTTATGCTGGTGTAGCATCAGCAATTTTGATTTTTACAAAAGGTGGTGAGACGAACAATGTCTGGTTTTATGAAATGAAAAGTGATGGTTGGAGCTTAGATGATAAACGAACTCCACTTTACAAAGCTGACAATATTCGTGACTTTGGTGATTTGCATTTAATACTTGATTCTTATAGAAAGCGGAATCCAAAAAAAGAAAGCGATAGAACCCAACAGCATTTCTTTATTCCTAAAGAGGAGATTGAAGAAAACGATTACGATTTGAGTTTGAATAAATACAAAAACGAAGTGTATTTGGAAAAGAAATATGAAGAACCGAAAGCGATTTTGAAAAAACTTTCATCTGTGGAGACTGATATTTTTGCAAACATTCAAGAATTGGAAAGCATATTAAAATGAGAATACTCACTATAAAAGATATTGGAAGAGTTATTTCAGGTGCTACTCCAAAAACCGATGTTAAAGAATATTGGGACGGGGATATATCATGGGTTACTCCAAAAGAAATAAGTCAGTTGGATTCTCCTTACCTGACAAATACAGAACGTAAGATTACAGAGACAGGTTTTAAATCATGCTCTACAACTTTATTGCCAAAAGGAAGTATTTTATTTACGTCCCGTGCCCCAATTGGATTAGTTGCAATTGCAGACATAAATGTTTCTACAAATCAAGGATTCAAAAGTATTATTCTAAATGAAGGCTTTTATCCCTTATATATTTATTACATCCTAAAATACAACTCAAGGCAATTAAACGACTTAGGAACTGGTACAACATTTAAAGAACTTTCAAAATCAACTTTTGAAAAGTTTCAGATTCCTGTTCCAGACCTTTCAGAACAAATCAAAATTGCTACTGTTTTACATAAAGCAGAATCACTGATTAAACAACGCAAAGGAAGTATTGATTTGCTTGATGACATTTTGAAAAGCACTTTTCTTAAAATGTTCTTTCAGTTTTTTCATAAAGCTAATTCTCAAAAACTTGAAACGCTTTGCTCAAAAATTACAGACGGAACTCACGACACACCCGAAAGGTTAAAGCAAGGGATAAAATTCATTACCGGTAAACACATCCGACCCTATGTTATTGACTTTGAAAATTCAGATTATGTAACAGAAGAAGTACACAAAGAAATTTATAGAAGATGTAATCCTGAATTTGGCGATATACTTTATACAAACATCGGAGTAAATCTTGGAACCGCTGCAATGAATAATGTGAACTATGAGTTCAGCATGAAAAATGTTGCCTTACTGAAACTCAATCAAACACTAATCACATCAAGATATTTAGAGCATGTTTTGAATCTACCTAGCAGAAGAAACAGAATTTTAGAAATGAATTCGTCAGGAGGTGCACAACAGTTTTTAAGTTTAGGGCAAATCAAGAACATTGATATTCCAGTTCCACCACTGGAATCACAAAAGCAGTTTTCGAAAATTGTAGAGAAATCGGAAATACTGAAAGCACGATTCAAAAACAGTTTGATTGAGTTGGAAAATCTTTATGGTTCGCTTAATCAGAGAGCATTTAAGGGAGAATTGGAAATAAACACTCAAAACATTATTGACTCCATAGATGGCGAATTGGCCTTAATGGAGTATGGCGGCAGTATTGGAGCACAAGGTCTATCCAATGCAACCGATGAAAAAGAGGCTATGCTTTGGCGGAAAGAATTAAGTGAACATAAAAAAGATGTTGACCAAAAGGAAAATTTGATAAGAATTTTAAAAGGAAGTCAACCTATACTTGAAAATGAAAAAAAAGAAGAAAAGAAGGAGAAACTCAAAACCCGAATTGTTTCAGGTAAGCCAGTTCTCATACCGACAGAAAAGCCGATTGAGATAAAAAAGAAGGATGAGAAAAAATCAAAGCTCACTTGGGAGAAAGTTTCTACACAACAAGCAGCGAATTGGATTATAGAAAATTATACTGGATTTCATTTCACCAGTGAAATGCTTGTTCGTTATCTTATGAATGAGCATGTCTTATTTCCCGATTACTACTCATCGGAAGAATTAAAGAAGAATCCTAAAGCAAACGATGCCGATGATTTAAAAACACTCATATTCTCTGCTTTGAATAATGAAAATCCATTTCTAAAATTGGAGCAGGTGTTTTACAATCCTGAAATGGAGGATATAAATCTCACATTGCGAGATGAAGACTTTGAATTGATAAAAAACAGAACAAGACAAGAAAGAACAGGAGTTTACCTGCGAATTGCAAAATGAAAATAATCAGTGTAAAAATATTAGGCGATGATTTTCGCAGTTTGTCAAACAATAAACTTTACCAGTTTAATGTAACGCAGCGCAAAAGTCGTCTGACTCCGAAAATATTTGCCGGACTGAACGGAAGTGGCAAATCAAATTTTCTTGAATTGCTTGCAGAGATTTTTTTCTATTTGGAAAAACTACACATGGAAACTGTTGATGCATCTGAAAAAAGAGCACAAAACATTGGTTTTGAAATTGAATACATAGTTCCGAAAGATGTGAAAGAATGGAGTTTTGAAACTTACTCAGGTTCGGATTATTTTATTACTGAAGACCTGCCCAAAATGGACATTACAGATTATCACAATCATGTCCGAATCGTAAAATATCCCGGAGAGTTGCCTGAATTCCAGTGCAGGGTTTATGAAAATGCAAATAGCAAGTTTGAACGAATTGAAAAAGGAACAGAAAATTTACTGCCCAAGAAAGTGATTGCTTACACATCAGGGCAAAACGAACTATTGAGCAATCCTTTTTACAAAATTCGCTATCATTATTTCAAAGAAGTTGAAAAGAATAAATCAAAGGCAAATAGAAATCTATTTGAAAATGACCGCATGTTCTTTCTTGATAACAGCTCCAATTTTTCAATTTTCGTTTCTAACATGCTTTTGGCAAGTCCTGACAAACTTAAATATCTCACCGATATTTTCAAGGTTGAAGATTTGCATTCGTTCCGAATCACCATCAATTTAGTAAACTACAAAAAGAACAAAATTACGTTGAGTGAAAGCACTCAAAGTAATATTCAAAAACTAAAATTATGTGCCACTTCATGGATTGAACGAAAGAAAGGCAGAGAGGACTTTTTGATTTTCGATTTTAGAGTTAATGCAGCAACACACGAAGCATTTAAGTTTCATTTCAAAACCTCTTTCGAGTTATTCAAAGTGTTTTATGATTTAGATAATTTGAATTTACATCTTGTTCCTGTTGACACAAGAGGTTTGATTTTGAAAGCACATAAGTCTTTAAACATTTCAGATGAGTTGCCCAAACCAGACCCATCAAGATTGATTTTCAGAATTGAGAAAATCAATATGAATAAAATTGTGGAAGATGGGAAACCTGCAAAGACGATTTACTACAAAGGACTTTCAGACGGAGAACACCAGTTCAACGAAGTAATTGGCTCGGTGCTGATGATGGAACAAGCCGGCTGTCTGTTCCTACTTGATGAACCCGACACACACTTTAATCCTGTATGGAGAGCAAAGATGATTGAAATGCTAAATCATGTTACAGCTTACAGTTTTGATTCAAAAGGGAAAGCCGAAGCGGTGAGAGAGCAGGAAATCATTATTACGACACACTCTCCTTTTGTAGTAAGTGACAGCATGAGGGAAGATGTTTACAAATTTGATAAGGTGAAAGGCGAAGTAACTTATATAAATCCTAAAGTAGAAACTTATGGTGCGTCAGTGAGTTTGCTTTTGCAGGAAATTTTTGACAGGAGAATTTCTATTTCTGATTTATCAAATTTTGATTTAGATGAATTAAGAAACGCTTTGAAAGAATTGAAAACACCCGAAGCGATGAGAGCCAAGATAGAAGAAACAAAGGCGAAACTTGTTGACTTTGGTGAAAGCATTGAGAAATTTGACCTATATAGTTTGCTAAGACAAATTGAAAAAGACCTTGACGATAAAAAATGATTTACACTTATAAACATTTACCGCATCGCATTGAAAGATTTCATGCAAACATTGTTCACTTCTTTGAACAACTGTTCGCAAATAATTTGGCAGTGTATGATGAAAATGTTTTGCTGCAGGCAGCATTTATTCCGATTGTAAACCGTTCAAGAGTTTCTTTGAAAAATAACTTATCAGCAATCACAGGTGCTTATCATGCTTTGAGTGGTGCTGAAAAATTGCAAGTGCAACAAGCGTTCGCTGCAAACGCAAACATTGAAAATATTTGTGGGGACATCACAGTATTACCAGTAAAGTATGATGCTTTACCAAATGGAATCAGAGAGCTTCTCAAAAATTTTCTAACCAAACTTTGGGAAGATTTTCCATTGAATGATTTACTTGAGGCTGATTGCGGAACAGTTCAGGAACATTTTATTTCCTTTCTTTCAGCAGCACATCAAAGAGCATTAGTTTGTCCATTTTGTGGTTTAAATAAATTGAAGACATCCGAAAGTATCAACCGTGATGCTTATGACCATTACATTCCGAAGGCATTTTACCCATTCATCTCTATCAACTTTAAAAACCTTTTTCCGATTTGTCATGAATGCAATAGTGATGAAAAAAAAACTACGGACACTCTTTATAGTGGTGCAGCCAGACGACAAGTATTTTATCCGCTTGACACAACTTATCAATGTGACCAGCTTACGATTACCGTAACTCCAACACAGAAATATAACCCAGCTAATTTTAAAACACTTCTTTACGATATTAACTGGAACTATACAATTTCTCTTGCAGGAAATGCAGACCCACGACTAACTTCATGGGATGAAATCTTTCACATCAAAAGGCGATACACTGAAAACGTTTTGCGCTATCAAACCGAATGGTATGATGAATTGGTAATGAGGTATAAAAGAGAATTAAGCAAAGGAACTTCATTTGCTGCTTTCAGGAGTGAAATAATTGAAGATGCAGAATATCAAAAACTAATTGCTCCATTTGGAATGTTGCGACACTCATACTTTGAATTTCTATTTTCTATACCTGACTTTGAAGTAAAATTAAACGAAGCATTGGCTTAACGACTAAAGGAAACACTAAAATACTTTAGCCGACGCACCAAGCCAGGCACATTTGCAAGGCACACAAAGCCGACACACAAAAGCTAACCTTGCAAAAGAGCCTGCCTTGTGCCAACGCATAGGCAACACTCTACGGTTGGACACAGACCCACATTATAGATGACAGCGGAGATAGGGCGAACATACAATAACTAAGGTTTCGTTGCGCCCAACGGGCGAACAATGAAACCCCTGTTGAA
>DAIOVU010000020.1:0-55457 GCA_036758845.1 Sediminibacterium sp.
ACACCAAAAGAAAAGTTTAAAGAACTATTGTTGCGCTAAAAACTTGAATCTACCAAGTTTTAGATAGCATTTTTAATATTAGTATTTTAAATGCTATGATAATATGGGATAGTCCAAAAATAATTAAGTATTGCTAAAAGTCTACTTAATTTATAGACTAATATATCATCTTTTCTTTACTTTTGTCCCTCTATCAATATATAAGATGAAACGCATAACGATAATACGAATGATTTGCCTCTTAGCGGGTAGTTTAATACAACTAAATAGTACCATGGCGCAAACAACAACGGCATATAAGCAGGAGATAGATAACTGGTATAAAGAAAGAGTGGCTTCGCTTGTTGCGCCCAATGGCTGGGTTAACCTGGAGGGCTTGTTCTGGTTAAGTCCCGGAAAGAACAGTTTTGGCAGTGATGAAGAGAATGACCTTGTTTATCACAATCCTGCATTTCCTAAACAGGCAGGTTATTTTGTTTGGGAAAATGGAACAGTAACATGGACAGGCAATAACGGTATAAAAGTGAGTATTCTTGATTCTGCCATCACATCTGCACAGATTTTTGATGAATCAAAAAAAGCGCCTTTGCTGGCCCTTGGTTCTTTTCGATGGAATATTATTAAACGGGATGACAGGATAGGTGTGCGCTTCCGTAACCTGGAATCATCTGCCCTGAAAAAATTTAAAGGGATAGAACGGTTTGATGTGCAGGAACAATGGCGGGTAACCGCTCACCTGGAACCAGCTTCTCAGGCTGCTTTATTAATCACAAATGTGCTCGGACAAACCAATGCAGAAGCCACCCCAGGCAAACTGGTATTTACTATAGGAAACGAAACATACAGGTTAGATCCGATCACCGAGGGAGACCAGCTCTTTATCTTGTTTGGAGATGCAACCAGCGGCAAACTAACCTATCCCGCAGGCAGATTTTTATATGCCGATAAACCCGACGCGAACGGTAACACAATAGTAGATTTTAATAAAGCCTACAATCCACCTTGTGCTTTTTCCAATTACGCTACCTGCCCCTTACCACCCAGGCAGAATATTTTACCCATAGCAGTAACTGCCGGGGAGAAGGATTATCATAGTGAAGCGGGGAAACATTAATTGTGAATGGTGAATGGTGAATGGCGAAGCATGAAACGAGGGATGGCAACTATTTGATAGAAACAGCAAATGCTCATCAGCCAACTATTGCCCATTGCCCATTCACAATTCACAACTCACCGGCTGTTTAGCGTTCAGTCCGCTTTAGCGTTCCGACCGCATCGCTCATTCACAATTCACCACTCACCTGGCTGTTTGGCGTTCAGTCCGCTTTAGCGTTCCGACCACATCACCATTGCCCATTCACAATTTACCTTCAATTCAGTTTCTCATCAGTGAAACGCCAGCGGTGCTGTAGCCTGCGGAATTTTAGATCAGGTTGGGTTAGGGCAAACAGGATAATGCAGACTACAGAAATAATGGCTTCGATATTTTTGATATCAATGATATCTGATGCGCCCATCATAATGGAGGCGAGCAATGCGCATAAACCAAACAGGTAATGACAAATGGCCAGAACACTAAAAATGACCGACCTGCCGGCGGTTTTTCTGTTTCCTGCAATAAACCTTTTTTCGCTTTTCATCTCAGTATAGTATTGGTGCTTGAAAAGTTGTAAGCGTTTGTAAACGTTTATAGACGCTTACATACTAACAAGGTTTAAAATTAGGCAGGATAAAAACCTCTTCCTACGGGAAAAATCCCGTTTTTTATATGTGTCTAATTCGCTACTAACAATCGTTAGTGCAATTCATTATCTTTACCACTCAAATTAAAAAGATGAGTAAAAGGACAGTTTATATTGTATCAGCCGTTCGTACGCCGATAGGTAGTTTTGGCGGATCGTTAAAAGATTTTTCCGCGCCGCAATTAGGTGCTGTAGCCATTAAAGGAGCAGTAGCAAAAGCAGGCATTAAACCGGAAGATGTTCAGGAAGTGTTCATGGGCTGTGTTATACAGGCCAATACCGGTCAGGCGCCTGCCCGCCAGGCTACTAAATTTGCCGGCCTTCCGGATGGTACTATCTGCACAACGGTTAATAAAGTATGTGCCAGTGGTATGAAAGCTATTGCTCTGGGTGCCCAAAGCATCCTCTTAGGCGATGCCGATATTATTGTTGCCGGCGGCATGGAAAGTATGAGCAATGTGCCTTATTACAGTCCTAACCTGCGCTGGGGTAATAAATATGGTAATGTGAATCTGATAGACGGGATAGCCCGTGATGGCCTTACCGATGTTTACCATAATAACGCCATGGGTAACGCCGCCGAACTCTGCGCCAAAGAATGCAATATCAGTCGGGAAGAGCAGGACGCATTTGCAGTGGAGAGTTACAAACGCAGCCAGGCTGCAACGTCAAATGGTTATTTTGACGCTGAGATAGTTCCTGTTGAAATACCACAACGTAAAGGTGACCCCATTCTTTTTGCCAAAGACGAAGAAGCTTTTAATGTGAAGTTTGATAAGATACCCGAACTGAAACCTGCATTTATTAAAGATGGCACTGTTACTGCCGCCAATGCCTCTACCATGAATGATGGTGCCGCTGCGCTGGTTTTAATGAGTAAGGAAAAAGCAGAGGCGATGGGCATCAAACCTCTTGCTGTTATTCGCAGTTATGCCGATGCAGCGCAGGCGCCTGAATGGTTCACCACCACACCATCGTTAGCCGTGCCCAAAGCTGTGGCCAAAGCCGGTTTGCAGATGAGTGATGTGGATTTTACAGAACTGAACGAAGCATTCTCTGTTGTAGGCATCGTAAACGCGCAAAAAATGAAGCTGGATCCTGCCAAAGTAAATGTACATGGCGGCGCTGTGTCATTAGGGCATCCATTGGGTTGCAGTGGTGCAAGAATTATTGTTACCCTCATTAATGTTTTAAAACAACATGGCGGTAAAATTGGTGCGGCAGGTATTTGTAATGGTGGCGGTGGGGCGAGTGCGATGGTGGTGGAATTAATTTAAATCAGAAATTTTAAATTAATAATTTGGTTGCCACAGAAGGCTCAGGTTGCCACAGAAAAAATCTGTGCTAATCTGTGAAATCTGTGGCAATATAATTTCAGTTATGATTCAAATTAAACAGGCTGATTTGTCGGACGCGGTGCTGATCGCGGATATCAGCAGGGAAACTTTTTATGAAACCTTTGCTGCCCATAATACAAAGTCGGATATGGATAAATTCCTTTCCGAACAATTCAGCAAAGAACAACTGATAGCAGAGGTTGGCACAGATGGCCATATTTTTTTGCTGGCTTTTGTAAACAATGAACCTGCAGGTTATGTGTTGATAAAAGAAAATGCACACGCAGATCTGCCCGGAGAAAACACAATAGAAATATCCCGATTATACGCCCGTTCTTCTTTTATCGGCAAAGGCGTGGGCAAAGCTTTAATGGAAGCCGCCATTGCAACAGGAAAGCAACTGCAGAAAGACCAGATCTGGCTGGGCGTATGGGAACATAATCACCGCGCCATTGCCTTTTACAAAAAATTCGGGTTCGAGAAATTTTCAGAACATAATTTTGTTCTGGGCGATGATGTGCAGCGGGATTGGGTGATGAAGCTGGGGTTGGAGGCTGCGTAGTTAAAGGAAGTTAAAGAGGTTAAAATAGTTAAAGAGGTTAAAATAATTAAAGAGGTTAAAAGAAGTAAACCCACTTTAACTATTTTAACTCTTTTAACTAATCCCGCCACGGCCCAAACTTATGCTGTACGTCACTTAGTCCATCTGCATAAGGCCCAAAGGGGTAATCGAAAGGTTTTTTCCTGATATCCGGCCAGTCTTTGCTTACATCTTTAACCGGTCTGGGTTGTGCGTTTACAAACGCGGCAACATCCCATGCCTGTTCATCGGTTAATTGTGGATGATGATAGCTGGTTGGATTGGGCATATTATTTTTTACAAATCCTGCAAACCTCGACAGGCGATATAATCCCG
Organism: Sediminibacterium sp.; assembly: GCA_036758845.1. Taxonomy (GTDB): domain Bacteria; phylum Bacteroidota; class Bacteroidia; order Chitinophagales; family Chitinophagaceae; genus Sediminibacterium. The sequence continues at coordinate 3,996 of DAIOVU010000020.1, forward strand.
CACCATTTGTATAACTGTTCTTCCCCCATAGAGGTGGATACAGGTAAGTGATCTGATCCGGATTGATCTGCCCTTCACCACTTTTACCGTGACATTTTGCACAAACAAAGATATATATTTTTTGTCCCTCAACAGGATCTGCAGCCCTTTCCATCTGTGGTAAATCCATAATGCCCGACCCTTTGGGTTTGATTCCCATGCTGATATCTGTGCCCAGCCACTTAATATAAGCTACCATCGCATGCATTTCTTTGCTGTTACTATCAATAGCCTGTCCGTTCAGGCTTCGTTCAAAACAATCATTGATTCTTCTTTCAATACTCTCCATGCTGCCCGAGCGATCCCTGAATTTAGGATAGGTAGAGGCAACAGCACCATAATTATTACCCCATGGTTTGGTGCCCGCATCAATATGACAGTTCTGGCAATTCATTCCATTGCTGATTTGTGCCACCGATCCTTTAGGGCCAAAATAAAAAGCGGTTTTTTCGATGAGATTTCTTCCGTAACGGATCAGTTCCCCATTTTTGTCAACAGGTATCTGGTTGGCTCCGGCGCCTGTCCAGCAATTAGCAGAATCTGTATTGGTGAGGGTTGATTTTGATTCTTCACGGTTACCGGCACTGCAGGCTGCCATCAGCATCAGCACAACGCATACAAATATCGTTAACCGTTTTAATTTCATTTTATGTTGGTGTCACTCCTCCGTATACTTCTGTTCCCCAGTGATCTCTGTGTTGAAAAAAAATCAAAAGCATTGCATTTCTTTTTTCAACACAGAGGTCCAGAGGTATGGAGTTACACAGAGAGGAGGGTTAATGGGGCAATTTGTTTCTCAACAATCCATACGCCCATGTTCCGGCAATAGCACTGAGCAAAGTAGCAATTATTACTGTAGCACCGGTACCGATCTGTGCAAACAGCGGGCCGGGGCAGGCGCCTGTCATGGCCCATCCAAATCCAAATAGTAAACCGCCTATTATCTGTCCTTTGTTAAATGGTTTATCATTCAGTTCTACCTCTTCGCCATAAATTGTTTTGATCCTGAATTTTTTTATAAGGAATACAGAGATAGCACCTGTTACCACCGCGGAACCTATCACTCCATACATATGAAAACTTTGCAGGCGGAACATTTCCTGTATGCGGAACCAGGAGATCACTTCTGCTTTGGTTAATATCACACCAAATAAAATACCCATGATCAGGTATTTAAAATCATACCACCAGGGATGGTGCAGTTCGCTTGCGTTTACACACATGGCATCTAAGGAACGTACTTCAAAATCGGTATTGGTTTCTTTCGCTTGCATGGATTACAATTTTAAAATGAATGGCATAATAAGATTGGCCATAATAAATCCACCAGCCATAAAACAACAGGTGGCTACCAATGATGACCATTGCAAATTACTCAACCCCATAATAGAATGCCCCGAGGTACAGCCCCCGGCATAACGGGTACCAAAACCCACTAAAAATCCGCCAACTATCATCAGCATAAAACCACGGGCAGTTAGCAAAGCGGGCCAGTTAAAAACTTCTGCAGGAACAAGGGAGTCATGATTGGTGATACCGTATTGCTGTAATTCAGTCAACAGTTTTTCATTTACCTGCACCGGCGCAGGAGAGGCTAATATAGTTGCGGCAATATACCCACCCACTAAAACCCCGGTTACAAAGAACAGGTTCCAGCTTTCTTTTTTCCAGTCGTACTGGAAAAACGGAATTTTAGAAGGCAAACATGCCGCGCAAATATGCCTGAGTGAGGAAGATATTCCCAACGTTTTATTGCCGATCAATAACAAAACCGGTACCATTAACCCGATAAGCGGCCCTGCCACATACCAAGGCCATGGCTTTTGTAACCATTCTACCATTTTAATAGATTTTAAGTGCGTGAAAATAAGATAGATTGACGAATTAGCGAATTATCGGATTGTCGTATTAACGAATTCATTAATCCGCAATCCGCCAATCCGTAATCCGCAATCCGCCTATTTAATAAACAACTCGTGAATGATGATATAGATTCCCATGATCAGCACAAACCAGCCAAACCATTTTTTCAATCGTTCCCCAGACAGGTCCTGGCCAAGCCTGCGGCCGATAAAGGTTCCGGTAATAGCTATGGTAGTAAGCGGGAGGAGCAGTGCCCAGTTGAAGTGATGGTGAAACAGGTCGCCGGCAAACCCAAACAACGAATTCATGGCAATAATGAGCAGTGAGGTGCCGATGGCATCTTTCATTGTGAGATGGAAAGAAAATATCAATACAGGGATGATCAGAAAACCGCCGCCAGCACCTAACAGTCCGGTAAGAATACCTACTTCCACGCCACGGATAAGTGCTTTAGTGAGGTGAATATGATGATCATTAACATCCAGTTTAACAGGAGCTTCTTTTTGTATCATATTCAGTGAGGCAATGATCATGATAACTGCAAACAACAACATGGTCATCAATGATTTGGTAACGATGAAACTGCCGAGTGTAAACAAATGTTCAGGTATTACCGGTATCAGGAATTTTCTGATCAGTACAACAGTAATGATTGATGTAATACCAAAATAAAGTGCGGCTTTGTAGTTGATGTTTCCCCTGCGGTAATTTTTATAAGCACCCGCCAGGCTGCTGCAACCAACAATAAATAAGGAATAACCTGTAGCAATACTGGGTTGTATCTGGAAAAGATATACAAGCACGGGAATCGTTAAAATAGAACCGCCGCCGCCAATAAGACCGAGGGATATACCAATTAATAATGCGGCAATGTATCCGGCAATTTCCATGTACTTGTTATAGGGCAGCAAAGATGACGAATAAAAACTTTGTATAAGGCATGGAAGCCTTTTTTTCTATAAATGGTTTGGAAATAATCATTTGTGAATGGGCAATGGTGAGTGGGCAATGGTGAGTAGTGAGTGATGAAATAAAGCCGATTTCATTCCCTTATTCACAATTCACCATTGCCCATTCACCACTGACGATTCACGTCTCACGAACGTATAGCGGAAGCTAAGCCAGACTAACCTGCTCCATCAGCTCATCCATTGAAATACCCATATGACTCTCATCATACACACATGCGCCATTTTTAATGAATAGTATTTGTGGCGACTCGTGGTGTACATGCAGCTTTTCAGCAACAGCATTGGAAAGTGGGCGATGAGCAAGCAGGTCGAGAAAATGAAACTCGATGCCTTCCGGGACGGCAGATCGCTCCAGTCTGCTCAATACCATTGAACTGGTACCGCAGCGGGTACTGTGTTTAAAAATAACCTGGGGTACTTCTGAAGATCTTACCAGTAATTGCTCAAGTTGTGCTTCTGTAGTGAGGGGGATCCAGTTCATCAAATTCGTTTAAATAAAAACAGCCGGGTTACAACTTTGTTCAAAAAATTACTGGCGGAAGTATTTCGGGTTGGTAGTAGGGCATCCTTTCCTGGTTGGTGCACAGGAGGTGATCAGGGCTGCTGCCACTAAAAAAGTCAGAAATAAAAGGGTAATCTTTTTCATGTTCTTGTTTAAATGAGAGATTAGGCTGTATTTTGCGACTCTTCAAAGATAAACTTTCAGGTGTAAACGTTGCCTTTCAGGTTTACACAATTTGTTAATTTGTTGATGAATCCTGAATAAAAACGTATGCGAGTCCATTTTATTTCAATAGGGGGTAGCGTAATGCACCAATTGGCTATTGCCTTACATAGAAAAGGTTATCATGTAACCGGCACCGATGACGAGATCTTTGAACCTTCCAGAACTAACCTGTCTGCAGAAGGTTTATTGCCCACCCAAATAGGCTGGCAGCCAGCATTGATTACCAATGAGATAGATGCCGTAATTCTTGGCATGCACGCCAAAGACGATAATCCTGAACTGATCAGGGCCCGTGAGTTGGGACTCAAAATATATTCTTTTCCTGAATATATCTACCACGAAAGCCAACAAAAGAAAAGGGTAGTGGTAGGCGGAAGTCATGGCAAAACCACCACCACCGCCATGATCATGCATGTGTTGAAAAAACTGAATAAAGAATTTGATTACCTGGTAGGTGCAAGGCTGGAAGGGTTTGATCAATCTGTAAATATTACCCGGGCCCCGGTTATTATTTGTGAAGGGGATGAATATCCCGCCAGTGCCATTGAAAGGAAGCCTAAGTTTCATTTCCTGTTTCCACATGTGGCTATTCTTACGGGTATTGCCTGGGATCATATTAATGTATTCCCCACTTTTGATTTTTACCTGGAACAGTTCATCATCTTCATCCAAAAAATTGAAAAAGATGGCCTGCTGATATACAATGCTTCCGACCCTGTATTAAAACAATTGGTAGAAGCTAATTTGCGCAGTGATATCCGTTACCAGGCCTACGAGGTACCGGAGCATACCATTCAAAACGGAACTACTACAGTTACTATTGATGGAGTAAAAGGCAACCTGCAGGTATTTGGAAATCATAACCTGATGAACCTGTTTGCTGCTTACTATGCCTGTAAAGAGCTGGGTGTTTCTGCAGCCGGGTTTGTTTCGGCCATTTGTGATTTTACCGGCGCGGCCAAACGTTTAGAACTGATGGCAGCAAATGATCATACAAGGGTTTACCGCGATTTTGCACATGCGCCCAGTAAAGTGAAAGCATCTATTGAAGCGGTGAAGCAACAGTATCCCGACAGAAAACTGATCGCCCTCCTCGAACTGCATACCTATAGCAGCCTGAACGAACAGTTTATGCAGGAGTACCACGGGGCAATGGATAAAGCAGATGTAGCTGTTGTGTTTTATGCCAAACATGCGCTGGAACTAAAACGTATGCCGGATTTGCCGGCAGAGAAAGTTTATAATGGTTTTGCCAAACCCGGTTTACTGGTGATGAATGAAGCTGCTGCTTTATGGCAATGGCTTCAGTTGCAGTTGTACGAAAATGCCAATATTCTTTTGATGAGTAGCGGAAACTATGATGGACTGGATATGCTTACCTTCGCTAAACAGATTACTTTATAAGAAAAGAATGTTAAACACGCTAATGAAACTGCAACTAACCCGCCCCATCGCTTTTATCGACCTTGAAACCACAGGTATTAATATCAGCACAGACCGTATTGTGGAGATCGCCATTGTAAAAGTTATGCCTGACGGAACAAGAACGCCCAAACGGAAACTGATCAATCCACAAATGCCTATTCCTAAAAGTTCCAGCGATATTCATGGCATCACGGATGAAATGGTGAAGGATGCGCCATCCTTTAAACAGGTGGCCAATGAGATGAAACAATTTATGGAAAATTGTGATTTGGGTGGCTATAACAGCAACCGTTTTGACATACCCATGCTGATAGAAGAATTTCTGCGTGTGGGAATTGAATTTTCTATTGATGGCAGAAAGCTGGTAGATGTTCAGAAAGTATTTCACCTGATGGAGCAGCGTACTTTAAGTGCAGCCTATAAATTCTATTGCCAGAAAGCATTGGATGGAGCACACAGTGCAGAAATAGATGCTACTGCTACATGGGAGGTGCTGGAAGCTCAGGTAGAACGCTATCCGCAGATCGGTGATACGGTTGAAAGCATTGTAAAATTTACCGGAGAAGATGATATTGTAGATTTTGCCCGCAGGTTTATTAAAGACAACGGGGTAGAGCTATTCAATTTTGGTAAACATAAAGGAAAACCCGTTACCCAGGTGCTGAAAGAGGAACCACAGTATTATGATTGGATGATGAAAGGGGATTTTCCGATGAATACCAAGCAAAAACTGACCGAAATTCTCAATCGTACACTTATTAAAAAAAGCTGATAATTGCTTTTATCGTTTTCTTAAAGGGAAATTTAATATTTGCAAACAACCAATATTGTAACTTTACACCTTAGCCAATACCCCCCCCAATTATTTGGAAAAAATAGTTATCATACCTACCTACAATGAGAAGGAAAATATAGAGGCAATCATTACCGCTGTTTTTTCTTTGAACCAGGGATACCATGTTTTGGTAATTGATGATAATTCTCCTGATGGTACTGCTGATATTGTACGCAAACTGATGGAAACTTATCCGGGTCAGTTGTTTCTGGAAGAAAGAAAGGGCAAGCTGGGATTAGGTACCGCATACATCTACGGTTTTAAATGGAGTATCGATCGCGACTACCAGTATATTTTTGAGATGGATGCCGATTTCTCGCACAATCCACGCGACCTTGAAAGATTATACAATGCCTGTAAAAATGAAGGAGCTGATCTGGCTATTGGCAGCAGGTATGTGCCCGGTGGCAAAACGGAGAACTGGCCGCTCGACAGAAAAATATATTCCAAAGGCGGGGCATTTTATACCAAACTGATCACCTGGATGCCAGTTAACGATCCTACTGCAGGTTTTGTGTGTTACAAAAAGAAAGTACTGGAATCAATCAATTTTGATATGATCCAGTTTGTTGGATACGCCTTCCAGATTGAAATGAAATTTGCAGCCTGGAAATTAGGTTTTATCATTAAAGAAGTACCCATTACGTTTGTTGACAGAAAGATCGGCGTAAGCAAAATGAGTAAGGGTATTATTAAGGAAGGGGTGCTTGGCGTATTAAGCATTCAATGGCAAAGTCTTTTTAAGAATTACCGGAAAAAAGTAAAAAATACCGATATTGATCCCGCGCTTACTTCAAAAGCAGGATAACAAAAAACTTTCATGATGTGTTGTGCTATTGAAATCAATATGGTATTAATGCATTTACTTTTAAAAGAATATAATAATACGGCCATTCTTTATTTCCAATCACTTTTTAAACACATAGGTACATAGGAAAAACAAAAAAGAAACATAGTAGTTGAACTATATGCCCTGTTTCCTGACCTATGTAACTATGTGTTTAATAACACAACACGTTATTCGTAATTTCTTATCGCCACCGCATTCCAGTTTTTATTCTTTACTGCATCAAACACCAGCCACGAGGCAATGCCTGATAAGACACAGAAAATAAGTATCACGGGCCAGTTAGCATAAACCAGGTAATGCCCGAATGCTATTACTGCCGGTACAAGCATACTGAATAATCCCCTGATAAATGTTCCCCCTTTTGCAGCCGTATCCTGCTGAACAGAAAAAGGAATATCTTTTATGGTAAGGTATGCAAGTATCCCGGTGATCAGAAGCTGGTTTAATAAACCCAATAATAAATTAGGGATCACTTTAGGGCCCACCACTGCCACGGCAGCCACACAGGTTAGAACCACCATAGGAATATAAAATTTTACAATAGCGGCTTTTACCGCACCACTGATCAGCTTTCCGGGTTTATCAACTGGTGTGATATAGTAGATCCACGCTGCTTTAAATTTATCGGAATAAATCAACTGGTACAATGCCATCACCAGGATCATGCTGCTGAAATAAATGAGACCGAGAAAAAGGAATTTACCGCCGGCAGATTCATTCCTGATCTCATCAAGCGACAGTTTTTTATTGCTGAGGAAGATGATTACAATATATACTATGAGATAGCCAAGAGAAGGGTACACTTTCATTTTAAAATCCCGGCTACGTCCTGTTAATTTCCAGGTGTGCAGAAAAGCCATCCGCTCTGCACCTACAGTTGTAACATGTTTGGCTATTTGAGTAATGTAAACAGAAGTAGTAGAAATAATTCCCTTACTGTTTGCTTTTACAGGTGCGCCTTCGCCTTCACTTCCACTGATCATCGATAATTTTTGATTAAACGAAGGGGCGAAGTATTTAATCACTGCCCAGATGCTTGCTGCAGGCACTATAATGCTTAATAGGAAACCGGTTACCAATGGTGCACTAAATTGGAGGGTTCTCATAAATTGCCAGCTATCGGCAAACCAAAAAGGTGGCGCTAACCATGCCCAGTTAGAAGAACTGATACTGTAGTTTTCCAGAACAGCTTTACTTACTAATCTTGGTACCAACTGGTATCCTCCATAAAAAAAAATCGCAAAAAATATCTGGAAATAACTGATAATGGTTTTGAATTTTTCCGGTGTGGTTACCCGGAGTATAAATATGTACAGGGCATTGATCAGAAAAATAGTAAATAAACTAACCGCCAGCACCAGAAATATAAAAGGAAGCAGTCCTCTGATGCCTTCTTTTACACCGATATATATCATGCCGGGCAAGGATAATGGCAATACCATTTTAGATACATGAATAATGATATGCAGTAACCTTGCTAATAAAAAGGTTTTATCGTTAATAGGTTTGGGCAAGATGATGAGGTTATCGCGTATGTCGATCAGTACTGATGTAAAATCAGTGATTAACGTAGATGCCAGTACAAATATGAAAAACGAAAAGTAAATAGTGAGTTGTGTGATATAATCCCTGCCCACGGCAAAACAAAGCAGGAATACTGAACCCATAACGGCTGTAAAAAACATGATACCCCAGGTGGCGCCTTTAATAGGTTTTGATGAACGTTTTTTTAATTGTGTCTGATGTATGGCATTGGGCCTTCTGTCGTCAATGATCAGTTTGGTTGTGAGTATGGCTTTCAGGTGCGCCATGTTCACACCCATATTGCGGTATAGGGCAGAAGGCAATAACAGTATGCGCAAAAAAAGTTGGTTGATCAGGTTCATAATTGATCGTTGTGTTGTTTTCCAAATACATTCATCAGTTGATCAGCGGCGTCCGACAGGGATTCTTTGGCTGTCATGTGTGCAAAGATCTGCTCCAGGCTTTGTGTGCCCTGTTGTTGCTGCAGCTCTGTAAAACTGCCATCAGCAATCACCGTTCCTTCGTTAATGAGTACAATCCTGTCGCTCACTTTTTCCACTACATCCATCATATGACTGCAATAGAAAATGGTTTTTCCTTCTTTGGCTAATTTGCTGATAAGGTCTTTAATAATGATCACACTGTTGGCATCCAGTCCGCTTAAAGGTTCATCAAGAATAATGATATCCGGATTGTGCAGCAGGCCGGAAATGATCAACACCTTCTGCCGCATCCCTTTACTGAAAGTATCCATGCGCTGGTGCATGTTCTCATTCAATCCCAATGCAGTTAACATTCTTGTAATGCGGTCGGTGGCCAATTCTTTGGGCATATTATACAGCTCAGCCATAAATCCAAGGAATTCTACCGGAGTTAATACATCATAAAGTTCAGCCAGCTCAGGTACATATCCGATTTTTGATTTGATGGTGATGGGATCATCTTTCAGGTTAATACCTTCAATGATCACGTCTCCTTCATAGTCGGAAATGAGTCCGCATAAAATCTTTACGGTGGTACTCTTTCCGGCACCATTCGGTCCGATATAACCGATAACCTGTCCGGGATAAATAGTAAGATTGATTCCTTTTAATACCTGTTTAGAACCGTAACTTTTGTATACGTTCTGCAGACTGATGATTGGGTTCATGCCTTTGCTTGTTTGAAAATAGTTAGGCGGGGGGAACTGATTACAATATGCTGCAATTTATTTTAATATCCAAAGAGATTTATGCACGGGGGAATGAGATAATCGTCAATCATCAATCGTGAGACGTGAATCGTGAATGAAATTTTACTCACCACTCACGATTGACGACTCACGTCTCACGATTGCCCCCCCTTCATAAATCAAATAAATTCAGTTCCTTTACTGCTTATGAAGCAGGCGTTGATCAAATTGCATATTGCTGTGTTCCTTGCAGGATTTACCGGGGTGTTGGGGGCACTGATTAAATTGAATGAAGGATTGCTGGTATGGTACCGGTTGATATTAACAGTAGCTACCTTGTTTCTATGGCTTAGCAGGAAAAGGAAGATCACGAAAATACCAACAGCTTCTGTTTTAAAATTATTCGGCATTGGAACTTTAATAGCCCTGCATTGGGTTTGCTTTTATGGAAGCATCAAAATGTCTAATGTATCTATCGGATTGATCTGCTTTTCTTCTGTTGGGTTGTTTACGGCTGTGCTGGAACCTGTTTTCACAAACAAAAAATTCAGTTGGGCCGAAGTAGGACTGGGGCTCATCAGTTTACTGGGTATTTACCTGATCTTTCATTTTGATACGCGTTACCGTGCTGGTATCCTGGTAGGTATTGCAGCAGCTTTACTGGCGGCACTGTTTTCTGTTTTAAATAAAAGGCATGTTTATATGGCACCTCCGCAAACGCTTATGCTATATGAGCTGAGCGGCGGATTGCTGGTGATTTCTTTACTTATGCCTGTTTACCTGCACTATGTTCCAACAAACTATATTTTGCCTACCCTGTCTGATTGGGCCTGGCTATTGGTATTAAGCTGGCTCTGCACAGTTTTGGGCATGAACCTGATGCTACAATCCTTACAAAAAGTATCTGCGTTTACACAAAACCTCACACTTAACCTGGAACCGGTGTACGGCATATTGCTTGCTTTCATTATTTTCAAAGAAAATGAACAGCTCGACAGTAGTTTCTATTTCGGATTTGCCCTCATTGCATTCTCAGTAGTACTGCAAATGTTGAGGGTGATGGGGAGGAAGAGAGTGTGAGGAAATAATTAGTAATTAGTAGTTAGTAATTAGTAATAAATGGATGTTGTAATACTTAAGCTTCCATTTCTTTCAAATAATTACTAACTACTAATTATTAATTACTAATTAAAAATTATCTCAACTCATACGCCACAACCCCGTTATTTAAAAATGTTGGTACGTACACGATGCGGTTTTTTGGGTCATAACCGATATCAGCGGCGTTGATTTTTTGTGTGCGGGTATCCAGCAGTGTTTGTTTGCCACCATTCGGGTAAATGTAATAGAGTACGCCATTCCATGAACTCACTAAGTATTCATTGGGTTTCACCATTTCAATACCGTCGGTGGTTGGGTCCATGCCTCCGGCTACGCTGGTAACACTGCCCGAATCAAGCATTTTAAGCAGGCTGCCTTTATCTAATATCAATAATTCATCACCATCAGCCAGCAGGCCATTGGGCTCCTGAAGGTTCTGGATCAGTGTAACAACAAATCCTTTTTCTATCCTGTAAACTTTATTAACCCGGGTATCACTTACATAAACGGCCCCTCTTTTGTCGATAGTGATATCATTTAAAAATACGGCTCCTTCGATGGGTATATGTTGAATAATTTTTGCTTTATCAATATCAATCACTATCACTTCTGTAAGATCGGCTACATACAATTTATTTTTATAAAGTCCCATTCCTTTTGGCGCGTTCAATCCTGTAATCCATTCGCTTGAAATGATCTTCCCATCTACAGATAGTTTGGCAATAAAACCCTTGCCATCCTTGTCTGCAGGACCGCCATCAATATTGGATACATAAAGGATATTTTCTTTGGCATCAAACAAAACCGATTCGGGGGTTTTGAATATAGGCCCGGTTTCCCATTTTTTAACTAATGAATGGCCCTGCGCCATTGCGTTTGCCGATAAGAGAACGAAAAAAATACTAACTATGATGGTGAATCGCTTCATGTTTTTTGCGTAAAAATAATCTGTTTAGGCAAAACCGATCATCATTTGTCTGAACGCCTTATTGCGGAAAGCCATTTCATCCATTCATATAATATTTCAGATCAAAAAAGGTCTTTGCCCATTCTTTGGTTAACTTCGGAATACTCAAAAAACTACTGCGATGAAAAAGCTCTTTTTTATATCGTTTTGCATTCTGTCTCTTTCCGTTTTTGCACAAAAAAAGCCATTGGATCATACCGTGTATGATGGCTGGCAAAGTATTTCAGACCGGTTAATCAGCAACGATGGCAAATACCTGGCATACGCCATCAATCCACAGGAAGGCGATGGGGTACTGGTTGTGCGATCTGTTAACGGTGATTATAAAAAAGAGATCGCCCGGGGATATGGGCCGGTGATCACAGAGAACAGCCGGTTTGTGATCTGCCGCATCAAACCACTTTTTAAAGATACCCGCGATGCAAAGATCAAAAAGAAGAAGGCTGATGACATGCCTAAAGACAGTTTAGCTATTATTGAACTGGGTAAAGATGCTATCACCAAAATAACCCGCGTTAAAAATTTTAAAGTACCCGAGGAATCCGGAAACTGGCTGGCCTACCTTTTGGATAAACCGCTTGCCGATGCACCAAAGAGCAAAGCAGAACCGGATTCGGCTACCAAAGTTACGGCCATGTTAACCATGGCTGATAGCCTGATGCGTGTAGCAGACAGTATCCGCAATAAAGCAAATGATGTTAAAGAAAAAGGGCTTTCTGTTTTACGCAGCACTAAAAAAGAGCAACTTCCAACTGCCCCTAAAGCAACAGAAGAGCCTTTTGAAGAAGGAACAGAGCTGGTTTTACTAAACCTGTTAACCGGCGGGCAGAGCAGCTTTAAGCTGGTGAGCGAATATTTCTTCAACAAAAAAGGAACTGTATTGGTGATTGAAACAACTAAGAAAACCAAAGATTCACTTATTAAAGCAGGTGTGGTAAGGGTAGATCTTGTAAAAAACACATCTGCTGTTGTTTTTACAGGATTTAATGATGCCAAAGGATACCGGATGGATGAAGAAGGAACCCAACTGGCTTTTATTGCTGAGCGCGACAGCAGCAGTAAATCATTACAGAAGTTTTATAAACTGTATTATCATAAAGCAGGTGCCGACAGCGCTGTATTGATCGCCGACAGAAATACCAAAGGCCTGGCAGCCAACTGGACCATCAGTGATAACGCCACTATCAGTTTTAGTAAAAGCGGACAAAGGTTATTTGTGGGTACTATTGGCATATTGCCTGTAAAAGACACCACCTTGCCAGATTTTGAAAGAGTAAGTGTGGATGTATGGCATTATAATGATGATTACATACAACCTGTGCAGTTAAAGAATCTGGAGAATGAGTTGAAAAGAAATTATCCGGCACGAATAGATCCTGCCTCTAAACAATTAGTGCAATTGGGTAATGAAAAATTCAGAAACCTGATTCAGACAAAAGAAGGGGATGGCGATGTGTTTTATGCAGCTTCTGATTATGGTAAAAGAATCGCATCCCAATGGCAGGGGTTTGCATTGAATGATTTGTATGCCATTAACCCTGAAACAGGCGCATCAGAAATGATCACTAAAGATTTTAAAGGCAATGTGATCTCAGCTTCTTATGCAGGAAAATATTTATTGTTTTATGATGAGCGTAAACCGGGATATTTCGTGTATAACTCAGTTACAAAAAAAACATACCCTGCTGCCAAAGATATCACCACCTCACTCAGGGATGAATTGAATGATGTGCCTGATGATCCCAACGCCTATGGTGTGATGAAATGGATGGAGCAGGATAAATATGTATTCATCTACGACCGTTACGATATATGGCGCGTTGATCCGGAAGGAATTGAAAAATCAGTCTGCATTACCAACGGAAGAAAAGATAAAATTGAATTCAGGTATGTAAATACCAACCAGGATGAGAAATTTATCAAAGCTGATCAGAAATTACTCCTGCGTATGTTTGATGAAAAAGATAAATCAACAGGACTTGCTTTATTTGATCCCGGAAAGAACAATGCATTAACTGTTGTAACTAAAGAGCCATTAAACATCAATCAGGTCATACAAAAAGCAAAGAATGCAGATGTATTGGTTTATACAAAAGAAACCTACGTTAAACCGGCTGATGTATATGTTCATTCATTAAACGGGTTGGCAGTACAGCTTACACATATCAATCAGCAACAGTCAAATTATAACTGGGGAACGGCTGAATTGTTTAAGTGGAAAGCGTATACAGGTAAAGAAACAGAAGGTATCGTATATAAACCCGAAGACTTCAATCCCGCTAAGAAATATCCGATGATTGTTTATTTCTACGACAGGAGCAGTAATACATTGAATAATTATATTCCTCCGGCACCTACACCTTCAAGGTTAAACATCTCATTTTTTGTGAGCAGGGGATATATAGTATTTGTTCCGGATATATGGTACACAACAGGTCATCCGGGTCAGGGTGCTTATGATCATATTCTGAGTGGAACAAGAGCAGTAGTAAAACTTGGTTATGTAGATAGCACAAAGATTGGTTTGCAGGGACAAAGCTGGGGTGGTTACCAGATTGTTTACCTCATCACCAAAACAAATTTATATGCAGCCGCATGGGCGGGCGCTCCGGTGGCGAATATGACGAGCGCTTATGGTGGAATTCGCTGGGGAAGTGGTTTACTGCGCCAGATGCAATACGAAAAACAGCAAAGCAGAATTGGCGCTACCTTATGGGAAAAGCCAAACCTGTACATAGAAAACTCTGCTCTTTTTTCATTGCCTAAAATAAAAACGCCGTTGGTGATCATGGCCAATGATGCTGATGATGCAGTTCCATGGTACCAGGGAATAGAAATGTATGGTGGAATGAGACGTCTGGGCAAAAAAGTATGGATGCTTACTTACAATGGAGAAGCACATAACCTGGTAGAAAGAAAGAACCGGAAAGACATCCAGGTGCGCGAACAGCAATTTTTTGATTATATGCTGAAAGGAGAGAAGCCCTCTAAATGGATTGCAGATGGTGTGCCGGCGGTGTTGAAGGGCAGAGATTGGGGGCTGGGGGATTAGAGTTTGGAGTCTGGAGTTAGGCGTCTGGAGTCTGTACTACTCCAGACTCCTAACTTGTTCTGCGCTTATAAAAGCTAAAAGAAAATTTCAATCAGGGCATCCCCTGCCCCCGGGTTTACGTATATAGATAAACTATGATTCCTTTACACGATATAGTTTATATACTACATCGGCTTCGGTTAAAACACCCGGAACTATCGGTGAAATAAACCGTTGTTTATACGTAAAATATTGACAAATTTGATATGTGGAAAACCTTCTGTGCGATTGAGTTATCGGATATTTCAATATCCATTGGCATTGAATCGGAACTACACCGAAGTAAGTGTTTCCAAATCCCCAATTTGCCTTTTTTGATAAGGCGAAATACTTATTTCCCCCGTTTGTTGTAGTGCTGGTTATTTCTTGTTGTGAATAGCTGATCATCCCCGGAATAAAAACGCTGGTCAGATGATTTGATTGTTTATAAATGAATTTGTTTCTAACGCATAATATCAGTTTATGAGAAAGATTTCTACCCATTATTCCGGTCAAAAAATTGGTTTGCTATTACTTCTTTTTACAGTTGTTGCTCAACTAACGTATGCGCAAACGAATTATTATGTGTCTCCAACAGGTAACAACCTCAACAATGGGTTGTCGCCCGCATCGGCCAAGCTTACCATTCAAAATGCGGTAGGTATTGCTCTTGATGGCGATATCATTAACGTAGCAAATGGTACTTATACATTAACAGCCACGTTAAGCCTGAATCATTCACTTACAATCATTGGTCAGAGCGAGGCAGGTGTTATTATCAATACAACCGGAACACCTGCCGGAGCATGGGCCATCAATCCCAATAAATCAAATACATCGTTAAGTAATCTCACGATCGTACCTAATGGTGTTTCCGGGGGATTCCCTATTCATGCAAGCAGTGGTAACGGTACTATTATCACAAACATTAACCTGAGTCATATTACCATTAATGGCGCCAGGAAAACAGCTTTCGATTTTAATGGCATTGATAATCTTACGGTAAGTTATTTAACCGCCACCGGCTCAACTTCAGGAAACGGTGTTCAGTTTAGCGGATGTAAGAATGTGAATGCCAGTCATCTTACCACCAGCGATAACGCATGGGGTAGTTTGGCAGTGTACGTTTCTACTGCTGTGGCACGTGGCTCAGACAATGTTGTAATTGATGCAACCACTTCCTCATTTGCAGAACCGATTGGTGTATATAACCAGGATGAATCAGGCTTTAAAAATACCAATATCACTGTTAACGGATATAGCTATGCCGTTCAAAACACAGCGGCTGTGGGGTATACTTATTATCGCCTCAATAAAACCGCTGCCATCGCATCGGCAAATGCTTTCCCTGATCCTGCATTGTCCTCAATCAAACAAATAATAACCAACCAGTTCGAGGTAACACCGGGATTCAAAATTCAAACAGCTATCAATGCTGCAAAACCAGGGGATGTAATTTTGGTTTTCCCAGGTAATTATACTGAATCAGCGCCCGGCAGTACTTTGTTTAATGGAACAACTTATGTGTTCGGATTATTTATTCCTGCTGCTAAACCCGGCTTAAGTATTATCGGTGTTGATGCTTCCGGTGTGCCCGTTAACAGCTATTCCAATGTAGTGGCTAATGTTCAATTGAATGCGACCAATAATTTTGGACCGAGTGGCATTTTTGTGGAAGGCGATAATGCTACCATCACCGGCCTCAATGTTTACCTTGATCCCGCCGGCGGGCAGAATAAGACAGTGGAAGTGCTTGGTGAAAATTTTACGATGAAGAACTGCCGGTTATCTGATGGTAATTCTCTTTACATTAACGACTGGCGCTATGATGCTGCTACTGATGTTTCTCATATTACCAAATACTGGGTTGAAGGAAATAGTTTTGAAGCAGGCACCAGTCTCGACATCAGCAGTGGTGCAGGTAAAAGCGGTGCATATACCGACAGGAAGATCCTGAATAACTATTTTGATGCAGTTGGTGGTAATTGGGCCATGGTAAGTTTTAATGGTTCAGGTACAGGCGTTCCGTGGTTTGTTTATTCAGTAGGCGGAGCAGTAATAACCGGCAATAGTTTTGTAAATGGAACACAATACATCCGCCACAGAGGTACACTTGATAACAGCCAGTTTAACTGGAACCAGTATTGGACATCCAACAGTTTTGATAAATCAGTGATCACACTTTCTGATGAAGCAAGTTTTACACCAAGGGCTTTTTCTTATGTGGGTAGCTATGGCACATTTAATAATGTAAAGAGGATCGGATCTGTGATCCAGGCCGAAATTAAAGATGTGGCACAGACAGGAGACCTGGTTAATGTTGGCGCCGGTACCTATGTTGAAAATGTAATTGTAAATAAGGAAGTAGAAATCAGAGGCAAGGGGCAATCTGCCACCAAAGTATTACCTGCGTTATCAAGTCCTGATTGCGGCGGTAATGCCTTAGCAGGTTCTCTTTGTGCGGGTGCAAGCAATGTATTCCTTATACAGGCAAATAATGTAACCATTGATCAGTTAACCATTAATGGTGATAACCCTTCTTTAACCAGCGGTAAACTGGTAGCAGGCTCAGACATTGATGCGCGCAATGGTATCATAACAGATCATACAACAAATCTGGTATTTAATAATCTTACAGTACATCATGTAACCATTCAGAATATTTACCTGAGAGCTGTGTATGCTTCTTCGGGTGGCACTTTCAATTTCAATAACAACCTTGTATTTAACGTACAGGGAAATCCATCTTCTATCGCATTATTCAACTTTGGCGGGTCGGGATCTTTCACCGGCAATACGGTGATCAATGCCAATGATGGCATCGTTTCAAACTGGTCAAAAGGAACCACTTACATAGGCAATATTGTGATCGGCTCAGGAAGTGGTATTCATACCGATAACAACGGTGGCAGTGGCGGTATTGGCGATGTGATAAGTAATAACCAGATACTGAACAGTAAGCCTGCAGGCTATGGTATTTGGGTGTTTGCCCCATATCGTGCTGTAACTGTACAGAATAATAGTATATCAGGTGTAGATGTGGGCCTTGCCAGTGCAGGACAACAGCTACCTGTTACCACAACATTTACAGGCAATACGGTTGATGGACTGAATAAAGCCAATAGCATGGGTGTATATGTTACCACTGACCTGTTTGGATATGGCACATCTGATGTGTCAGCCAATTTCACTAATAACATTATCAGAAATAATACAGACGGATTTTACCTTGAATCGGAGGCAGGAAAAACATTAACTGTTGTTGCCAGCAACAACTCGCTAACCGGCAACACCAATAGTAATGTTACGCAAGGCACCGGTGTATCAGGTGCCGGAACATTTGCCGCTGATCTGAATTGTAACTGGTGGGGTACCAGTGTTGGATCGGCCATTAATACCACTATCAGCGGTACTAACATAACTCATAATACATGGCTTAGCGATGGAACAGATGCGGATATAGCTGCTCCCGGCTTTCAGCCTGCTGGGGGTACCTGCGCCGGCCCTATATCAAATGTTCAGGTAAGTGCACAAAAGAATGTGAGTTGCTTTGGTGCATCTGATGGTTCTGCCACCATTAGTTTCGAAAATGGCATCGGTGCTGTTTCTTATGTTCTTGACGGAGGTGCGGCATCGACTGCGCCGGGCAAATCTTTTGATCTGACAGGATTAGCTGCAGGAACGCATACAATTACTCTTACTGATCTTGGTGGCAACAGTGTATCAATCAACTTTACAATTTCCGAGCCGGCCCTATTGAATGTTACTCACCAGGCTACACCGATCTTATGCAATGGCGGGGTGAGTGATCTGAGTTTTTCTGCTACCGGTGGTACAGCCCCTTACCAGTTAGCGAACCAGGGTAACGGCGACTTATTGGTAAAAGGTATGGCAGAGGGTGTTACTTATCATAGTAATCAAACTGCCGGTACTTATACGTATGTTCTGACAGATGCCCATAACTGCCAAACTGTATTTGCCGAAACCATCACTGAACCCACTATACTAAGTGTTTCTGCAACAGCTACTTCAATTAGTTGTAATCAACCATCTTCTGTTATTACAGTAAGCGCAACAGGCGGAACAGCTCCATATAGCGGTACGGGAAATTATACTGTGTCAGCAGGAACATACACATATACAGTAACTGATGCGAATGGATGTACAGCATCTGCAACCATCACACCTGCCTATATTCCTGATACTGAAAAACCACAGGTAACTGCTCCTAAATCTTACAGTGTACCAAACACTCCGGGACAGTGTGGTGCAACTATTCTCAGTATTGGTAATCCGATAGTCAGCGATAATTGCGGTATTGCCAGTGTTACCAATAATCACCCATCAAACTTCTATCCGGTGGGCACAACGGTTGTTACATGGACCGTAACCGACCTGAGCGGAAACGTGAATGATACCGCTACACAAAAAATAACTGTGATCGATAATGAATTGCCGACTATCAGCGTAACTAATCTGACTATCGGAAACAGTCCAGGTGTTTGTGGCGCCATAGTTAACCTTGCCTCACCGGTTGCAGGGGATAATTGTGGTGTGGACGGCATTACCAATGATCATCCGACATCATTCTTCCCTGTGGGCACAACCAATGTTACATGGACTGTAACAGATACTCATGGATGGACCAATACGGCAGTTCAAACAGTAACAGTAAACGATACAGAAAAACCAACCGTTCTTACACAAAATATCACCGTATACCTTGATGCAACAGGAAATACTGTGATAACAACAGCCCAGGTGGATAACGGCAGCAGCGATAATTGCAGTATTGCAACTTATAGTTTAAGTAAGAGCAGTTTCAATTCATCAAACCTTGGTGATAATACGGTTACCTTAACTGTTACAGATGCCAGTGGAAACAGCAACAGTAATACAGCTATTGTAACTGTTAAGAATAAATTAGTTACAATAGTTACCGGAATACCTGATCAGTCTTTATGTACAAATACTGCCGGCACTTACACAATACCTGCAATAACTGTTTCAGGTAATTGCGGCGGAGTGACTGTAAATTACCAGGTGGTATCTAACAATGTTGTTACCAGAACAGGTACAGGAGTTGATGCAAGCGGTGCGTTCAGTGCCGGGGTATCTACTGTTACATGGACGATAACAGATGTTTGTGGTAACACAGTAGTATCTAATGCTACAGTTATAATTAATGGATTACCTGCGGCTCCTTCCATTGCAGTAAGCAATGCAGATGCATTCTGTAATAAGATCACAGTTACTGCGAATACTGCAGCTGGCGGGGCAACCTATCAATGGACCACCGGTAACAGTGTATTTAGTAATGCACAGCAGATCAGTTTAGGCCAGACTAATGGGGATGGTGTATACAGTGTAGCTGTTACTATAAACGGTTGCACAAGCGCAGCAACAAACTATACCTTCCAGAAAGACCTGCTTGCGGCCAGCTATACCATCCTTGCCACTAAGGAGGTTGAACTGGGCGAGAACAATACGGTAGCAAGTGGAAGTGTGGGTGTAATTGCTGCATCAGGAGAAGCCTCATTCCGTAAAAACAGTTCTGTATCTTCTCCGGGTTCATTTGTAAAAGCCAAACACATAGATAAGGATGGCTCTAATATTATTATCGCTAACCCTATCTATGCTGCTGCAACCGGTATTATTTTACCGGTTATGTTGCAGAGCACTGCCAATACCAACGGTTTGCCTAATAAGGAAGTAGCGAAGAACAGTACAACCACTGTAAATGGTAATTTCAGAAATCTGACTTTGAAAAAAGGATCTAATACAACACTTACAGGTACCATATTCGGATCTATCAAAGTTGAACAGGGAGCAAGAGTAACCTTTACCGCTTCAACAATTAATATTGATAAACTGGACGTAGCAAAAGGACCAAGAACCGGTTACAGCTATGTAAGATTTGCACCTGATACCAAAGTACTGGTAAGCGGAAGCGTAAACATTGGAAGCCAGGTATACGTTAATCCTGATAACAATAAAGTCACTTTCTACCTCGGAAATAAAAAATCAGATGACGCACAGTTCACTGTTAAGGGTGGAGATACGAAGGTGACTGCTAATATCTATGCACCGAAAGGCAAACTGAAAATTACCGGTGGCTACTATTATGGTGATTATGGAAACGGCAGAGGCGATAGCGACAAGGATGATGACGACGACAGGTATTATGGCAAGGGTAACAACTTTGTTTATATGACAGGATTGTTTATTGCTGAAGAAGTTGAGAGCAAAGGCAAGAATGTGATCTGGAACAGCTTCGATTGCAGCGCTGCTCCTGTTGCACTGGTTACTGCTTCAACATTTGTAAACCAGTCTACAGCAACAGATGAGAAAACAGTAACAATCAGTGAAGAAGAACTGAAGGTTACCGTGATGCCAAACCCAAGCACCACTTACTTTACATTGAAATTTGAAAGCCGTTATCAAACACCGGTTGAATTACGTGTAATGGATGGCAGTGGCAGGGTAATTGATGCAAGGTCTAAGATCGCTTCAAACAGCAGCATCCAGATTGGTCATAACTACAGCAGCGGTACCTACTATGCAGAAATGATACAGGGCACTAAACGCAAGGTGGTACAGTTGATTAAAGGGAGAGGAGGCAATTAATAATTAGTAATTAGTAATTTGTAATTTCTGAGGCTGTTGGGTAAGGTTTCAGGAAAAATGATACTTAATTTACCCTCATCAATCAATACAAGCAGCTACCTGAAAGGGTAGCTGTTTTGTTTTGTAGTACTCCAAACCGTGCCTTAGTGCCTTGGTGTGATATTTTTTTTGCACACCAAGGCACAAGGGCACGGTTTGATTTTTTATAATACTGAGTTTCCGAATATATGTGGGGTGAGTTTTAGAGTTGAGGAGAAAAGGAGTTTAACTCATCCTCACCAATCCATGCAAGCAGCTATTGAAAAGATAGCTGCTTTGTTTAGTAGTACTCCCAACCGTGCCTTAGTGCCTTGGTGTGATATTTTTTTTGCACACCAAGGCACTCCCGCGCTCGCCTAAGCTTAGCGGGCGAGAAGGCACGGTTTGATCGGTTACAGTATGAGGTTCTCTGATATATGCGAAATGAGTTTTGCTGAATGCGCAGCAGTACAGAAATGGCAGTAGCGTTAATTACTAACTACTAATTTTTAATTACTAATTAGACAGTATCTCATATTTGCTCTTCGGTCTGATATTATCCATCCATTTAAATCCGCGCAATCTTATTTCTTCATGATTTACCTGGCGCATGGGGTACATGGTTCCATCCAGGTTGCGTTGAAAAGTTACGCGTTTGGCTTTGCCTTCGTCAAATAAAATATCAATAATATCGGCATTGGATTTATTTACACCGATGAATTTTTTAAATTCATCCTGCCCGTAATAAATATTTTCCGAATTACCCTTGGCTCGTAAAAAATTGATCTTGCCATCAATAAAATAAGCGTTGATGGTGGTTCCTTTTACCTGGTTAAAGTATTGGGTACTGTCAACCCGGCTGATGGCCATGGCGTTTTCAAAAACATAGAGGCGCTCAGGTTTCTTATTTTTCACATAGAGATAGATGGTATCGCCCGATATCTGGTTCTCCTGTGCCCAAACAACCGGACTGGTAAATAAGCGAAACACAGAATCCTGCAATGAATAAAACAAACTATCTCCCTTTGCCTGCAATGAATCTGAAAATATTTTTACATGATAATAGGCTTCAAAATATTTTGTAGTGCTGTCTGATTTATTTGCTGTGCTATCGGCTCCTTTTTTATCAGGGATAGAATCCCTGATAACCGGCACCCGTTTTACTTTCAGCAGGTCGGATAACCTGGCAGAATACAAAGTGTCGGCAGTAATAAAAATAGAATCCCTTCCTTGTTTAATCAGCAGGATAGGTTTTTGGGTGGCCAGTAAAATATCTTTTTTCCTGTTTGTTTTGATGTTGTTGGCAATCATATCAAAACCCTGCGCCGTATCTTTTCCCCGGTAAACCGCGTTGCCGCGAAATTCGCTCAGCTTGGTAGAATCGTCAAAGGCCATCTCGTCGGCAGTAAAAGTATAAGTACTGTCATCAATAACAGAGCGTTTAAAGAGCATGCCTTTTTTGTTCTTCATATCAAAATATCCTTCCCTTGTTTTAATGATCCTCCTTGCTGTATCGTACATGGTGGTGGGAGAGGTGAAGGTGGCAATTTCTGTTGAGGTGTTATACTGCATCGTATCAGTATAAATTTTATACTCCGGATCAATCAATACCACTTTGCGTTTGAAGATCACATCTTTGGTATCTCCATAATAATAACCCTCGGTACTTGTTAACACTGTTTTCTTGTTCACCAGTTTGCCGCCATTCAGGTAGGTGCCTATTTTCAGGGTAACATCATACTCCAGCGCTTCTGTGGTTAGAGTGCCTTTGCCATCGGTGAGTTTTACTTTCTTATTCAGGAAAGCTTTTTTCTCTTTACCCAGATATTTCAGGTATTGCGAATAGGTGTGCACACTATCAGCATCGTTGATATGGATATTGCCAAAAGCTTCGAGTGAGTTATCTATCTCGTTCAGAATAGCGCTGTCGGCATAAAATAAAGTTTTATCCTGCTTTACTTTTACTTTACCAACAAGAGTGGTGTACCTGTGTGTAGAATCCACTGAAACAAGCCCCAACCTGTCAGATGAAATGATCTCCAGCAATTTACCTTCGGGCTGTGTGGTATCAGCCGCCGTACGCTGGGCCATTACCGTATGGGCCGCAAGTAACAGGAATAATAAGTATATAACCTTCTTTAAAAGCATCAGGGTTTCTTCTGGGTAGAATCGTTCAGTGGCGCCATTAACGGGCCGCTTTTGTCTTTTTTGCCAAACACAGAAATATTCACGTACCGTTTGGGGTGAACACGCAGGTCGTCCATCAGTATATTGGCGCTGCGTACGGTATTGGTCAGGTTATTATACAATGTTTTATCGTTCAGCAGCTTGCCCAGCGAGCCTTCCTGCGATCCCGCTTTTTCAAGAATACTGTTTAGATTGGTGATTGCAGCTTTTAACTTATCAACTGTGGCGCTGATATCTGCTTTGGAAAAATTATCAGTGGTCTTCTCTACATTACCCAGCATCCTGGTGATCTTCTCATTATTGTCTGAAAGATTTTTGGTAAAACTTGCCACATTGTCCATTGATTTGGCAATAGAACCAGATTGCGCATTCAGCATGGCCTGTATGGATGCAGAAGATACCACTAAGCTGGCGGTAGTTTTATTGATATTGGCAATTACCTGCTGCAGGTTATTCTTTGTGTTTGGATCGAATATGGTATTGATATTCTTTAGCACGCTGTCTAAAGAGTGTACCGTTGTTTTGATCTGGTCGCCCACAGGCCCCAGTTTATTCATCACATCGCCCAGTAATCCTGCTGAGGAAGCGGTTAAAACAGTATCTCCTGTTTTAAGATATTGTTTGGCATCGCCCAGCTTAATAGATATACTGGCGGCTCCCAATGGGTTATCTTTAATAGTGGCTACAGAATTGATGGGGATATTGTAATTATCCTTCAGCTTAATAGCTACAATGATAGAAGACAGGTTTTGGTCGGCATTTTCAATATCAAATACAGATCCTACCTGGAAACCGTTAATATAAACCGCGTTAGAAACCAAGATACCCTTGGTGTCCTCATACTTGGCATAAACAAAATTGCCCGTTTTAAAGAGTGTCTTTCCCTTCAGAAAATTAAAACCCAGTATCAGCAGTGTGATGGCGATAGCGGTCAGGGCACCCACTTTCGTTTCGTTCGATATCTTCATAGGCCACAAATCTAAGGTTTCTTCCCGTGATGGGTAGTAGTTAGGCCTGTTAAAATGACTGATGGTTTATTTGCGCAATCCTGAAGCGCCGCTCACATTGGACATTTGCTTTTCGAGCGAGTATTTATAACGCTTCAGCGATTTAACTAATACTTCGCAGATCTCTTTTTGTCCCTGCTCACTATTCAGGTAGTCTTCTTCTTCGGGGTTGGAAATAAAGCCTGTTTCTACCAATACGGCCGGCATAGCTACAGCCTGTAACACCCAAATTCCTTTTTGTCTTTGCTTGGCTTCCCGACTGATACGTCCTACTTTCTGAAATTCTTCTTCAATGGTAAGGGCCAGGTTGGCGCTTCTGGAGAAATAGGTTTGGGTTTTCATGTTAATGATCATCATCTTGGCCGGATCATTAGGGTTAAAGTCTTTCAGTTCTTTGGCAGATACACTATCCAGGTACATATCTTCATTGGCGCTCAGTGCCGCTTTGGCTGCATTGCTTTTATCAACCCCATAAATAAAAGTCTCGGTTCCTTTGGCAGGATTGGGGGTTGTCCAGTAGCGGTATTCTTTTACTTTGGCTGTATAAGCCTTTTTTTTCTTGCCTTTGCCCCTGTATTTGGTTACTTCTTTGTACCCGACAAATTCGCTGTGTTTAATAGCGCCACCGCCTTCATTTACGTGGATACACACAAAAAGGTCACCTTTTTCGCGATTAGCGATCTTCGCTTTTTCAGTTACCGGATCAAACACATCGGTGCGTCTTGTCATGTAGGTCTCCACATCCGGTATCTCATCATGGATCATCTGCTCCAGCTTTAATGCAACGGCCAAAGCAATATCCTTCTCATGCGAAAATCGTCCGGAAGCTCCAAAATCAGCGCCGCCATGGCCTGCATCAATAATAATCCTTCTAAGCGCCTGTTTTTGTACGGGCTTGTCTTGTTTAGCAGTAAATGAACTCGAAAACACGGAGCACAGTATTAACAAAAGCAAAGCAGCATATTTTCTTATCATCATATCATTTCGTTAAAGGATTTTGCCAGGAATAGTATTTACACATCTAAGACCCTATTTTTGCCTTTGTAACCATGAGTAAACGCTACAAAATTAACGTAAAAACAGTCCTTGGTATTGTAGGAGCCGCATATTTGCTCATATTAACGTTTTATGTGCAGGCCGCCGGGCATGTTAACCCAAATTTTGGATATGTTCTGGTTAGCGGCGATACCGTTCCCCAAAAAAGCAAAAAAGATACCCTTCCTGCTACCCGTACCAAATTATTTCCGTCAGATACGACGGTAAAAAATCAGCAGGCCGATTCGGTGGTGAGGGTGGATACACTGGTCATGTCTAAAGATTCTGTTGACGCCACAATTAAATACCATGCAGATGATTCGGGCGTTCTGGTAGTTTCTACCAAAGAATTGTTCCTGTACGGGAAAGCTAAAACAGATTATAAAGACCTGAACCTGGAAGCGGCTACCATTCAATACGATCAGCAATCGCAAACGGTAAAAGCCTATGGCTCGCTTGATTCTACCGGTAACCCTTTAAGTAAGCCACAGTTTACGCAGGGAGAGATGAAAACAGTGAGTGATTCTATTTTTTACAGTCTTAAAAATGCAAAAGGCTTAACCAAGAACACTTTCTTGCAGGAAGGAGAAATATTTCTGAATGCACGGTTGTTAAAAAAGATCAATGCAGAAGAAGTGTTTGCACGGGATGCACGTTTTACCACCTGCAACCTTGATACGCCCCACTTCGCTTTCCGTTCGCGAAGAATGAAGATCGTAAATAATAAACTGGGTGTAACAGGCAGGGTGTACCCCGAAATTGAATCGGTGCCTATACCTATGGTTTTTCTTCCGTTTGGATTATTCCCGCTAAACCGTGCAAGGCATTCGGGTATTTTATTTCCGGCATTTACTTCCAGTGAAGATTTTGGATTGGGACTGGAAGGGTTGGGCTATTATAAAGTGCTCAGTGAATATGCTGATATTACCACCCGAGCCAATCTCTATTCTTATGGCGGATGGAATCTGAACGTGAATTCAAAATACATTAAACGATATAAATATACAGGTAACCTGAATGTTACTTTCCAGAGTACGAAAACACTGAACAGGGGAGGAGGATCGAAAGAAGAATTCAATACCTCACAATCGTATATGATCAACTGGAGCCATAGCCGCGATAACCGCGCCCGGCCGGGAAGCAGTTTTTCTGCCAGTGTAAATTTTGGTAGCACCAAATTCAACAAATCACTGCTTAATAACCCTTACCAGAATTTTAATAACCAATTAAGTTCTTCCATCAATTATTCTAAAGACTGGAGGGGTAAAGCCAATCTCTCACTCAATCTTAACCATAGCCAGAACAGTGTAACCAACCTTGTGAATCTTAACCTGCCAACGTTAAGTTTCAACGTGGTAACGTTGTATCCTTTCCAGAAAAAAGATCAGGTGGGCTCGGGTAAATGGTATGAGAAGATCGGTATAGGTTATAGTGGTAATTTCCTTAACCAGTTATCGTTTTATGATACAGCATTTAGTTTTAGAAGGATGCTGGATACTTTGCAATATGGGGCCCAGCATAATATTCCCATCACTTTATCACTTCCTCAACTGGGACCATTCAATCTGTCGCCAGGTATTTCTTATGAGGAACGTTGGTATGGGCAGCGGACTTTTAAACATTGGGACACTGCCCGCAATAAATTAGATACCACTATCCAGAAAGGATTGTACACGGCAAGGCAGATGAATTTTAGCCTGGGTATCAATACAAGGATATTTGGTACTTATCAATTTAAGCCCACCAGCAAAATTATGGCCATCAGGCACGAGATACGTCCAACCATTGGATTGAGTTATCACCCTGATTTCGTAAGCAAATATTATTATAGCACAAAGGTAGATACGGCCGGTACTAAATTACGTTTTTCACAGTTTGATGGAGGGATCATACAATCGTTTTCTGAAGGTGTATTTGGCGGCATTAGTTTTGGGATAGACAACCTGCTGGAGATGAAAGTGAAAGACAAAACGGATACTTCTGCCAAAGCTCCGGGTAAAAAGATCAGGTTACTGGATGGATTTGGTTTCAACTCTTCTTATAATTTACTGGCAGACAGTTTTGCGTTGGGCAATTTTACCTTTTATGCACGCAGCACTTTATTTGAGAAAATCAATATCAGCGCATCAGCCAATCTCAACCCTTACGATGTAGATAGAAGGGGATATCCGGTGAACAGGATTTTGTGGGATCCCAAACGGTTTAAGTTTGGAAGGATAACCGGGGGTAACGTTGCGATCTCTACCTCGTTCAAAAGTAAATCGAAAGATGGGAAAGATGATAAAACAAGGCAACTGCCCGTAGATCCTTTTATGACGCCCGATGAGCAGCAACGCCAGTTACAATATGCCCGCTCTAACCCGGCTGAGTTTACTGATTTTAATATACCATGGAACCTTACCCTGTCTTATTCATATAATTTTTCGAGAAACCTTAAAAGGGATTTTAGCAGATGGGAAACACAATCCTCTTCCAGCCTGAATTTTAATGGTGATTTCAGTCTTACCGAAAAATGGAAATTGGGTGGCACAGGCTATTATGATGTTACAAGAAATACCTTGAATCAGCTAAGTGCATTTATTACGCGTGAGATGCATTGCTGGCAGTTATCTATTAATGTTACCCCAATAGGACTGTACCGTTCATTCAATATCACACTCAGCCCTAAATCCGGTATACTGCGCGATCTGAGGATTAACCGGAGCAGAACATTCTCCAGTTACTGATGATCGTATTGTGAATAATGATCCCACATGATCTTAAATATTTTTTCTTTCAATTCATCTGCAGAAATATTTGTTGAAGATACTGCAGGCAGAAAATGCATTTCCAGTTTATGCGGAATCAGGTAGAAGAACCGGCTGGCGGGCAACACTTTTTTTGTATGAAAAAGCACCACAGGCAGAATGGGTTTTTGTGTGTCAACTGCTAAACGAAAAGCACCATCATAAAATTTTTTCAGCGGATCATTTGTCCTGTTTCTGGTACCTTCGGGATAGATCACCATATCTAATCCGATAGCCAGGATCTGTTTCATGTCTTCAATACTTTTTCTCCGGCTGGCATCACTTTTACGGTCAACCAGCACACTGCCAAAAGCGTAGATCCAGCCAAATATGGGTACTTTGGTAAAGCTTTTTTTAGCAATTGTTTTATTGGCTCTCGGCATAAACGGCGTACTTACAGGAACATCCATCAGGCTGTTGTGATTGCATACTACTATATAATTAGTGCCCTCAACAAAATTTTCTTTTCCTTTAATCCGTATGGGGCACCCGATCAGGTTTAAGTATACCATCATCCAAACCTTTGATACAATTCTGTGCCAGCGCGCTTTTGAAGGTTCTTCTAAAACAAAGCAGGGCAGATAAAACCAGATGGCAATAAGTAGTGTGGCAATAAACAACAGCAGTGCCCATAGTGCCCAGATGCGTGCAAAGATCTGCACCCCAATTCCTGAAGAAATTTTATTCCCTGATATTTTTTTAGCTGTCTGCATTAATGATAAACTGTTTATAAAATCAAATCTCCAATTCCCCCTTCAGCGCTTGTCCCGCCTTAGCGGGAGGGTTAGGGGGTTTGGGGTATCTCCCAATCAATCGGTGTTAACCCCTGTACCACCAGTATTTCATTTGTTTTGCTGAAATGTTTGCAACCAAAAAAGCCTTTATCAGCACTAAAAGGCGAGGGGTGTGCGGCTTTTAATACATGATGTTTGGTTTCATCAATCAACACTTGTTTTTCCTGTGCAAATTTCCCCCATAATAAAAACACAACGCCTTTTTTTTCGTCTGATATTTTTCTGATCACTGCATCTGTAAAATCCATCCAGCCAATTTTTGAATGGCTTGCCGGCTCGTTGGCCCGAACGGTTAACATGGCGTTTAGTAAAAACACACCCTGCCTCGCCCATTTGGTAAGGTTACCTGTTTTAGGAACCGGCATCCCGATATCTGCATGCAGTTCCTTATAAATATTTACCAGCGAAGGTGGGGGAGGCACGCCATCTGGCACCGAAAAACTTAAACCATGTGCCTGTCCCGGACCATGATAAGGATCCTGCCCCAGTATCACCACTTTTACCTCATTAAATGGGGTGGTGTTAAATGCATTAAAAATAAGAGAGCCGGGTGGATACACGGTGGCGCCGGATGCCTTTTCTGTTTTTAAATGCGCGGCCACCTGCAGGAAATAGGGTTTATTAAACTCCTGCTTCAATACTTCTTTCCAACTGGCTTCTATTTTTACATCCATACGGGCAATTAAATAAATAGTTGTTTGGCCTACGAATGTACATAAACAAGGGCTAAGTAAAGAAGCGGGGGCAATCAGGAACGGGATAAATGTTGTCTATCAATCACGCCTTAGCGCCTTTGCGTGAATTAATTGCTCGCTAAGGCGCGATGCGTTTTATCTCACGATGGTAACACTTCCACCCACCGCTGGCAGATCTGCCCGGGGCTTGATAATATAATAATAGGTGGCAACAGGCTGAACCATGCCGTTGTATTTTCCATCCCATGGTTTGTTATATCCAACCGATCGGAATAATTGTTGTCCCAGGCGGTTGTATACCTCAACAATACAGTCGGGGTAAAGACTTAATAATGGGATAACCCATTCATCGTGTATCCCGTCGCCATTGGGTGAAAAGGCATTGGGTGGAATAATCAGCGCTTCATTAATCACCACTTTAACGGCAGTAACAATGGCACAACCACCCGTGGTGGTTCCTTTGATATAGTAAATACCATTCTGTCCGATGGCATCTGGTTTAATTACCGGAATGGTGGCAAGCGCATCTTTCCAATACGAAAAGCTGATGCCAGTGGTATTGCCGGATACAAATGAAAACAGATCTACCGTACCGGGCCTGGTTACCGGCGTTGGGTCTGTTACTTTAAACGCTGGATAGTCATCTATAATGATGGTTACCGGCTTCACATTTATGCAACCTACACTGTTGGTTGCTTTAATATAATAAACACCACCACTGTTAACTTTTGATGGCACAGGGATATAATTGAGCAAACCCGGATCTGAAAAATACTCGAAGCTAAGGCCCGGACTGCTTCCGCTGGTGAAAGATTTAGTAGTCAGGTCAACAGGTGTGGTAACGCAGGATTGTACCGGTGCGGCAGGCACTTTTAAATTGATTACTTCCTGCGTGTAGGCAATGGTTGTGTACACTGTATCAATACAACCCTGATCAACGAAGGGGGTTACTTCTACTGCAAATACTGTACTCACTGCCGGTGCAGGCGTCATTGATAAAGTAATATCAGTGCTGAGAATTTTTGAAAAATCTGAATTAAACCAACGGTACCCGCTAAAACCAAAAGGCGCAGTAAGGGTTTGAGAGGTATCATTGGCACATTGTATATTTCCTGAAATGGGTGAGGAGCAGTTCTGGTTTACATCCACATAAGCATATCCAAAATGGCCACCTCTTGTACAATCGTTCGTTGTAAATTCAAGGCGAATGGTCCTTCCCGCATAGCCTGATAACTTGATGGTTACCGGTGTCCATGGTTTATAAAAAACACTGTCGCGTAAATTAGAAAGTTTAAACCCGGGCAAATTGGATGAAGCGGTATAGGAAAAAGAACTGCAACCGATATAGGAATTGTTACTCACATCAAAAACATTGGCAGTAAACTTGGGCTGCTCCCAATCGGCATGCCCGGGATTTTGAAATACAACTGCATAGTTATAAATGATACTGTAATTATCATCATCTACCGGTATCGTGAATGTATAACTTACACGCTCTGCCTGCCTGCCGGTTGAGCTGTTACCTAATTGAATGGAAAAGTTGCTGCCGTTAGGACAATTAACAGGAAAGTTCCCAAACGGATCGTTGACCGGGAAATTACTATTCTGGAATAATGAATGCCTTCCTCCTATGGGTGCTGAAGGATTTAAAGAGATATCTCCGCTTGAGGCACTGATACTGCCAATACTGCATTCCCAGTTTTCAAAACTGCCTGCTTCAAAACCAATATTAGGAGGACACTGTGCTGAAACGATCACAGTCTGGAAAAAGCATAATAGGGTCAATAGCCACCGCATGCCTTTCCGTTTAAGTTGGTTCATAATAGCAAAATCTGATACGCCGGGGTAAGCTAAAGTTAGGCAAACTGAAGAAATATGATAGCTTTCTGTTGCCATTTATTGAAGAACGGTCACCAGCAATCATATGATGATTGATGAGCGTATGTTTAATCCGGAATTTTATCCGTTGTACAGTATCAGTTATACAGGTTGAAATAACCCAGTGCAGCAATCCAGCCACTTTCTTCCGTTAGCAGGAGTTTTTTGTCTTTAACATATTTACTGATAAATGCCCATTTAGCAGCTAAAGCCGGAGTTGTTTTAGTGAAGAGAGACTCGAATGATTGCTGGGTAAGCTGTATACTAACCGGTTGGCCATTATTCAATAATGCTGAATCTCTAAGGGCAACTACTTCATAAGAAGAAGTGAAGGAATCCCCACTGGCAGTTTTCATGAAGCTTTTATTCAAAGTCAGCTTGCCTTGAACAAGGCTGCTCTGAAAACCTGTAGGTGAAACATCGGTCACTCTTTTTTCAGCAGTAACAGCTTTCTGCTGGCTATAGCCAACAGTGCAGGCAATAAGTAAGCTTACTAAAATAATTGTCCGTTTCAAATGATCAGGTATTGAGCAGCACTAACCTGGTGCTGCGGGGCAAAGTTACTGAAACGTTTGTAATTGTGAGTGGTGAGTGGTCAGTGGGTGTTTAATACTCACCACTCACTACTCACCACTCACCTGCATTGTAAGCATAACATTAAATACAAAACAGTATAACCTGCCGGGTTATCTCACAATCATGCAGCCTTTGTATGAGAAAAAATGCCTTCTCTACGTGGCTTTAAAAACCCCGGGTAATTAATTTTTTTAAAAGGGGTCTAAGCTTTAAAACAGCTTTAAATCATTTTTTTAGGAAAGTTAAAAAAAGTGTTAAATTTGACCTATAATGTGTAAAAATTACACATTATAGATTCTGATTCATTTTGAATTTTATCTGACCATGAGATGCTTCGCCTTAGTAATATTACTGCTTTCTGCATGTATATCGCATGCCCAGTTATTGCAGTGGTCACCTTCATTCATCAAAGAAACATCTACCCCTGTAACAATTACCTGTGATGCAACAAAAGGCAACCAGGGTTTATTGGGTTATACACCTGTTACCGATGTATATGTTCATATTGGTGTAATCACCAACCTGAGTACCAGTGGGTCTGACTGGAAATATGTAATTAGCGGAGGTAGCTTCAGCGCACCGGCAGCAATTGTTCAGACAACATCGGCCGGTACCAATAAATGGACATTCACCATCAGTGGTGCATTAAGATCTTTTTTCAACATCACAAATGCAGCAGAGCATATACAGAAAATTGCCATTCTTTTCAGAAGCGGCAATGGGAGCAAGGTGCAGCGTAATGCAGATGCGTCTGATATGTATATTCCTGTGTATGATGATGGTTTGTATGCACGCATAGATACGCCGCTGATGCAGCCTCTTTTTAAAGCAGTTCCGCAAACGATTTCGGCCAGTGTTGGCGATCATATTGCGGTTGCCGCATCGGCCAGCAAATCTGCTACTTTAAACATACTGTTTAATAACAGCACTATTAAATCTGCCGCCGCAGTAATAAACCTTAGTGCAGATGCAGTAATAACAGCGGCAGGAACGCAAACAATTATAGCAGAAGCCACTGATGGCACGGTAACTTCAAGAGATACGGTTTCATTTCTTGTTACCAGTGGTGTTACTGTAGCCGCATTGCCTTCAGGTTTAAAAGATGGGATTAACTATGAACCGGGAGATACTTCGGTATCACTTGTATTATACGCTCCGGGAAAAAACAGGGTATCTGTTATCGGCGATTTTAATAACTGGACAGAAACGCTTGCCTCTCAAATGAACAGAACACCCGATGGAAACCGTTTCTGGCTCCGCATTACGGGATTAACAGCCGGTACTGAATATGCGTATCAATATTTGGTTGATGGTACTCTACATATCGCGGATTATTACACAGAAAAAGTATTAGATCCTAATAACGATAAATACATTCCTGCTACAACCTATCCAAACCTGAAAGCCTATCCAACAGGTAAAACAACAGGAATTGTGAGTGTGCTGCAAACTGCTAAACCGGCATATAACTGGCAGGTAACAAATTTTCAGCGTCCTGATAAAAAGAACCTGGTGATCTATGAATTACTGATCAGGGATTTTATCGGCGCCCAGAATTTTCAAACACTGAAAGACACCCTCACTTATTTTAAGCGCCTTGGTGTAAACGCCATTGAGATCATGCCTTTCAGCGAGTTTGAAGGAAATCTTAGCTGGGGTTATAATCCGAATTTCTTTTTAGCACCGGATAAATTTTATGGTACTGAAACTTCGATCAGGCAGTTTATAGATGCCTGTCACCAACAGGGTATTGCAGTAATCATGGACCTTGTAATGAATCATTGCATGGGTTCTGCACCGCAGGCCCAATTGTATTGGGATGCAGTTAATAACCGCCCTGCAGCCAATAACCCATGGTTAAATCCGGTTGCTACGCATCCTTATAATGTAGGAAACGATTTTAATCATGAAAGTCAGGCTACAAAAGATTTTGTAGCAAGAGTAGTACGTCATTGGTTAACAGAATATAAACTGGATGGATTTCGCTGGGATCTTTCAAAAGGGTTTACGCAGATAAACAACCCGAACGATGTAGGTGCATGGGGTAACTATGATGCAGGCAGGGTGGCTATCTGGAAGAGGATCTATGATACCATTCAACAGGTATCGCCAAACGCTTATTGCATACTCGAGCATTTTGCTGCTAATACGGAGGAAACAGAATTATCTAATTATGGCATGTTACTGTGGGGTAATCTTAATTACAATTTTAACCAGGCCACCATGGGATACAGTGCCGGATCGGATTTCAGCGGGGCTATTTCTAAAAGCCGTAGCTGGACAAATCCGCAATTAGTTGCTTACCAGGAGAGCCATGATGAAGAGCGCCTTATGTATAAAAATATTTCATTTGGAAATGGCGCAGGCGCTTACTCTGTTAAAGACACAGCAACTGCTTTAAAGAGAGATGAAATGGCCGCTGCATTCTGGGCAATGATTCCGGGGCCTAAAATGATGTGGCAGTTTGGAGAACTGGGATATCAATATTCTATCAACACCTGTTCCAATGGTAGCGTGGATGCTACCGGTGGCTGCAGATTAGATGCAAAGCCCATCCGTTGGGATTTCTATAATCAACCCGCCAGAAAGGCTTTGTATGATGTGTATGCCAAACTGATCAAGCTGAAGCTGACACCTAATTATAAAACCACGTTTACTACCAATGCAGTTACCTGGGATATGGGCGGAGCAATCAAATCGCTTGTACTGAATGATGACTCATTAAAAGTGGTAGTGATTGGAAATTTTGATGTAACTGCGCAAACTGCTACGGTTACATTCCCTGCAGCCGGCACATGGTATAGTTATCTTACCAATGCCAGTCGTACAGCCAGTGGCGCTGCTGAACAGATCACTTTGCAGCCGGGAGAATATTATGTGTACGCTAACAGGAATATTAATAATACTGTGATCACTGCCATAGGCTCTCCGGAAGCAGCATCAGATATGCCTGTTATGATTGCGCCTAACCCGGTACATACCACGGCAACCATCCGTTATCAGTTACCCGAAAGTGCGCAGGTAAAAATATCAGTCACAGATATCAATGGAAGATCAATAGGAACCATATTCCAGGGATTCAGGGCAGCGGGTAATCAGAAGGTGACGTTACAAACTAATCAATTACCAGCCGGAGTGAACACGAACGGAATGTATTTGCTTAAAATCACTTACAATAAAAAAACAAAAGTTGAAAAATTTTTCCTGCTCAGGTAGGAAGCTTAATGAATGACACAACAATTAAACGAAACCAAACACTTTAAAACTGAAAAAAACAACAATTATGAAATTCAAACGAATGCTTGTTGCTTTGCTGTTGGTGCTAACGGTCTGCAGTTTGCCGGCCCTTGCCCAGGACAAAGTTGTTACCGGCAAGGTAACTGACTCAAAAGATGGTAGCGCCATGGCCAATGCTACCGTAAAAGTAAAGGGTACCGCTGTTGCTACCCAGACTGACGCAGCAGGAACATTTAAACTTAAAGTGCCGGCTTCAGCTAAAACTTTGGTTGTTTCTACCATCGGTTTTGCAACCCAGGAAGTAGAAATTGCCGGTGAAGTTGTAAATGTTTCGTTGGTACAAACAAGTGCTTCTCTCGGAGAGGTAATTGTTATTGCATATGGTACCCGCAGAAGAGGCGATCTGACTGGTTCTGTTACCGCTGTCTCTGCAAAAGATTTTCAAAAAGGCCCCATCAACTCCTCAGAACAATTACTGCAGGGTAAAGTAGCCGGATTGCAAATCACATCAGGTGGTGGTTCTGCAGGTGGTGGAAGCAAGATCCGTATCCGTGGCGGTGCTTCTTTAAATGCCAGCAACGATCCATTGATCGTGATAGATGGTGTTCCAGTGGAAAGCAATGGCATTGCAGGTTCCGGTAACCTGTTAAATACCATTAACCCTAACGACATTGAAAGTATGAGTGTATTGAAAGATGCATCTGCAACTGCGCTCTATGGCTCAAGGGCGTCTAATGGCGTATTGATCATTACTACTAAAAAAGGCGCTAAAGGCAAAGTGAAATACAACTTCAGCTCGCAGGAGTCTGTTGGTACTATTGCCAAAAAAGTAGATGTATTAACAGCAGATGAGATCAGAAGTATTATTACTGCTGATGCAACTGCTACAGGTAATAACTCTTACAAAAGTTTACTTGGCTCTGCAAGTACAGACTGGCAAAAAGAAATTTACAGATCAGCCATAGGTGCAGATAATAACCTCAGTGCCAGCGGTAGTTTGGGTAATCTGCCATTCCGCGTATCATTGGGTTATTTAGACCAGGCCGGTATTTTAAAAACAGACAAGTTTAAGCGTGTATCAACTGCCTTAAACTTATCTCCTAAATTCTTTAATGATCATCTTAGCGTAAACCTTAACCTGAAATACAGCCAGACTAAAAACCGTTTTGCCAACCAGGGCGCTATCGGTAATGCGGTAGCATTTGATCCTACCCAGCCTGTTTTTGCTACTAATAAATATGGCGGTTATTTTGAATGGCTGCAGCCAGATACCAAACCCATTGACCTGGCAACACGTAACCCGCTTGCTTTGCTTGATTTAAGAAATAATAATTCTGTTGTAAACAGGTTAATTGGTAATGTGCAGTTAGATTATAAACTTCATTTCTTTCCAGACCTGCATGTGTTGGTAAATGTGGGCGTTGATAATTCAAATGGTAAAGGAGATGATAATACAGATTCAATTTCTGCAACCAACTACAAAACAGCCGGCCGCTATTCTCATTACGAACAAAAGAAAAGCAACACTTTAGCCGACGTTTCATTGTTCTATTCTAAAGACATTGCAAGCATCAACAGTAAACTGGATGTACTAGTGGGGCATAGCTATCAGGACTTTGTTACAGATGTAAGCAATTTTGCTTCATACGGTCAGAATGGGGTATTGATCCCCGGTTCAACACCAACTTTTGCAACTGACAAACCTGAATATCGTCTGGAATCTTATCTCGGACGATTAAACTATACTTTAGCTAATAAATATTTATTAACTGCCTCTATCCGTAGAGATGCGAGCTCTAAGTTTTCTACAGCCAACAGGGTAGGGTACTTCCCTGCAGTTGCTGCCGCATGGAAACTGAAAGATGAATTCTTCAGTAGCAGCACAGTTTTAACAGATCTGAAATTACGTTTAGGATGGGGTATCACCGGTCAGCAGGATGTTGGTAATTTATATCCTTACCTGCCAAGATACAGCCGCAGTACTTCTACTGCCCAATACCAGTTTGGTAGTACATTTTATAGTTTCTTACGTCCATCAGCATACGATGAAAACATTAAATGGGAAACAACAACTACCTCAAACATTGGTCTGGATTTCTCATTCTTAAATAACAGGATCTCCGGTAGTGTTGATTTCTACCAGAAAACAACCAAAGACCTGTTAAGTGTGATCCCGGTTGCACCAGGTTCAAACTTTGATATTACCCTGTTAACCAACGTGGGTAACATGGAAAACAAAGGGGTTGAGTTTACGATCAATACAATACCGGTAAAAACCAAAGATCTTACATGGGATTTTGGATTTAACGTTACTTATAACAAATCAAACATTACCAACCTGCTGAAACAACAGGATCCTAATTTCAAAGGAATTGATGTGAGTGGCATTGGTGGCGGTACCGGTAACAACATCGGAAAATTCCTGGTAGGTTATGCTCCTTATACCTTTAATGTATTCAAGCAGGTGTATGATAAAACAACCGGCAATGCCATTGAAGGATTATATGAAGACATTAACAGGGATGGTAAAATTGATGACGCAGACCGTTACTACTACAAAAAACCAGCACCGGATGTTTTATTGGGTATCAATACACAGGTTGCTTATAAGAACTGGACATTGGGTTTAAGCGCACATAGTTCTATCGGCAACTATTTGTATAATAACTACAATTCTTCCAATGGTGTATTAAGATCAATCAAAAACCCGATCAACTTTATCGGTAATGATTCACGCCACTATCTGGAAACAAGATTCGTTAATAACCAATACTTATCAGACCTGTATATTGAGAATGCATCATTCTTAAGGCTTGATTACATCAACATTGGTTACAACGCAGGTAAAGTGTTTGGCAACAAAGCATCTTTACGTGTTAATCTGAATGTTCAGAATGTATTGGTGATTACGAAATACAAAGGATTAGACCCTGAAAATTCCAGCGACAGCGGAGTTGATGGAAATATCTATCCCCGTCCAAGAATTGTTTCACTTGGTTTAAACTTTGATTTCTAATTTCTAAAAAACGAATTATATGAAAAGTAAAACAATAATAAAATACATGTTTGCGCTGGTTGTTGCTTCGGCTGCAACATCGTGCGCAAAGAAGCTGGACCTGTTCCCGCAAAACGATCTCACGCCGGCTACCACTTATTCAAATGCGGCAGGCTACAAAAGCGTGTTAGCCAAAGTATACGGTGGCTTATCTATCACCGGTAACCAGGGCCCTGCAGGTGCACCGGATATTGCCGGTGGTCTTGATGAAGGATCTCAGGTGGCATTTATACGTATGCTGTTCAACTGCCAGGAATTACCTACAGATGAAGCAGTGGTTGCCTGGAACGACCAGACCATTCACGATTTTCATGACCTGAAATGGACAAGTGGAGACCCTTTCTTAAAAGGAATTTATGCACGTCCGATCTATAACATCACATTGGGCAATGAATATCTGAGAGAATCAACTGATGAAAAATTAGCCGGCCGTGGTATTACCGGAGCAGATGCTGCTGAAATTAAAAAAGCCCGCGCTGAAGTTCGTTTCCTGCGCGCTTTCAACTACTGGGTAATGCTTGATCTGTTTGGTAAATCAACTTTTATCACAGAAGCTAACCTGGTGGGTACTGATCTTCCCGGTCAGATCACAAGAGCCAACCTGTTTACTTATATTGAAACAGAACTGAAAGCTATTGATGCTGATCTGGCTCCTGCCAAAACCATTGAATATGGCAGGGTAGACCAGTCTGCTGCATGGGCATTACTGGCCCGCCTGTATTTGAATGCATCGGTATATACAGGTACAGCAAAAAATGCTGAAGCCATCACATACGCTAAAAAAGTAATTGCTGTTAATGGTTATAGTTTACAGACAGGTTATGGTAAACTGTTTATGGCTGATAACGATAAATACACCAATGAAATTATCTGGGCCATTAACTGTGATGGATTAAGAACACAGGCTTATGGTAACACCACCTTCTTTGTACATGCTGCCTGTGGTGATGATGCCAGTGAGTATGGTGTTGGTGGTGGATGGTATGGTTACAGGGCTACCAGCGCTCTGGGTAACCTGTTCCCTAAAACCGGCGGAGGTGCTATTGATACTACGCTTGATAAAAGAGGATTGGCTTTTTATACCAGCAAGTTTAAAGGAACAGCAGCTCAATCAAATATCTCAGATATCAGCGATTTCAATACCGGACTGCACGTGAAAAAATTTGTAAACATCAGGTCTGATGGTGGTGCCGTATCAGATGTAACCAAAACATTCTCTGATGTTGATTTCCCTGTTTTCAGGTTATCTGAAATGTATCTAATTTATGCTGAAGCTGTATTGCGCGGCGGTACTGGTGGAGATGCAGCAACAGCTTTGCAATATGTAAACCTGATCCGTACAAGGGCCGGTGCTGCTCCAATACTTTCTACTGACCTGTCGCTCCAGTTTATCCTGGATGAAAGAGGAAGGGAATTATTCTGGGAAGGACACCGCAGAACAGATTTAGTACGTTATGGTTTATTAACCTCTGCCTCTTATTTATGGCCATGGAAAGGAGGGGTTGCTTCAGGTACAGCAGTTGATTCTAAATACAACCTGTTCCCGATACCTGCAGCTAACAGAACAGCCAATCCTAATCTGGAACAAAACGCAGGATATTAATTTACAATTGATAAAAACAAATCATTAAATATGAAAAAGATATCAAAATTAATGTTCTTGTCGTCCATACTGGCCATCTGTTTCTGGGCTTGTACAAAGGATGAAAACAAGAACTATTTCGAGGGTGGAACTGCTCCTGTATTGAGTGCGTCCGCTACGGCAGTAAGTTTGTCGTATGCCAATGCAGCAAACGAAGCTGTTAAATTTACCTGGACCAATCCCAATTACCAGTTTACAACAGGATTAAGTTCTCAGAGTGTAAACTATGTGCTGGAGATTGATACTACCGGGGCAAATTTTACCAACCCTAATAAAAAAGCCATCTCCATCAGCCAGGACCTGGCTTTATCTATTACTGTAGGACAGTTCAACGATTACCTGCTGAACCAGTTGGTATTATTGCCGGGCATGCAACATAACCTTGATGTAAGAGTTAAGGCTACATTGGGCAATGGAGCAGTACCTATTATTTCTAATGTGCTTAAGTTAACCGCCACACCGTACACCATTCCTCCTAAGGTTGCCGTGCCTGCATCAGGCGCTTTATTCCTGGTGGGCGATGCTACACCGGGTGGATGGACTAACCCAGTACCAGTACCAGCCCAGCAGTTCACTAAAGTAAGCGATACCAAGTACGAGATCACCATTGCTTTGACAGCCGGAAAGTCATATCTGTTCTTACCTGTAAATGGCGACTGGTCTGCAAAATATGGTGCTATTGGTGCTAATAATTCCAATAGCCCTGACGGTGATGATTTTAAACCAAGTGGCGGCGATATGCTGGCTCCGGCTGTAAGTGCGACTTATAAAATATCTGTCGATTTTCAGCGTGGTAAATTCACTGTGGTTAAACAATAAACAATTTGTTTTAAGAAGCTGCCATCAGATATAGCAGCTTCTTTACAGGTTATCAAGGTGTACATTTTAAATAATTTATTATGAAAAATATATTCAAACTTCTTTTTTTAGCTGCGGGTGTTGCCTTTATTGGTACTGCCTGCCAAAAGGTGGGAAGTCTGCCGTATTACAGTGGAGGTACCGCTCCTGTGTTAAGCAGTTCGGTAGCTACCATCGCTGCAGTACCTGCTGATTCTAATAAAACGGCTATCACGTTTAACTGGACCTCACCGGCCTATGCCACAGATTCAACCACTGCTAAATACCTGGTTGAAATTGATTCATCTGGCCGTAATTTCTCTAAAAAATATACCAAAGTGGTTACAGGTAGTTTAACCACTGCTTTTACCAATAAAGAGATCAATGCGGTTGCATTGGGTTTTGGATTTGCTTATAACAAACCCTACGATATTGATGTAAGGATCACTTCTTCTTATGCCAATAACAACAACCAGTTAGCATCAAACGTTGTAAAGCTGAAGATTACTCCTTATGTGGTTCCTCCTAAAGTGGTGCCACCGGCTTCTAAAACATTGTTCCTTGTAGGAGATGCTACTCCGGGTGGCTGGGCTAACCCTGTACCTGAGCGTTACCAGGCCTTTACAAGAGTAGATTCTGTTACCTACCAGGGAACTTTTTTCCTGAAAGGCGGAAAAGAATTCCTCTTACTGCCTGTTAATGGCGACTGGTCGCACAAGTTTTCTGTAGCCGATAAATCTGTTACCGGCCTTAATGCAGGAGGCAACTTTGGTGCAGACCTGAACGATAACTTCCCTGGCCCTGCTAAAACAGGTTTCTATAAAATAACACTCGATTTCCAGGCAGGTAAATTTACTGTGGTGGCTACCGGCGGTACTTATGGATTGCTGTATGTGCCCGGTGATTATCAGGGATGGACGCCTGCTACAGCAGCCAATCTTGGATCACCCAAGAATGATGGTGCCTATGAGGGATATATCAATTTCCCTGCAGGTGGAACTTTTGAATTTAAAGTAACTACCACACCTGATTGGAGTAATGCATTTGGTGATGGCGGCGGCGGAACTTTAAGCGCCAGCGGTGGTAACTTAACAGTGCCAGGTGCGGGTTATTATAAAGTAAACGCCAATACAGGTACCAACACATGGTCTGCTACAAAAACCACGTGGGGACTGATCGGTAGTTTTGCTGGAAGCAGTTGGGGTACAGATACCAATATGAGCTATGATGCCGGATCAAATTCATGGTCAGCTACCATTACACTGGCAGCGGGTGATGAATTCAAATTCAGGGCCAACTCAGCCTGGGATTTAAACTACGGAGATACAGGTGCTGATGGCAGCTTAGAAGGCGGTGGAGATAACATTAAAGGTGTTCCCGCCGGTACTCACAAAATCACACTTTACCTGGGTAATGCAGGTTTCTATACTTACAAGATCGAGTAAGGATCTGAACCTGTTTGTATCATAATCAAATCCAAATTAAGCCGCCTCATGTGTTTCATGAGGCGGCTTTTTTATGAGATGGTTGGGTAATAAAAACGGATTTGCACAGGGGGGGTAACCAACTTGTTGTTTCATTTTTCCGGCAAGGCCGCTTTTCAAAGGGGATTGCCTGGTTAGTGACTGATAGGTATATTGTAAGGTATTGTTATAGCATTATTGCTCCGTTATTGCTCATTGTTGTCTTTTTGTCGCAAAACACCCCTGACGGTATAAAAATGCCATTTAAACGGAGTGGTTAAAAACTCATTTGGGT
Source organism: Sediminibacterium sp. (assembly GCA_036758845.1). Classification (GTDB taxonomy): domain Bacteria; phylum Bacteroidota; class Bacteroidia; order Chitinophagales; family Chitinophagaceae; genus Sediminibacterium. Next base: position 46,671 of record DAIOVU010000020.1, read on the forward strand.
CCTGCTTAAAATAGGTTCCCGGGGGGAATATGGTAGGGGAAAGGTTGGTGTTTGGTTGGTACGTAGTCAGTACGGGGTAGGTATATTATAGGTGTATTGTTATGGTGGGATTACTGTATTATTACTGTATTATTGCTCGTTTGTGTTTTTGGCCTGAAAATGCGCCAAACGGCACGGAAAATGCCTGGTAGAACCTGCCTTTAAAAAGCCTGCCGGTTTTGGATATTTCTTCTCGTATTTCAGCAGACTGGTTTAAAGTTATTCTATAGAGAGAAAAACTAACCCCATGCTTCAGCATGGGGATGAACAGGTATAGAAATTTAGGGGCTTTAGCCATGACTGCCGCCCGCAATGCGAATTATACCTGATACAGCATCTGGCTCTCTCACTTTGATTGGTGTTATTGTGATTATTTGTCAATGATAATTCGCAAAGTTCCCTATCGGGAGACATTTCGAAGAACATCTTTTTTCGGGGGATACCCTGAGGGGAGGGGAAAATCAGACTAATTTAAAATTGGTATATTTGAATTGTAAACCATTTGTATGAATAGGCAAGCAATTATTGAAAAGATTCTTAAAGCTATCAGACTGCTTCCTGAAAATAAGGCAGAGGAAATTTCTGATTTCGCTGATTTTGTTATTAAAAAATACGAAGAGCAAAAGCTTACAGATGCTATTCGACAAATAGTTACGGATAGTAAAGTTTTTGCTTTTCTTGAATCTGAAGAAGAATTATATACTGTTGCAGATTTAAAAGAAGTGTACAATGGCAAAAGGTGATATTGTGCTTATTACTTTCCCATTTACAGATCTAAGCGGCAGTAAACTTCGTACTGCAATAATTGGGGGCTGGACAGAATAGCGCCTTTCATCGGCAGCAAATATCCAGACATCAGTTCCAGCGCTCGACAAAATATTTACCGGGCTTTTGTATTTATTCAGCAACGGCAAGCTAAGCGGGATGGAAGTGTATTCCCCAACTTAAAGCCCTGGCCGTTAAACTAACCTCGCCTATCCAACACTAAGTAAAGAAGTGTTTTACGATTAGTGAAGTGCATAAAAAAAAGAGGCCGTTACGACCTCTTTGTGAACCGGATTGGATTCGAACCAATGACCCCAAACTTAGAAGGTTTGTGCTCTATCCAGCTGAGCTACCGGTCCGTTTTTTTGTCTTTAGTTGTTGGTCTTTGGTCTTTAGTCTTTGGGTCAATTATGTACTATTAACCAAAAGCCAAAGACCAAAGACCAAAGACCAAAGACCAAGTCTAAAACCGTTCTAACGGGCTGCAAAATAACGGAAAAAATGCCATCGAAACAAGACGGGTGAACATTCGTGTTTTTTTGTTCATATAAAAGCCCCTGATACTGGTATTAAATCTCTTTACTTTGTATTAAAGGATTGCCACATGAGCTATAATTATCTTCCGTTAGACAGGAACTGGCTGCATTTCTCGCAGGTGAAAGACCTGCTCGATTTTAACCAAAAAGTATCTATCACTTTTGACGCACATGAGAAAATAATGGCCTGCCGTTCTTTTCTGGACAGTAAAATGGAAGATAAAGGCGGGTTGTACTACGGTATCAACACCGGTTTTGGCTTTATGCAGAATGTAAAGATTGATGCCGGGCAGATAGAACAGCTTCAATATAATCTGCTTGTTTCACACGCCTGCGGATTGGGTGAGTTGGTACCCAAAGACATCATTAAACTGATGTTGATGCTCAAGATCAAATCGCTTAGCTATGGTAACAGCGGCGTACAGATAGATACGGTTATCCGCTTAATGGATATGTTTAATGAGGATGTGCTTCCTGTTATCTATACCCAGGGTTCTCTTGGTGCCTCCGGCGACCTGGCACCGCTTAGTCATATGAGTCTTCCGTTGATCGGACTGGGTGAAGTATACCATGAAGGTAAAACAATGCCTTCTGCCGATGTCATGCGCAGGTTTGGATGGAAGCCCATTCAACTGCAAAGCAAAGAGGGGCTTGCCCTGATCAATGGTACACAGTTTATGAGCGCATATGGCCTGTACTGCCTTAAAAAAGCGGAACACCTGTTAGAAATGGCCGACCTGATCAGCGCCCTGTCTTTTGATGCTTTTGATTGTGTAACTGATCCGCTCGATCCGCATATACATGCGCTGAGGGCACATAACGGGCAGGTTAATACTGCATCGACTTTACGCAAATACCTACAGGGTAGTGGCATTGCAATGCAGGCCAAAACACAGGTACAGGATCCATACTCTTTCCGGTGTATTCCACAAGTGCATGGGGCCAGTAAAGACGCGTTTGATCATATCCTGAGTGTGTTTATCCGCGAGATCAATTCGGTAACCGATAACCCTAATATTTTTCCTGAAGACGATCTGATACTGGGCGGAGGCAATTTTCACGGACAGCCATTGGCTATTTCATTAGACTTTCTGGCAATTGCTATGAGTGAGATGGCCAATATCTCGGAACGCAGAACCTACCAGTTGATCAGCGGGCAACGCGGGCTACCCTTATTCCTAGTAAAAAATGCCGGACTTAATTCCGGTTTCATGATCCCTCAATACACCGCTGCCGGAATTGTTAGCGAAAACAAACAGCTTTGTACGCCCGCATCAGTAGACAGCATTTCATCTTCCAATAACCAGGAAGACCATGTTAGCATGGGCGCTAATGCTGCTACCAAATGCCTGCGTGTTATTCAAAATGTTGAAAAAGTACTGGCCATCGAACTGCTGAGCGCCGCACAGGCACTGGATTTCCGCAGACCCGCCAAAACATCCCCAATACTGGAACAACTCATGCAATCTTTCCGCCAAAAAATCAGTTTTAATGAGGCAGACAGACTGTTGCATGATGATATGGTGGAGGCGATTGAGTTTCTGAATAACTACAAGATCTGATAGATAGTCTGGAGTTAGGAGTCTGGAGTATTTGCGAATAAAGTAAACACCAAACCCCAGACTCCAAACTCCAAACTCGTTTCCTTACCTTTGCAGACTTAGAAAACAACAGCAATGAGCGAAGAAAAGAGCCTGAATTTTATTGAAGAGATCATAGAAGAGGATCTGAAGAGTGGGAAATATCAATCAATTATTACCCGTTTTCCGCCGGAACCTAATGGGTACCTGCATATCGGTCATGCAAAAAGTATTTGCCTGAATTTTGGGTTGGCCAAAAAATATGGCGGCAAAACCAATCTTCGCTTTGATGACACCAATCCTGTTACAGAAGAAACAGAATATGTTGACAGTATCAAAGACGATATTCAGTGGCTGGGATTTGAGTGGTCTAATGAATTTTATGCGTCTGATTATTTTGAACAACTATATCAATTTGCAGTAAAACTGGTTCAAAAAGGACTGGCCTATGTAGACGATAGCACCAGCGATGAAATTGCTGCTCAAAAAGGTACGCCAACAATACCCGGTACCCGTAACCGGTTTGCAGAAAGATCGGTTGAAGAGAACCTGACTTTGTTTGCCGATATGCGTGCCGGTAAATACGAAGACGGAACCAAAGTGCTCCGGGCAAAAATAGATATGGCATCGCCTAATATGTTGCTGCGCGATCCGATCATTTACCGCATTAAACACGCACACCACCACCGCACAGGAGATACATGGTGTATTTACCCGATGTACGATTTTGCGCATGGACAAAGCGATTCCATCGAAAATATCACCCATTCTATCTGTACACTGGAATTTATTCCGCACCGCGACGTGTACGACTGGTGCATTGAGAAACTGGAGATATTTCCTTCGCATCAATACGAGTTTGCGCGATTGAATATGACCTATACCATCATGAGCAAACGTAAACTGTTGCAATTGGTGAATGAAAAGCATGTGAATGGATGGGACGATCCGCGTATGTCAACCATCAGCGGTATGCGTAGGAGAGGGTATACGGCAGAAGCTATCCGTGAGTTTTGCGACAGGATTGGGGTGGCTAAAAGAGAGAACCTGATTGATGTTGGCTTACTGGAATTCTGTGTTCGCGAACATTTGAATAAAGTTGCTTTGCGCAGGATGGTGGTATTTGATCCGTTGAAAATAGTAATCACGAATTACACGAATTCTGGCGAATTATTGGGCAGTGAGAATAATCCGGAAGATGCCAATGCCGGTCATCGCGATATCCCTTTTAGCAGGGAAATTTATATTGAGAGGGAAGACTTTATGGAAGTGGCTCCTAAAAAATATTTTCGTTTGGCGCCGGGTCAGATGGTGAGGCTGAAAAGCGCCTACATCATCAAATGCGAAGAAGTGATCAAAGATGCCAATGGCACTATTACTGAAGTACATTGCACCTATATTCCTGAAAGCAAGAGTGGCGCTGATACATCGGGCATTAACGTAAAAGGAACCCTGCATTGGGTAAGTGTGGCGCATGCAGTGAATGTGGAAGTTCGTTTGTACGACCGCCTGTTTAAAGTAGAAAATGTGGGTAATGCTGAAGGCGATTTTAAAGATCACATCAACGACGATTCACTGCTTGTGATCTCCAATGCCTATGCTGAACCGGCATTGAATACTGATGGCGCTGATGAACGCCACCAGTTTATCCGCAAAGGCTATTTTTATTTAGACAAGGAAAGTGCTCCGGGGAAATTAGTATTCAACAGAACAGTTACCCTGAAAGATACCTGGGCCAAAGAAGTGAAGAAAGGATAATGCCTGAAATAACAGGCTGATTTTATATAAATGCTGTAGGAATATCTGCGGCATTTTATTTATACCAACAATGGAGCTATTACAAAAATTTCAACAACACTGGCAGAAACAATTTCCGGATCTGTTGTCTGCCAACTGTAGGCTATTACTGGCTGTTAGCGGAGGCGTTGATAGTGTGGTGTTGGTTGACCTGCTCGATAAATCCGGGTTTCAATACAGGATAGCGCATTGTAATTTCCAGTTAAGAGGAGAGGAGAGTGAGAGGGATGAACAATTTGTAAGATCATTAGGAGAAAAGTACGGCAAAGAAGTTTTAATAAACCGTTTTGATACCAAACTGCACGCATTAGCCAATAAATGTTCCATCCAGGAAGCGGCAAGGGATCTGCGGTATGCATGGTTTAAAGAGATAGTTGACAGTTGGGAGATGACAGATGACAGAAATAAAAAAGCATCTGATATCTACACTTCCACCGCACACCATGCCGATGATAACATCGAAACTATGATGATGCATTTCTTTCGTGGCACAGGTATCCAGGGTTTAACGGGTATTCAGCCGTTGTTGAAAGAAAGAAAATTAATAAGGCCATTATTGCCATTCCGTAAGCAGGATCTGTTGGAATACGCCAATGCCAATGATCTGAATTTTGTGGAAGATTCGTCTAACGCCTCTGATAAATACACGCGTAATTTTTTCCGCAACCGTTTAATACCAGAGATCAGGGAAGTGTATCCACAGGTAGAAGAAAATATAGCAGATAATGCAGAACGATTTCGTGAGGCAGCTATACTGTACCAGCAGGCTGTTGATCTTCAATTGAAACAATTAATTGAACAGACAGGAGCCGAATGGCATATTCCTGTTTTAAAATGGAAGAAGGCCAACCCTTTGCACACAATTACCTGGGAAATCATTAAACCGTATGGTTTTACGGCTGCGCAAACCAATGAAGTGATCAAATTGCTGGATGCTGACAATGGCAGTCATATTGCTTCAGCCACACACCGCATTATCCGTAATCGTAACTGGATCATCATTTCACCCAATGCGAATGAGGTGGCACAGCATATTTTAATTGAGCAGGGTGCGCCGGGTGTTTTATTTGAAGGAGGGGAATTACTGTTTGAAGAAAGTCAAAAATCAAAAGTCAAAATTAACAATTCGCCGCTGGAAGCTTTTCTTGATGATAGTCAGATCAAATTTCCGTTGCTGCTGCGTAAATGGAAAACGGGCGATTATTTTTATCCATTGGGCATGCAGAAGAAAAAAAAGATCAGCCGTTTTCTGATAGACCTGAAATTATCCAAAACAGATAAAGAAAAAGTGTGGGTAATTGAAAGCGACCGGAAAATTATCTGGGTTGTGGGCTATCGGATCGACAACCGTTTCAGGATCACCGATAAAACAGCAAATATTCTGCAGATCACTTATCGCAAATAACTACTCACTTCATTCACAAAATGTTCCAAAGGCCTGAATTCACTCAGGAACTGGCTGGTGATGATCAGGAAAACAATTCCAAACAAAGCGCCCCATATATGTGCAGAATGGTTGATGTTGCCATGTCCTTTTTTTGCGAGGTAAGCAGAAATAATTAAATAAATAGGACCGAAAATAAAAGCAGGAATATTAATGGGTATCGGAAAAATACCCATGCCCATGGTTGGGTATAAAAAAATGCCAATAAAGATCACTGCTGAAACCGCGCCTGACGCTCCCAGGCTTCTGTAATGATAATTATCCTTATGCTGAAAATAAGTAGGCAGTAAACAAACGATTAAAGCCACCACATACATGATGATATAAAGCGCCTTCCCGCTTTCTCCAAATATTTCGCCGAAAGCCCTTTCCACAATATTACCAAACAGGTAAAATGTGTACATGTTAAATGCAAGGTGCATGATATCTGCATGTATAAAACCGCAGGTAATAAACCGGTACCATTGATGATGGTTGGTGATAGCGGTTGGATAAAAGATCAGATCGTTCGTGATTTTATCATTCGAAAAAGCAGTGAATGAGATCACGCAGGTGAGCAGGAGTATGATAAGTGTAATGGTAAGCATACCTGCAATTTAAATATTTCTCCATCATTTTTGTCTTCTCTCTGTACAAATCTGTGCAATCTGTGGCGAAAAAGTATTGTTGGTCAGGCGACCAACAATGGCATGGGCTACCAATAATGGCATAGGCGACCAACAATGGCATGGGGTAATGGTAAGCATAGTTGCAATTTAAATATTTCTCCATCATTTTTGTATTCTCTCTGCGCAAATCTGTGCAATCTGTGGCGAAAAAGTATTGTTGGTCAGGCTACCAATAATGGCATAGGCTACCAACAATGGCATAAGGCGACCAGCGCAGATAATGTTTTAATAACCCCAGCCTTCAGGCTGGGGGTTACAACATCTCTACAATATGTCGGCTTTAGCCGTAACGGCAGCTCACTTTTAATAAACCATAATAAGGGTATTGTTATTTTATGCGGGAAGTAGTCAGGGCTAAAGCCAATAGATTTTTTCTATGATAAACCCCATGCTGAAGCATGGGGTTAGTATTGTTTTAATACTATAGCCATTTACGTTCTTGTGTACATTGTTGCCAGGCAACCAACAATGACTTATTATCAACTATGATGGTATTTCTCATTCCTCAAAATCGTACAAGCCCTGTAAACCTGCTCGGCCAGTATCAGCCGAACCAGCATATGCGGGAAAACCAGTTTCGACAGGCTCCATGTATAATCTGCTCTTTGCATTACACTTGCATCCACACCAAAAGCCCCGCCAATCAGGAAAACAATTCTTTTGGTACTCTCATTGGCCCGTTGTTGCATCCATTGTGCCAGCTCCGGCGAGCTGAGCGATTTACCCCTCTCATCCAGTAAAATCAGGTAATCGTCTTTTTGCAATTGCTGCAGAATGATAGCTGCTTCCGCTTTCTTCAATTCAGGTTCTGATAGGTTAGACGCATTTTTGGGTGTGGGAATAATATGCCAGTCTGCAGCAAAGTAATTGTTGATTCTTTTGGTAAAATCATCAATCCCCGTTTTTGCGTATGCCTCATGCGGCTTGCCTATTGACCAGAGTTGAATCTTCATGTGCTGAAATTACAGAAAGCTGACAGATATTTTATAAGCCTATCACTACAGAGTAAAAAACCGTGCCTTTGTGCCTCCGTGTGCCAATTATTTTATTTAAGTGTTGTGATATCAAAGTAAATCAATTTGAAAGAAAGTTTCGATGCTTATTTTAATAGCTCAATAGATTAAAAGGTGTTTCAATAAAAGAAAGACAGAAGAAAAAGAGCGTCTCTAAAATTCGAGGGTACTCTTTTTCTTCGTTTTTCTCTTAGTGCAATAAAAATGTACTGAAGTATTTAATAGCACATCACTTTATTTGGTATTCTTCAAATAAGGACTCTCAAACTCCAGTTTTTGCAACCCGTTTTTTATTTCCGGGCAGCTCATGAATAATTTCCATAGCAAACCAGTTCTGTAATTTTCAATCATCACAATAATGGGGCCCTGGTCTATGGCAAGATATGATTGGGCATACCAGTTCTGTGTTTCATTAAAGGCATCAACAAAACCATATTCGCCCCATGTTTTATCTCCAAGATCGTAATAAAAATGTTTGATGGCTTTTAATGATTGCTCCGGTGTGTACACGATGGCTGATAAAGCGGCAGTAGGTGAAATGGTTCCATGATCATTGGTAGGAGAGTGCGCATCGTAGCCATTGTAGGTATCACTTGCAGTTAATCCCCAGCAGTTTTCACCGTAGCCTTTAAATTTTTTCGGGTTCTCTTTACAATAAGTGTAGTTGATGAGCGAGTGGTTGGTATTCTGTTCCCAGTAATCGGCATAGCGATCTTTTAATCCATGGGGGTCTAATCCAAGAAAAGAATAGTGAGAGAAAAACAGAGGGCCACCATAATCAAATCCCAAAGGAAGTTTATAACCGTAAAAGGTTTTACCGTTATTAAAGAAATTACTTTGTGCCCATCCGCGGTGATAAACGGAACTGCTTACCTGATACCTGTCACCGGATGCTGCCAGCACATACATGATCAAACATTCATTAAACCCGCGTACAGGAAAGTT
>DAIOVU010000021.1:0-54918 GCA_036758845.1 Sediminibacterium sp.
AACACCAAAAGAAAAGTTTAAAGAACTATTGTTGCGCTAAAAACTTGAATCTACCCTACCTCATAAAAAAAAGTAACCGCCATGGTTACTTTTACGAGTTTTATATAGCACATCGTTTACTGGATCTTTTTAACCTCACCACTGCCGGCAATATGTTGTTTAACGCTGGGCTCTCCTTTATAATAAACAGAGCCTACACCCGCAATATTGATATCCAGGTTTGTGGCAGCAAATACTTTTACATTACCACTTCCGGCTATTCTTGCAGTGGCATTTTCTGCTTTTAGTTCATCCGCATTATAATCTCCTACTCCGCTGATCTTAACGGACTCATCGCGGGTTTCGCCTTTGAGCGTAATAGTTCCGCTTCCGGCGATCTCGGATTCAATATCCGGTGTATTTACTTCCAGCTTAATATCTCCGCTGCCTGCTATCTTAAGTCCCAGTTTATTGCCGCCGGTGAATTTTGTTTTGCCAATGATATTGCCACTTCCCGCCAGATGAAGCTGCTCCAGCACGTTGGTAGTAATATATACTTTAATATCATGGTTAGTAGAGAAACTGAAATGATCTCTCGATTTAATCACCAGATAGCCATCTTCTTCCCGGGTAATGATGTATGGAAGAATATTTTCATCTGCCTCTACTTTTACAGAAGTAACAGACCCCTGGGTGATCTCAACATCGTAGCTGCCGGCTAATTTGATCTTTTGGGCACGTGAAATATTACGGTCTTGCGTTACAATGACACCGTTGCCTTTAATCCGCCTGAAACCCATCCACCGGCAGGCAGAGAGTGTAAGCACAACAAAGGCAAGAAAGAGGAAAATACGTTTCATAAAGTAGTTTTGTAACGGAAAGTTAGCTAAAATCACCGTCAAATCATACCCGCTCCTTATCCTTTACTGACCGTTTGTAAGGCTTTAGAACCATCAAAATTTCTGTTAACTTCGCGCCATGACAGAAAAAATACTCATTCTCGATTTTGGAAGCCAGTTTACCCAACTGATCGCCCGTGCGGTTAGGGAGGCCAATGTTTTTTGTGAGATCATCCCTTTCCAGAAATCTTTTACCATAGAACCGGGTTTGAAAGGCATTATCCTGAGCGGATCGCCGTTTAGTGTGAATGAAGAAAATGCCCCTTCGGTTGATATTGCCTCTTTTATAGAAAAAGTGCCGGTACTGGGTGTTTGTTATGGTGCACAGTTAACAGCGAAACTGTTTGGCGGACGCATCGACAAATCAAATAAACGTGAGTATGGACGTGCAAAACTGCATATACAGCAGGAAGATACTTTATTTCAGAATGTATCAGAACAATCGCAGGTATGGATGAGTCATAGTGATTCGATCACTGCATTACCGGATGGTTTTGAGATATTGGCCACAACAGAAAGTATCCCTGTTGCAGGCTTTAAAAAAACAGGAACGGAAAGGCATCCTTTATACGGCATTCAGTTCCACCCCGAAGTATATCATTCTGTTGAAGGGAAAAAAATCATTAAAAATTTCCTCGTAAATATCTGCGGTTGCAAACAGGACTGGACACCAGCTTCTTTTGTGCATGAAACTGTTGCCAAACTGAAAGAACAGATCGGCGACAGTCATGTGATCATGGCATTAAGCGGTGGTGTAGACAGTACCGTAGCTGCCACCCTCATCAGCAAAGCCATTGGCGAAAGATTGCATGGCATTTTTGTTGATAATGGTGTGTTGCGCAAAAACGAATTTCAGCAGGTATTGGATACCTATCATACCATTGGTTTAAATGTAACCGGCATTAATGCAAAGCAAATGTTTTATGACGCCTTTAAAGGCAAATCTGATCCGGAGCAAAAAAGAAAAGTGATCGGAAAATTATTCATTGATGTGTTTCATGAAGAATCGAAGAAAGTAGATGGTGTAAAGTTTTTAGGGCAGGGCACTATCTATCCGGATGTAATTGAAAGTGTAAGTGTACATGGGCCTTCCCAAACCATTAAATCGCATCATAATGTGGGTGGTTTGCCTGATATCATGCACCTTGAGCTGGTAGAACCGCTCCGTTATTTATTTAAAGATGAAGTGCGCAAAGTGGGTCTGGAACTGGGCATACCGGCAGATATGATCAACAGGCACCCCTTCCCCGGGCCGGGCCTGGCTATCCGTATACTAGGTGAGGTAACCGAAGAAAAAGTAAAACTGCTGCAGGATGCTGATGATATTTATATAAAAGGACTGAAAGCAAGTAACCTGTACAACGAGGTTTGGCAGGCCGGCACCATTTTATTGCCCGTAAAAAGCGTGGGTGTAATGGGTGATGAAAGGACTTATGAATTTACAGTGGCCTTACGTGCAGTAACATCGGTAGATGGAATGACAGCAGACTGGGCGCATTTGCCTTATACTTTCCTGGCAGATATATCGAACGAGATTATTAATAATGTGCGTGGTATTAACCGGGTAGTGTACGATATCAGCAGTAAACCGCCTGCAACCATAGAATGGGAATAGTTTTTGTGGTGCTATTGTAAAATACAGCTATGCGAGTGCTCAGAAAAATATGGTTTTTGATTTGCGGTTTGATGTTTATAGCTAACAGCATGGCGCAAAACACCTTAGTTAAACCATTAAAGATCGCTGTATTTGCACCTGTTTATCTTGATTCTGCTTTTGCCGGCGATAATTACAAACTGGGCAAAAACTTCCTGCCCAGGCACATCCTTCCCGGACTTGATTTTTACAATGGCGTAACGCTGGCCATCGATTCACTGAATGCAGAAGGGGTATCCGTTGAAGTGTTGTTTTACGATACCAAAAGTGTTGAAACATCCATCAACAAAGTAGTTTTGGTACCTGAAATGCAGGATGTTTCCTTAATCATTGCTTCTTTTAATAACAGGATCGAGATAAAGCCTTTGGCAGATTTTGCACTGCAAAAAAATATTCCACTGATCTCTGCAACCTATCCCAATGATGGCGGGCTAACGGCTAATCCTTTTTTTGTTTTGATCAATCCCAAACTATCCGTACACCTTGAGGCCATCTACAGGTATTTACACAGGATGTATCCGACAGAAAATATCACCATATTCAGAAGAAAAGGAAACCTGGAAGACATGATCCAGAACACTTTCAGCGATCTGAATAAAAGATCGCCCGGAGTGCCACTGAAATTCAAGACGGTAGAACTTACAGACAGTTTTACTACCAGTCAGGTAACAGGTTATCTGGACAGTACCAAACAGAATATCGTTTTATGCGGCACACTAAATGAAACTTTCGGAAAAAATCTTTCAAAAGCATTGAGTAGTTCGAGAACCTATAGTGTTACAGCTATCGGTATGCCCACATGGGATGGGTTAAAGGATATCAGCAAAGACCTGGAGACCATTTATTCAACACCCTATAATCTTACCCGCAGTGATAAACAGAGCCAATTATTTATTGATGATTACCGGTCAAAGTATGCAGGATGGCCGGGAGATATGGCTTTTAAAGGTTTTGAGGCGATGTACCATTTTACCAAACTGTTATTGAAGTACGATAAGCAACTGATCAATCATTTGTCGGAAAAGGAATACAAGCTATTTAACGAATTCGATATTCAGCCGTACTATTCAATTAAAACAAGCGTATTACCCGACTACCTCGAAAACAAGAAACTCTATTTTATCAGGAAGGTGGATGGCAAGATCAGATCTGTAAACTAATACCATTATACGCTGATATAAAAACACTGTCGAAAAAAAATTAGGCCACAGATTCGCAGATTTTGGTACTTAAGATAATCTAATCAGTGGCTTGCAGTTCGGTTTACTTATTATTCATCTTCTGAAATATATGCAGCAGTAACGCATAGAACCAATCAACTCCCAAAAAAGTTATTTTGTAACTTACCATGTCCCAAAAAAAAGTATTACCGGCAAATGAAACTGCAACAAACCAAAGGATATCTTACTGTAGACAAATGGCTTGCTGATAAGCAGTTTCATCCGTTTGCATTTCAAACGGAAGCATGGCAGCAGATCATTAAAGGTGAAAGTGGATTGGTGAATGCACCAACCGGTTGCGGTAAAACATTTTCTGTTTTTTTAGGATCTGTTATTCAGTTCATCAATGAACATCCCGACGATTTTATCAGTCAGAAAAATAATGGTCTGCAGTTATTATGGATCACTCCTTTGCGTGCACTGGCAAAAGATATTGGCCGTGCAATGGAAGAAGTGATCACAGAATTGGGACTTCAATGGAAAGTTGGCATCCGCAATGGAGATACCAATACGGCAGACAGGCAGAAACAGAAAAAACAAATGCCGGAAGTCTTGATCATAACACCGGAAAGTCTGCATTTATTATTGGCGCAAAAAAACTACCCTGAAATCTTTTCAACACTCCGCATTATCGCTGTTGATGAATGGCATGAACTGATAGGAAGTAAACGCGGTGTGCAGGTGGAATTAGCAATCAGCAGAATTGTTAACTGTAATAAATCTGGTGACAAATTATCAGCTAACAAAATCAGCATCTGGGGCATCAGCGCTACCATTGGTAATTTAACAGAGGCCAAAGATGTGTTGCTGGCACCACTTCGAAAGAAAGGTGTGATCATTAAGGCAAAGCTTGACAAAAAAATACAGGTTGAATCTATCCTGCCGGATGAAATTGAAAACTATCCATGGGCTGGTCATTTAGGCATCAGGCTGGCATCGAAGCTTATTCCGATTATTGAAAAAAGCAGGACCACACTCATTTTCATCAATACAAGGGGCATGAGTGAAACATGGTATCAAACGCTACTCACCGTAGCGCCTCAATTAGCCGGGGCTATTGCATTGCACCATGGAAGTATTGAACAGGAACTTCGTTTATGGGTAGAAGAAGCGTTGCATACAGAAAAACTAAAAGCCGTGGTTTGTACCTCCAGCCTCGACCTTGGCGTTGATTTCAGGCCGGTTGATACAGTGATACAGGTTGGCTCACCGAAAGGCGTGGCAAGGTTTTTACAAAGAGCAGGCAGAAGCGGACATAGTCCGGGAGAGATCAGTAAAATATATTTCTTACCTACACACTCACTCGAGCTGCTTGAAGTGGCGGCGTTGAAACAGGCTATCAAAGAAGAAGCCATTGAAAGCAAGGAGCCCATGCTGTTATGCTTTGATGTGTTACTGCAGTTTCTCTGCACATTGGCTATCAGTGATGGATTTAAACCGAATACTTTATTCAAAGAAATAAAAAGTACGCATTGTTTTTCTGATATCACAGCATTAGAATGGGAAGAATTATTACAGCACATCACAATAGGCGGCAAAGCATTGCAGCAATATGATGAATACAAAAAAGTAGAGATCACAGATGGCGTTTACCATATCAAAAACCGCCGGATAGCCATGCGGCACAGGATACATATAGGCACCATTGTTAGTGATGCCATGCTAAAAGTAAAACTGATGAGTGGTGGGTTCATTGGCGTGATTGAAGAATGGTTTATCAGCAGGCTGGAACCCGGCGATGTATTTACCCTTGCAGGCAGAAATCTTGAACTGGTAATGATCAAAGACATGAACGTGCTGGTTCGTAAATCATCTGCTAAAAAATCAATTGTGCCATCGTGGATGGGTGGCCGGATGAGTTTAACGGCCAATCTCGGCAAAATACTCCGCGAAACATTTAATAAGGCTTTGATCAATGAAGATGAAACAGAACTGCAGAGCCTTCACGGACTTTTCGAACTGCAACAGCAGCTCTCACATATTCCCCGTGCCAATGAGTTATTGATAGAACAGATAGAAGATAAAAATGGTTACCACTTATTGGTTTACCCTTTTGAGGGCCGGCAGGTACATGAAGCCATGAGTGCCATACTGGCTTACCGAATAGGGCAGTTAACACCTATTACATTTTCAATATCAATGAATGATTATGGTTTTGAATTATTAAGCGACCAACCCATACCTGTTGATGACAGTAATGCAAGAGAGCTTTTCTCAACAAATAATCTGTTGGCAGATATTCAAAAAAGTACGAACAGTACTGAAATGGCCAAACGAAAGTTCAGAGATATTGCGGTGATAGGGGGATTAATTTTTCAGGGAATGCCCGGAGAGCACAAGAAAGCAAGGCACCTGCAATCGTCTGCATCCCTATTGTTTAAAGTGTTTGATGAATTTGACCCAAACAATATTCTTTTAAAACAGGCTTACCAGGAAGTATTGATGCAGCAAATGGATGAAGTGAGGTTGAGGCTGGCTTTGCAAAGAATTTATGGGGGAGAGATAATTGTAACCTTCCCGCAGAAGTTAACACCGCTCTCCTTCCCGATCATTGTTGACGGATTAAACCGGAATCATTTTTCTTCCGAAAAACTGGAAGACAGGGTTAGAAAAATGCAGCTCCAACTTGAAAAATAGATTCGCGCCTTTGCGCCTTTGCGTGCATTATTTTCTCGCAAAGGCGCAAAGGCGCGGTTTGATTCTATTGCTTATTATCTTTACATTATTCCATGACAGCGCCCCTTCAACACATCATACAAAACAATACCTTCTGGTTATCTCCACAGCGTTGTTTGTTTTGGGTTGACGGATTAAACCGGAATCATTTTTCTTCCGAAAAACTGGAAGACAGGGTTAGAAAAATGCAGCTCCAACTTGAAAAATAGATTCGCGCCTTTGCGCCTTTGCGTGCATTATTTTCTCGCAAAGGCGCAAAGGCGCGGTTTGATTCTATTGCTTATTATCTTTACATTATTCCATGACAGCGCCCCTTCAACACATCATACAAAACAATACCTTCTGGTTATCTCCACAGCGTTGTTTGTTTTGGGTTGACGGATTAAACCGGAATCATTTTTCTTCCGAAAAACTGGAAGACAGGGTTAGAAAAATGCAGCTCCAACTTGAAAAATAGATTCGCGCCTTTGCGCCTTTGCGTGCATTATTTTCTCGCAAAGGCGCAAAGGCGCGGTTTGATTCTATTGCTTATTATCTTTACATTATTCCATGACAGCGCCACTTCAACATATCATACAAAAAAATACCTTCTGGTTATCTCCACAGCGTTGTTTGTTTTGGGAGGAAGAACAGGCATTGATCTTATCCGATCTGCATTTGGGCAAGACCGGGCATTTCAGGAAGCATGGCATACCTGTTCCTCAGCGTATTTTTCGGGAAGACCTGCAGAGACTGGTAGAACAGATCTCTTATTTCACCCCAAAAAAAATTATTGCAGTAGGCGATTTGTTTCATAGCGAAGCAAACAAAGAACATGAACAATTTTTGAAATGGCGTAATGATTTTAGTGGAATTGATTTTATACTCGTAAAAGGCAATCATGACATCCTGCATCCAGACTGGTATGCAAAAGCGGGCATTGAAGTAAAAGAAGGATTTTATATGCTTGGTGATTTTGATTTTGTGCACAACCCGGATGAAGTAAAACCCGGGTCTGAAGTATCACGATTTGTATTCTCAGGCCATATACATCCCGGTATCAATATTTCCGGACTGGGAAAACAAAACCTGCAATTTCCCTGTTTTTATTTTTCGGATCAACTGGCTATACTGCCTGCATTCAGCAAATTCAGTGGGTTAGCGATGATGAAAAAGAAAAAAAATGATACTGTTTTCGCAATTGTAAACCAGGATTTGGTCAGTATCAAATAATCAAACTAATTTTAAACGCATTGCGCCATTGAAATTTATATGCTGATGTATTTTATTTTTTAAAGTATTTGATAATACAGTTATACTTGCATTTCAAGCCTTTTTAAAACACATAGATACATAGGGAAAACAAAAAAGAGGCATAGCTTTTAAACTATATGCCCTGTTTCCTGGCCTATGTGCTTAATAGCACAACACGTTAATTTTAAATCCAGCTAATACGTTTAGAACATAAAGTGGCAAATGATTTTGTGGAGAATTATAGTCTCTCATCTTCCGGCTTCTTTTTTCCGCGCAGGGTTAGATAATCGATATAATAAATCAGTCTAACAGTTAGTTCATTACCATGCGGCTGCTGAAATACCTGTGCAAGATTGCCGGTGTATGTTTTATAGTTTATACCATTGATCGGAAAATCACTACCCAACCAGTTCTTATACCCAATAATAAGTTTACTGCCGTATTTAAAATCCCAGGTATAAAACATATCCAGGTTAAATGCGTTAAAGTTCTGATCCTGTCCGCTTACAAAAGGGTGATCAGATATATCTCCATTGGCATCAACATTATAAAAATGTTCGTAGATCACTTTACTCCAGTAATGCCGCCCCCTTAAAGAAAGGTTCATCTTAGATGAAAAATTGTAGATCGCATTTACAATAGTAGACAGGTTGGTAGTTTGTCTTCGGCCCGCAATGGGTTCACCACCGGCATCGCGATAAGCATAACCATAGTTGCCATGATCGTGCGTTCTGGTTACATCAATATCCAGACTAAAATGTTCACTGAAACGGTAGCGGGGGCCAAGTTCAAACGTAAAGTACGGATCGTTGGGTAAAGGTGATTCTGCAAAGCCAACCTGGTATCTCATAAAAAATCTTTTACGACTGTCGCTGCTTCCGCTTGCGCCAATATACCAGTATGGAGTTTTCTTCATCATTCTGCCGCTCGTACGCAATTCAAAATAATCGCGTTGCCATACGGGTTGCCAGTTTGCATTAACGGTAACATCCCAGAAGTTTTTAAAGAACCAGAACGCCTTTCCCTGCATTACATAATTGGAAAACTTAAATGGCTTAAACAGGTAAACAGGCAAAAGCGTTAAGCTATAATTATAACTCAGAAAATTTTTAGTAGGCGTAAAAACATTATAAGAGACCCTTCCTATCCCTGAAAATTCATTGGGCGATTTTAGAATGCCCAGATCATTGGGATCATATTTTTCCGATTCAATATTATTCAGCAGAAGGTACTGTATCCGGCCACTAACTTTTGAATAAGATATTGTGCTGGCAAATCCATTATAGGCATTTACTCCCGATATCTGGCTGAATTTACCAGTCCATGCAAAATTATGCGTGTTACCGGGGTTGTACAAGTTTACATCCACACCTGTTACATTCGCATTTCTCATGCCGCCACTACGCCACACATTGGTATTGGTAAAAGTGAGTGAAGAACGGTTGGCCAATGCCTGGTCTATCACAATGATATTGTAATTAGACAATGGTTCTGTTTCAATAGAAGTTGTCGCTTTCGTGATCTTGTTTTCAACCACTGCGTGAATAGGCGCGCCAATAGCATTGAATACACCAATCCCTAATTTCTTTTTGGTGCGTCCGGAAAATTTTGAGGCATTCAGCAATTGTGTTACACCAGGGTTGGAGATGATTTGAAGATTAGGATCACTATTTACCATATTGCTTACCGTACCATAACCGGAAGGTGTTCCGCCTACCCTTCTGGAATAAAATAACCCTGATTTATTAAACAGCTCGATCCCTTCTGTAAAAAAGGGGCGATTTTCCTGGAACTGTACTTCATAAGGAGAAAGATTGAGTACCACATTATCCGAAACTACCTGGCCAAAATCGGGTATCACCGTAGCATCCAGTGTAAAGCTTTCGTTGATGCCATATTTCACATCCATACCTCCATTGCGGAGAAAATCTGTTTTACCTGGACCATTGGCGTAAGGAACTGTTCTGAATCCGGAAGTGATATAAGGGAGAAAAGACAAACGCAAGGGCGGATCAATATTTTCTACGCCAGTTAAATCACCAAACTGATTTACAAAACCACTTTTGTTGGGATCTACTTTATTCCAGAAAGCGCTTTCGTTGGTGCGGCGCATATAGCGTTGAAAATTGATACCCCAATCCTGCACATTCTTTTTGGCAAAACGTATGGCCGAATAAGGGATCTTCATTTCAACACTCCAGCCGTCTTTATGCATTTTTACATTGCTTTCCCAAACAGCGTCCCATGTATAATCGGATGGTAATCCAAACTGCGAAGTAAGATTAGCTACCAGCCTGCCATCCGACTGTACATTTCTTGACGTAACCAGGAACTGGAATCCGTTCTGGTCATCGTTATACGTATCAAAAAATACGCTGAAATAATCTACATCTTTTCTTTGTTCCCCGTCGCGTGAGGTTAACTGTTTCCTCACTTTTGTGGGATCATCATACAGATATGCACCAACATACACGGCCTGGTCATCATATAAAATATGCACAATTGATGGCTGTGAGATAGGTTCTCCAAAACGGGGAAGATTAACAATAAAGCTATCAGCAATTGCTGCCTGTTTCCATACAGGTTCGTCTAAATTCCCGTCAATTTTAATAGCTGTATGTATCTTCAATGCAGCTAATTTCTTTTCCTGGGCGGTACAGAAAACAACCAAAGAAATTCCCAGTATAGTCAGTATTTTTTTCATGCAATATAAAGTGGCGCAAAAATAACAGAATGGGGGGCGTGGATGTTTAAAAAATGTACAAACGGTCCAAAACAAGAAAGCAGTCATCTTTGGTGACTGCTTTCTTCGCCGTTGTTGTGTCGCCTGACCAACAACGAGCATTTCCACTATTGGTTGTTGGTCAGGCGACACAACAACGGCGGAGGAAATAATGCTATTACTTAATTAATCTTCTTCTTCAAACTACTAACCTGCTCCTGCAGATTATTTACCATTCCTGCTAACTGATTTACATCCCAACGCGGACCGGTGTTAGCTTTCTGCATAATATACACCGCTTTCCAAACCTCCAGTACATCTTCAGCGCTTACATTGTAGGGCTCGTATTGAGGGTTATCGCTGATCAGGGTGAGCTTATTCTTCAGGCGGTTATTCTTCATAAGGCGTTTATAAACCACTCCTTCATTTTTAGAAAGTACCACGTAAGTGTTGCTGTTCTTCACATCTTCCAGGTCTTCTACTTTCTCACCAACAATTACGCTGCCGCTTGGTGTGGGCAACATACTATCTCCCACAATTTCAAAAGCGCGGTATTGCCCGGGGCCAAGCATGGGTAGCGTGAAGGTATTCAGCTCATCCACAAACTCAGGATCGCCATAACCTGCCAGGTAACCGGCGGCAGCTTTTACGGGCACAAAACGCACCTCTGCCACTTCAGACACCATTTTCATCTGGCGGCGTTTTTCAAGATAGCTGACCGATTTGGGTGCAGAAAGATCTTTGAAAAGAAAATCCTCGAGGCTTAATTTAAAGATGTTACAGATGGCTTCCATTACTTCCAGCCTGGGTTCTGCACGCTCTTCTTCATAAGCACCCACTAATGATCTTTTGATCTTGAGTTTATTGGCAAACTCTTCCTGTGTCCAGCCGCGCAGTTTGCGCAGGTAGCGTAAATTTTTTCCGGCGTTTGACATAGCTAATTGATTTAGCCAGCAATTTACTAATATTTTTAGTTAAAGCAAAAAAATATTTTTTTCCTGCTTTTCAATGCAGGCTGTTAGTGGGCGGCAACTTCGGGGTAGTTCGTACTTAAAACAAAAATATTGGTCATTACCAATCGCTGTTTGTCTCCCGACAAACAGCGATTTCACAATGACTGCTTACCAAGAGACAATCAGTGTCTTAAGGCGATCATAGTTGGCAACAGACACTCATCATATTTCCTCCCAATTAATAGGCCAGTTTACAAGCATGATGTACTTTCCTTTTACCAAACTAACACTCACAATGAAAAAACTGCTTTTCTCCCTCCTGTTCGCGGCGGGTATTTCGGCCCATGCACAAACCAGGCAGGCATGGACAGACGATCTCATATTAACTCCTGAGCGCTCCAACTTTGACAAAACATCTACCTATGGCGATGTGATAAATTTTATCAATGCCATCAAAACAAAAAGCCCGTATATACAAATAAGTACTATTGGCAAAAGTCAGATGGGGAAAGACATTCCGCTGGTGATTCTTGCCAACCCTGCCGTTAGTACGCCGGAGCAGGCTAAAGCCAGCGGCAAGCCCGTAGTATATATCCAGGGTAATATTCATGCGGGTGAAGTGGAGGGTAAAGAAGTATTGATGATGATGATGCGTGATATACTGCTGGGATCTAAAAGCCATCTGCTGGATAATCAGGTCATCCTTTTTGTACCAATTTATAACACCGATGGAAATGACAAAATGGCCAAAGGCTTACGCCCCTCGCAGGAGAATAGTCCGTTGGAAACAGGCGAACGCGAAAACGGGCAGGGACTTGATCTGAACCGCGATGCCATTAAAATGGAAGCCCCGGAAACACAGGGACTGATACAAAACGTAATAACGGCCTGGGACCCGCAGATGAGTGTTGATCTGCATACTACCAACGGCACCTGGCATGCTTATTCATTAACATGGGCACCCAGTTATTTATATGCGGGTGAGCCGGGCACTTATCATTATACCAATGATGTGATGCTTCCTTCCATTACTAAAAAAGTGAAAGACAAGTACGACTTATTCTTTGGTCCTTATGGCGATTACAGTACAAGAGAAGGATGGCCGGTAAAAAATTTTTATACCTACAATCATCATCCCCGCTACATCATTAACCAGTTTGGCCTGCGCAACCGCATGGGTATTTTGAGCGAAGCTTTTGCGCATGAACGTTTTTATCAGCGCATTAACAGCACGTATACTTTTGTTGCTGAGATATTGGATTATTGTAACAGTCATGCCAGAGAGATCGTGCAGATCAATCATGAAGCGGAATTGGCAGCTATTAAAAATGTTATTGTTAATGCGGGTAAAGTGAAAAAAGGGGTGCGGTTTAAAATGATGCCCGCCGATGAAAAACTGAATGGCTTCAGAACGTATGATTACAACAGTTTTACCAAACCCGATGACAGCAAAATATTGTTGAAAACAGGCAGAATTGTTACTTACGATAGTGTTACCTATTACGGAGAATTTAAGGATACCGTTCAGAGTACCTTACCACGCGGTTACATTATTCCAGCTTCATTACAGGTTATTGCGGAGCATTTGATGAAACTGGGTGTTACTGTGGAGAAAATAGAGAAAGACCAGAAATTAAATGGTGAAGTTTTTATGGTAGAGAAACTAAACAGGTCATCCAGGAAATTTGAAGGGCATTTTATGGCATCGGCAGAGGGAAAATTTGAACCAGCCACACGTGTCTTTAAAAAAGGAGATTACAGAGTTGATATGGCGCAGCCTTTGACCAATCTCATATTCTACCTGCTGGAACCGCAATCGGATGATGGTTTGGTTAACTGGAATTTCTTTGATGAATATCTTGATCAGCATGGCGTAAATGCCAACCCTGTTGAGTTCCCGGTATTCAAATACTTTATCTGGCCTGTTGCAGAAAAAGGAAAAACAAAGAAAAAATAATTTTTTTGCCACAGATTCACAGATTTTCACAGATTTTTCTGTACTAAGCTGTGAATCTGCGGCAATCGAATTTAAAACCCTTTAACACCTACAAAATATCTTAATCGTATCTTGCAGGTATGTCAACAAAAGCAAAAGCAAAAACGGGAAATAAGAAAAAGCCTATCATCCTCATCACTAATGATGATGGCGTTACAGCACCCGGCATACGCGCATTGGTAGAAGCGGTGAAAGGATTAGGCAAGGTGATAGTAGTGGCGCCCGATAAACCACAAAGCGGTATGGGACATGCCATTACCATTGGCACTCCCTTGCGTTTACAGAAAGTGAATGTGTTTGAAGATGTAGAAACCTATGCCTGCAGCGGCACACCGGTAGATTGCGTAAAACTGGCCGTTGATAAAGTAATACACAATAAACCCGATATCTGTTTGAGCGGTATTAACCATGGTGCTAACCACTCCATTAATGTGATCTATTCAGGAACCATGTCGGCAGCATTGGAAGCTTCTATTGAAAGTATTCCGAGCATTGGCTTCAGTTTGCTTGACCTGAGTATAGAGGCCGATTTTACTGCAGCCGTAAGGTATGCAAGGATCATAGTTGAGCATGTGTTAAGAAACAGCCGGAAGGACAAACACCTTTGCCTCAATGTAAATATTCCGAAAGGAGAAGATAAAATGATCAAGGGTATTAAGATCTGCAGGCAGGCTTATGCCAAATACGAAGAAGAGTTTGATGAGCGTAAAGACCCGCATGGCAGACGCTACTACTGGCTTACCGGTGAGTTTCTGAATTTTGATAAAGGGAAAGACACTGATGTATGGGCGCTGAAAAATAATTATGTAAGTGTTGTTCCCGTTCAGTTCGACCTTACTAATTATGATTTGAAAAAGAAATTAGAAACCAACTGGAAATTCTGATGCTGCAAAAAGACAACCTGAAATTTGGTTTAGTACTTGGCTTCCTTGCGCCTGTATTGGGCTTTACAACCTATTATCTCGCTAAGTTTCGCCTGTTTACCGTTAAAGAGTTTTTTGAGGTATTGATGATGCAGAAATCGCTGATCTCCGGCATTATCAGTATCTGTTTACTGGCCGATGCAATTGTTTTTACTATTTATATCAACAGGCAGAAAGATAAAACGGCTGCCGGTATTTTTATTGCTACCTGCCTGTATGCTTTGGTGGCATTGGGGTTTAAATGGTTTGCTTAAATAACTTTTGGAAAGTTTAAAACTTTCCAAAAGTTACATTTTCTTTTTACCTGGCTCACTAATTATCCAGGTAATCGACTGCGTATGAACCGATGATACTTCTACGCCGTTTTGAACGGCCGGTTTCCAGGAAGGGCCTTTTTTGATAAGTCTTACAGCTTCTGCTGCAGTACCATAACCCGGATCATTCAGCGCCCTCACATCACTCACTATTCCGGTTTCACTTACTATAAACTGCAGCTTTACGATATATGTACCGGGAGGTCCACCTTTTCTAACAATCATATCCCTGTTGAGATTGCGCTCAAGATATTTGGTCCATGTAGGTATGCCGCCGGGAAATTCGGCAGGCTTTTGTACCTGTGTAAATACTTTATAAGTATCTTCCTTAATGTCCTTCAGATGTACGGTTGTATTGGTGGCCGGTTGTATGTTATCAACAGTAACATTGGTATTTGCATTTGATGTAACATTTACCTGCGGTTCATTTACTTTTTCTAATTTTAAATTTTCAATAGTGATACCTGGTGGCGGTGGTGGTGGCGCAACAGGTAATTTGCCATATTTCTTTTCTGCTCTTTCTTTACTCTCCGGCTTTGATAAGTCGTAGGTTTCTTCCGTACCATTCTTTAATTCGATCTGCATTTTAAGCGACTGGTGTGCCCACCAGTAAACATCTTTCACAGAAGGGTTCCTTTTCAGGAAATCTTTAACATCGGCATTCTCTTTAGTTCCATAGTTAATTACGGAGGCAAGCGATAAATTAGGAACAGTGTCTGTGTAAGACAGCCGTATTCTCCCGGCAGCTTCTTTAGTAGTGATCAATACTACTCCATTCTTCCCTTCCTCTCCATATAAAGCATTGGCTGATTCTCCCTTCAAAACATTTACAGAATGGATCAGGTTGGGGTTAAGTGAGCGCAGAACATTAGTATCCACTTTTTCCCCGTCAAGGATCACTAATGCATGTCCCAACGCATTATTTTGCGGTGTGAATGCTACTTTTATTTCATCTTCTTTACCAGCCTGTTTAATAACGATGGTATCTAATCCGAGGCTGTTCAAATTCAGTTTTGTCTGAACCGGTTTGCTCAAAAAATTATTAATCCCCTGCAAAATAGATTCTGCCATTTGTTTCTGGTAAGCCGCATCTTTAAGTTTCGCAAGGTCTTCTTTATGTGTCATAAAACCGGCTTCCAGCAAGATGGCCGGACTTTCTACATTTTCTATCACCCAGATACCTTTGCTTCTTGATTTAATGCCCAACATTTTCTCATCCTTCTTTTCAAGAGAAGAGCTGATCTGTGAGGCAAGTACATGACTGCCTTCATAATTGAAGGCCCTGTTTTTTTGGGGAATAAAGATCTCAATACCATTTGTGGGATTCTTATAGGAAATACCACCCGCAGAACGGATATCAGATGTTGTATTGCAATGTAAAGAGATGAAAAGGTCCGGATGGAACCGGTTGGCCAGCTTTGCTTTTTCAACCACACTCTGAAATACATCTCCGGCCCTTGTCAGTTCTATTTTTATTTTCTCATTACCATTCAGTTCTTTTATCATTTTAGCAAGCTGAAGTGTTAGTTCCGCTTCAGTTGTACCATCTGCACCAATTGCTCCTTTATCGGTACCACCATGACCCGCATCAATCACCACTGTATAAGTTCTGTCAAGTCTGGCCTCATCAAATACAGACATATCCGGCTTGCCGCTTTCAAAACCATTTACAGCAATCGCATCTACCACATGTTCTACAACCGATGCAACAGATAGGGTTCCATGTTTTCTTTGCTCTTTACTTCTGAAAGCAAACAGTACTACCACAATAGCCAGCAGGGGCAATACAACCAGGCGCCTGATGTAGCTGAATCTTGGATGTTTGTTGTTGTTAAGCATTTGCAGTCTTCTTTTAATAGGTGAGAAAAAGAACGGATTGGTTAAAGCGAATTGTTGTTGCGGATAGGCAGCAGTAAGCAACATTTGCGCAAGTGATGCAGTATCTCCGTTGTTCACGGCTTTCCCGTCGGCAATAAATTCGTGTATCATATCCATCTCCCTGCGCAATAGCCAGAAGAAAGGATTAAACCACCCGGCAATCAGCATTAACTGTATGAATAATTTATCGAAGGAATGTTTTTCTTTCACATGCGTTAGTTCATGTTGCAGGATCTGTTTGCCTGCTTCACTGCGTATGTCTATCTCTTCATTCCAGAATATGTAACGGAAAAATGAAAATGGTGTGCCCTTGGCCTGTGTTAAAATGAGGTATACATCGCCCACTGATCTGCAGGAATGATTTTTCAATAGTTGATATAACCTTACAAACGCCCGGATCATACCCAGTAATAAAATACCCGCCACTGTTATGTAAATTACAACGGCAGCACTATCTAAGTTCCACTGAAAACCCTGCTGTGAAAGGTTTTCCTCTATCTGCGAATTACTATCGGCCACTACAGACAGTAGCTGAAGCATCTGTGGATCATTGCTCAGCACCTGGTGCCCCCATTTAATTTTGATCAACGGCACTATCCACGATAGCAGTGCAATGGCCAACAGGTAAAAACGGTTGTATTGGTGAAAGCGTTTGTTACGCAGCACCAGCCAGTAATACCCCATCATTAAACCACTACAGAGTATTACCTGTAAAAAGTAATAGGCAGTTGTTAACATGGCAATTATTTTTTAGTTTGTTTGATCTGTTGCAACAGCAATTCCAGTTCTTTTACGCTGATGTCTTTCTGCTTTACCATAAATGAAACCGCATCCCTGAATGATCCTTCAAAATAGCCTTCTACCAGATTGCGGATGGTACTTGATGAGTAGGTTTCTTTAGATACCAGCGGATAATACTGGTGTACCCTGCCTATCGGCGTTATGCCTACAAAGCCTTTATCAACTAAAATTTTTACGATCGTTGCAACTGTATTGGAGTGTGGCCTTGGCTCCGGCTGCGCTTCCACAATATCTTTCAGGAACGCTTCTTCCAGCTTCCAGATACTTTGCATGATCTGCTCTTCTGCTTTTGTTAATGGTTTCATGAGGGGGACGAATTGTTTAATAAATCAAACTTAAAACTAATTTTTTAGTTTACAAACTATTTTTTTAGTTATTGAAGGGGTCGGGACGCTAAAGCGGCCTGCCCCCTAAACATTCTTTCTATTTTTAACAGCCCCCTGAACGTATTTTCTGTTGCTACTGAATGCTAAAACCCGTCATCTCATTTGAATGAAAAAGAATATCATTTATCGGACACATAAAGAAAACACCGCTTATCAGTCAGGTAAAAAAAAACACACTTATCGGTCAGGCCGCTTTAACGTCCCGCCCGAAAGTGGTATTTTGCACCCTCATCAATTCCCCCTTCAGGGGGTTAGGGGGTATGAAGTATTATATTATTTCCGGAGAAGCCAGCGGCGACCTGCACGGCAGCAACCTGATCAGGCAGCTACACCTGCAAGATCAAAATGCTGCTATCCGTTGCTGGGGCGGCGACCTGATGGAGCAGGCCGGTGCCACACTGGTAAAGCATTATCGCGACCTTGCTTTCATGGGTTTTTCTGAAGTAGTAAAAAACCTGCCCGTTATTTTACGCAATATCAGTTTCTGCAAGCAGGATATACTCAATTTTAAACCAGATGTAATTGTATTGATCGATTACCCCGGTTTTAACCTCCGCATTGCCGAATGGGGCAAAAAACAGGGATTCAAAATTGCCTATTATATCTCCCCACAGGTTTGGGCATGGAAAGAGAACAGGGTAAAAAAGATGAAACAGAACATCCACAAAATGCTCTGCATCCTTCCTTTTGAAAAGGATTATTATAAAAATAAATGGGATTGGGATGTGGAGTATGTGGGGCATCCGCTAGTGGAAGTGATTGAAGAAAAACAGTCTGGAGTGGTAGATCGTGAGTCGTCAGTCGTGAGTCGTGAGAACAACTCCAAACCCCAAACCCCCAACCCCAAACTCCAGACTCCAAACTCCAAACTCATCGCCCTCCTGCCCGGCAGCCGTAAACAGGAGATCGCTAAAAAATTACCCATCATGCTGGAGGTAGCCAAATCATTCCCTGATTACCAGTTTGTGGTAGCGCAGGCTCCCGGACTGGATAATGCATTTTACCAACCCTTTATGGCGCCCTATCAAAATGTATCGTCGGTAAATAATAAAACCTATGACCTTTTGCTGAAAGCTAAGGCAGCATTGGTAACCAGCGGTACTGCCACTTTGGAGACTGCTTTGTTTGGTGTGCCGGAAATCGTTTGTTATAAAGGAAGCAATATCAGTTACCAGATCGCGAAAAGGTTGATCAGGATCAAATTTATTTCTTTGGTAAACCTGATCATGGATAAAGAAGTGGTGAAAGAATTAATTCAGGATGAACTTACGCCCGCCAATCTCGTAAAAGAATTACAGGCATTGCTTTCTGACGAATCGAGAAAAATACAATTACAAAAAGATTACGGGGCCTTGAAGGAATTACTGGCTGCCGGCGGACATGCATCGGCACAGGCGGCACGCAGGATCATTGAGATGATCAGTTAGACAGACTATAATTCTGCCCCTCACGCGCCATTTATTTTTTGATCAGTGGAAGTATTAGCAGTTTGAAGATCATGATCAGCAGCACCACAATAAACATGAGCAGGGAAATACGGTTCATCCCATGCATGTATTTCATCCATTGGCTGCGCGGCTCATTGGGGTCTCTTTTTTTGATGTAGAGATATTCGGCTAATTGTTTCCAGATGCCCATAGGAAGGGTTGTTTATGTAAATGTACTAAGCGGTAATTGAAATCAAGGTTTGTCACCCAGCCACTCTCCCAAAAACCGGCTGATCTTTGCCGTTTCAATAATAAATCCATCATGTCCGTAAGCAGAATCAATCTCAATAAAACGCGTATCAGGGATATGATCGGCCATAAAACGTTGTTCGTCCAGCGGGCATAAAATATCGCTCCGTATACCCATAATGAATGTTGGCTGCGGAATGGATTGTAATACTTTGATCAGGTCTCCGCCCCTGCCCCTGCCCAGATGGTGGCTATCCATCGCTTTGGTTAGCAGCCAGTAGCTGTAAGCATTAAACCGCTTCACTAATTTATCACCCTGGTAATTAAGGTAGGACGATGCTTTAAAATCATCAATCTTTTCCGGATCAGGATCTGTTTGTTTTTCCTGGAAAGTATTGTAGTTGCGATAGGTAAGCATACCTATAGCACGTGCCGCTTTTAGCCCTTTTGCACCTGCAGTGGGTGAATGATCTTCCCATGTGCTATCAGCCTCTATCGCCAAACGCTGTGCCGTATGAACAGCCACGCCCCATGCACTTTCAGATGGTGAGGTGGCGATCAGGAATAATTTTTCGATCACTTCTTTTTCCATCACTGCCCATTCCAATACCTGGTAGCCGCCCATGCTGCCACCCATCAGTAAATGGATCTTAGCAATACCCAAATGCCTGCGCAGCAAAATGTACGACTGAACCATATCACGGATAGTGATCTGGGGAAAATCGGAATAATAAGGCTTATTTGTTGCAGGATTAAGGCTGGCAGGCCCTGTTGAACCATAACAGGAGCCCAGGATATTGGCACAGACAATAAAATATTTTTCCGGGTTAATGAGGCAGCCATCCCCAACCAGGCCTTTCCACCAATCTGCCGCATCTGAATTGGCGGTTAAGGCATGACAAACCCATACCACATTATCTTTGGCGCTATTTAAGGTACCGTAGGTATGATAAGCAATTCTTATACCCGGCAGCACTGTTCCATTCTCTAAACTGAAGTCACGCTGGTAGTCAAAAAATTTCATATGGATAATTCCGCATTTCAACAGCAAAATAAGGGTATGGTTAAATTACATTTGCATAAATCTTTAAAATGACTTTTAAATGACCGTAATCGAGATCAAAAGAGTGGATGATGCGTATGCTTTTGAAGCCACAGATACTAACAACCATTCGCTTCGTATGGATGCTGCTGAAACCATTGGCGGGCATAATACTGGCATCAGACCCATGCAGACGCTTTTATCGGCCCTTGGGGGATGTAGTGGCGTAGATATCGTTTCTATCCTTAAAAAACAGCGCCAGGAGATCAAAGACTTCACTATGGTGATTGAAGGGGAGCGGGAAGCCGATAAGGAACCTTCGCTCTGGAAATATATTCATATAAAGTTCAGACTAACAGGTAACGTTGATGCAGAAAAGGCCCAGAAAGCCTGCGCCTTATCGTTAGATAAATATTGTTCCGTAGCGGCCACGCTAAGAGCTGCGGGCTGTACTATTGAATGGGATGTAGAAGTAAATTAATTAACGGATTGGCGAATTACGGATTGGCGGATTAAGTAAACAAAAGAATCCGTCAATCCGTAATCCGTAATCCGCAAATTCGCTAATTCAAAAAAAGAAAAGATGTCTAAGCACCAACAAACCAACGCAGTTCGCATACAGACCCAAAGAACCAATGAAATGGAGCACTCTACTCCTATGTTTCTTACCAGCAGTTTTTGTTTCGACAATGCGGAAGATATGCGTGCAGCATTTGCTGATGAAACGGATGATAATATATACAGTCGTTTCAGCAACCCGGGCGTACAGGAGTTCACAGATAAGATGTGTGCATTGGAAGGCGCTGAAGCGGGATATGCCACTGCATCCGGCATGAGCGCTGTGTTTGGATCGTTCATGGCTTTATTGAAACAGGGTGATCATCTCCTTTCATGCAACGCCATTTTTGGAAGTACCCACACCGTAATTGCAAAGTATCTGCCAAAATTTGGCATTGAGACATCTTATGTAAGCACCAATGCAACAGAAGCAGAATGGGAAGCAGCCATCAGGCCCAATACTAAAATGATCTACCTGGAAACACCCACCAATCCCGGACTTGATATCCTTGACCTGGAAATGATTGGCCGTATTACCAAAAAACATAAGATCATTTTTAATGTTGATAATTGTTTTGCAACACCCGTAAACCAGCAACCCATACAGTTTGGTGCTGATCTTGTTGTACACTCCGCCACCAAATGGTTAGATGGGCAGGGCCGTGTTTTAGGAGGTGTGGTAGTAGGAAGAAAAGACCTCATCAAAGAAATATATTTATTCTGCAGAAGTACCGGACCGGCTTTATCGCCTTTTAATGCATGGGTGCTGAGCAAGAGTCTTGAAACATTAGATGTAAGAATGGAGCGCCATGCAGCCAATGCATTGTTCATTGCGCAGTTGCTGGAAAAACATGAAAAGATCGCTTCATTGCGCTATCCTTTTTTATCAAGTCATCCACATTATGCCATTGCCAAAAAACAAATGCAGAACGGCGGTGGCATTGTTTGCTTTGAATTAAAAGGAGGGTTGGATGCAGGAAGAAAATTCTTAGACAGTCTTAAAATGCTTTCACTCACCGCAAATCTCGGCGATACCAGAAGCATTGCATCTCACCCCGCAAGCACTACCCACGCAAAATTATCCGAAGCAGAACGCCAGGCAGTAAACATCACGCCAGGGTTGATCAGGATCAGTGTAGGATTGGAACATAGGGATGATATTTTGGGAGATATTATGCAGGCGCTGGATAAAATCTGAACCTGACATTTTAGATCACAGGAAATAAACGGGGGTGGTTATGGGTGCTTATATTTATTAGAAATAATTTTTTAGTTGCGGGTAGTATGTGGAGGCTGCTTTTTATGCAGGCCCAATTTCTAATTACTAAAATGTTGTGCTATTAAACACATAGTTACATAGGTTAGAAAACAGGGCATATAGTTCAAACGCTATGTTTCTTTTTTGTTTTTCCTATGTACCTATGTGTTTTAAAAGTGATTTGAAATAAAGAATAGCCGCATTATTAAATACTTTTAAAAGTAAAATGCATTAATACATATTGATTTCAATAGCACAACACGTTAAGTACTAATTACTTCCTCACTGCCACTGCAATCTTCGAATCAGCCGTTCCATAATACAGGAACCATTTGTTTTGAAACTGTGCAAGGCCTTCGATAAAACAAACCCTGTTTACCTGGCCGGTTATCTCGTATGGTTTATCGGGTTTAAAGAAATTATTTTCTAACCGCCTGATCAGTTTGGTGGGGGCATTCTTATCTATCAATACCTGACCGGCAGCATAGGTACCTTCGGGCAAACTGGTATCGCCAATAGAGGGGATATTGCGGCTGTTGTAGATCAGTAAAATGCCTTTATCGGTAAGCATTGCAGGGGGACCGGACTCTACAAGATCACTATCAAATTTTTTATTGCGGGTTGCAATTACAATTTTCAGGTTGGGCATATTTACCGCTTCTCCCCGTAATACTACAGGCGGTTTTTCTCCTGTTGTCATTTCAACGGGTGTCCAGTGCAGCAGGTCATCAGATGTGGCTGCCCATATAAACTGGTCGCCCCAATACATCCAGTACTTACCATTAACTTTTGTTGCAATAATTTTTCCATTCTCATACTTCGAAACAATACTTCCTGATTTTGACCATTTATCAATGTACTTACCATTATAGGCATCGGCAAAAACATGACCGGCTTTTGTCCAGTGCAACAGGTCTTTTGAAGTAGCTATTAACAACCTTGCTGTTTTTCCATCAAACGCAGTGTAGGTCATATAATAAACCCCTTTATCATCTTCCACAATTCTTGGATCTTCGCAACCGCCCTGCCATTCGTATTTTTTGTACGCATCATTATCAGGATAAAAAACCGGTGTGGAAGTTCTTGTAAAATGAAACCCATCGGCGCTTTCAGCCAAACCAATTCTTGAGGTACCACCCGGCAAGCCGATCTTATCCTGCGCCCGGTATAACATGTACACTTTATTATCTTTTACAACAATGGCAGGATTGAATACATCTTTCTCTTCCCATGCCACCTGTTTTTTCAGTATCGGGTCTGTGAACTGATTTGTGCCCGGTGTTAATACCGGGTTTACGCTGTCTGCTTTTTCAAAATAGAGCATGGCCCAATTGGTGGTTGTATCAGCAGCATTATCAGTTGCAGGTTTCCCGGCCTGCCCACAGCTTGTGGTTGCAGCAATAGCTACTATCAAACAGGCAGAGCAGAAGTAATTTTTAAGTAACAGCATGCCGTTTTATTTTGAGATAACATATTGAATACCGCCCAACAAATGTTTCAGGTACAATGGGTCTGAATAAGATTCATCCGTATGCCCAAATTCAGTGTAAAAAGCACGCCCCCCCTCAAACTCATGATACCATGCCATAGGATGAAAATCGCCATTCTCACCGCCGGTATAACTTTTTTCATCAATTTTAATCAATACATGCAAGCCGGGTTGTATGCTTTTAAAATTGTACCATTCATCAAACCGCTTCCATGTTGCGGGTAAGTGGTTGGTTGAAGCGTGCGTGGCGTCAACAATGGTAAGTTCGGCATGCTGTTGTTTGGGGTGGCTTTTAAAATAAGCACCTACCAGTTGGTTGTACCAGGGCCAGTCGTATTCTGTATCAGTAGCTGCATGTACACCCAGGAAGCCTTTGCCGGAGCGGATGTATTTTTCAAAGGCAGTTTGTTGTTCCTCATTCAATACATCGCCTGTGGTGTTTAGAAAAATAACTGCTGCATATTTTTTCAGGTTCTTCTCTGTAAATAATGCTGCATCAGTTGTGGTATCTGTTTCAAAATTATTTTCTGCACCCAGTTTCTGAATAGCAGCAATACCGGCAGGGATAGATGCGTGATGATACCCGGCTGTTTTGGAAAAAACCAATACGCGCGGGGTTTTCTTATTTGTGATAAATGAAAGCGATAGTAACGCGATACAGGCAATACCAATTGAGGTGATTATTTTTTTCATAAAACAGATTGATATGTTGGTATTAATGATTTAATAATTTTTGTCTTCTCTCTTTTACTTCACGCCAGGTGGTTAAAATAATACCCTCATCCTGTAAGGCTTTTTTTAATGCCGGATCCATCATGGCCAGCATATCGCCCCTGCGCAAAGGACCTGAATCAGAAATATGCGGAAACACTTCTGTGGTGGCAGTGCAGTGCATGATCATCATGGTTAGTCCGGGCTTCAGCGAGTGTATCCCTTCAATATATTTCTGTGTTTTGTATTGCTGTAATTTTTTATCGTCGTTGGACTGTTCTTTTGAGATAGGCCATCCGTAGCTGGTATTATGCAAATCGTCCAGCACAGGCAGGCCGGCAGCCCAGAGTGTTTTACCTATCATGCGTAATTGCTGAACAAGGGCTTCTGTAATACCACTACCCATATCTGCTTTGATCAGTGTAGCATGGCCTGCGGGCAGCATTACGGGGATCTTATTTTCTATCCCCAGTTTCACATATTTGCCGATAAATTCAGGTGTTGCAAACAAAGTACCCATATGTGTATCAAAATGGGTTGGTTCAAAACCCATGGTACGGGCTCTTTCTAATTGCGCCCTGATCTCTTTTTCTACTTCATCGCCGTTGGCGTGATCTACCACTTCTTTAACGCTGTGCCAAAGCGCGCCTTCTTTATCTACCAGGCCCGGTGTAGTGCTTTTACCTGATAATGGCCCCCAGCGGTATCCATTCCATTCAGAGGTTAAGGTAAGGTGTAAACCGGCGTCAATGCCCGGATGTTCCTTCATATACTGCACAAAAGCAGGCACCCATGGGCAGGGCATCATTACACTGCAGGAGGTAGCTACGCCTTTGGTGATGGCATTAATGGCGCCTTCATTCGAGTCGAAAGACATGCCCACATCATCAACATGTATAATCAACACTTTAGAACCTTTGGAATAGCCTAATTTTTCAGCGTAAGTGCTGTCGGCATACTGCGCAGTAACGGCCATCCAGGTTATACTGGTAAGGAGCAGGGCAAGCAATCGTTGTGTCATGGCAAAAATTTTATCTAAAAAAAAGCAACCTGTTGTTTTGTGCAAGTTTTTATCAATAAATAATCAGGAATTGCTAATTATTCATTACTTATTATTCCTATTTTCAATCTCCGCCAAACAAGGAGCTAAATCTAACGAAAGAAAACCAAACACCACTGCCTTATGAAAACAAAAACAGGTTCATTACTGGCCTACATGATGTTTCTCGAATATTTTATCTGGGGTGCATGGTATGTTACTATGGGAACCTATATGGTAGAGCACCTGCATGCCACAGGTATTGAAATAGGCGCCACCTATAGTGCCTTGGCTATTGCCACTATGATCTCTCCTTTTTTTGTAGGATTGATTGCCGATCGTTTTTTTGCAGCACAAAAAATTATGGGCGTATTGCACATGGTGGGCGCCCTGCTATTATTTCTTGCAACAAAGATTGAACATAGCAATACTTTTTATTGGGTGATACTGGTGTATTCACTTTTGTATATGCCAACCATTGCGCTGAGTAACAGTGTGGCTTTCTCTCAAATGACAGACCCTGGCAAGCAATTTCCCTGGATCCGCGTATTTGGTACACTTGGATGGATTGTAGCCGGTGTGCTGATTGGCAAATTGGGAATTGAAAAAACATCATCCACATTTTATATGGCGGCTGCTGTTTCTGCGGGATTGGGACTGTTAAGTTTTATCCTTCCCAATACACCACCTAAAGCACAAACATCCGATGCATCAAAAGCATTGGGTGCAGAAGCTTTCGTTTTATTCAAAGAAAAACCTTACCTCATTTTTTTCATTGCAGCCATTCTTGTATGCATACCTCTTTCTTTTTATTATGGATTTGCCAATCCGTTTTTGAATGAGATACATTTTGAAAATGCAGCGGGCAAAATGACGCTGGGACAGGTTTCTGAAGCCATTTTTATTTTAGCGATCCCATTTTTATTTAACCGTATTGGCGTAAAGAAGATGTTATTGATGGGGATGACGGCATGGATACTTCGCTACGTATGTTTTGCGTATGGAAATGCAGAGAGCAATAGCTGGATGCTGTATGCGGGTATTATTCTGCATGGCATCTGTTATGATTTCTTTTTTGTAACAGGCTATATGTACACCGAAAAGAAAGCCGGTGAAAAGATCAAAAATGCTGCACAGGGCCTGTTCACTTTCGCCACTTATGGTGTAGGTATGTTTATCGGCACCTGGTTCTCAGGTTATATTGTTGACCAAAACAAAACCATCAGCGATACCCATAACTGGCAAAATATCTGGTTTGTTCCGGCGTATATTGCTTTGGGCGTGTTGATCTATTTTATTGTGTTCTTTAAAGAGAAGAAAACGGCAGCGACAATCGTGAGGCATCAGTGGTGAGTGGTGAGTAAACAAAAAACTCACTACTGACCACTCACTACTCACAATTGCCGACTCACGATTCACGTCTCACGACTGACGCCTCACGATTGACATCCTAACAACCATAAAAATCAACAAAAAAAATACAACGATTATGAAAAAAATTGCCATGCTCGGTTCAGGATTTATCGGGCGGTTTTATGCAGACTCTTTACAGGGTTACAGGAGCAGGGATAAAGTGATCAGCATTTACTCCCGCAGGGAAGAAAGCGCTAAAAAATTTGCAGCAGACTATGGTTGCACACATTGGACCACCAATATGGAAGAAGCCATTGCGCATCCGGATGTAGACATAGTTTGTATTTCCTTACCTAATAACCTGCACGAAGCGGCGGTGCTTTTATGCTGCAAACACAAGAAAGCGGTTATGACCACCAAACCGCTTGGCCGTAATGCAGAAGAAGCCAAACGCATGTTACTGGCGGTAGAAGAAGCTGGAATTTTTAACGGCTACCTGGAAGACCTTGTATATACACCCAAATTCATCAAAGCCAGTCAAAGTGTGAAAGAAGGTGCATTGGGCAGGATCTTATGGGCCAAATCAAGAGAAACACACCCCGGCCCCCACAGCGACTGGTTTTGGGATATTGAACAGGCAGGCGGCGGGTGCATTCTCGATCTCGGTTGCCATTGTGTAGAGATCACCAGAAGTTATATTGGTAAAGACATTAAGCCGGTAGAAGTGATGTGCTGGGCCGACACACAGGTAAAACCAATTGATGCAGAAGACCATGCCATTGGTTTGGTAAAATATGAAAATGGCGCGATAGGCCAGTTTGAAGTAAGCTGGACATTCCGCGGCGGTCTGGATCTGCGCGATGAGGTAATGGGATCTGAAGGCACTATCTGGATCAATAGTTTTTTACGTACCGGCTTTGATATGTTTACTACCGGCAAAGGTGGAGACTATATTGCAGAGAAGGCGGAAAGCAATACCGGCTGGCTGTTTCCGGTGGGCGATGAATTAAATGAACTTGGCTATAACCATATGTTCATGGATATGTTTAATGCCATGGAAAAAGGCGTGCCCCCAAAAGAAACTTTTTATGATGGGTATGTGGTAAATGCCGTCCTGGATGCAGCCTATCGCTCTGCCAAAACAAAATTATGGGAACCCGTAAAACTCGATATCTGGAGAGGTAAGACCGGTCTTACCAAAGAAAGTCACCTTGTGGAATACGATGCCGATCATTACCTTGTAAAAGAAGAGATGACACATTACGGAGCCAAGAAACTGATTTTGAAAAATAAACAAACAGGCAAGATCACCGAACAGATCATCGAATAACTCAGTATCTCTGTGCAACTCCCTACCTCCCTCTGTGTTGAAAAAAATAGTTATAGTGGATGTTTTTTTTCAACACAGAGGGCACAGGGGAACAGAGATGCACAGAGCAATAAATAGTCACGCTATGCATACTGCATCTACCAAAAAAATATTATCTCTGCTAACAGGCATTATTATTTTGGCCGGATGTAAATTTAACAACGATGATGCAGAATGGAAAGTGTATGGGGGCAACAAAGCTGCTACACATTATTCCTCATTAACAGAAATAGATACTGCTAATGTTACAGAGTTACAGGTTGCATGGGAATATCATACGGGTGATGCTGAAAGCAAAACACAGATACAGGTAAATCCTATTATTGTAAACGGCATCCTGTATGGCGTTTCTCCCAAACTAAAACTGTTTGCATTAGATGCCGGTACCGGAAAAGAAAAATGGGTATTTAATCCACTCGATACTTCCAAAGCAAATAAAGGGGCAGGATATTTTTCGATGAATGTTTGTCGTGGCGTTACTTACTTCAGTGATAATGGTAAAAATGCACGCATCTTTTATGCGGCTGGTTCTACCCTTTTTTGTATTGATGCCAGAACAGGAAAAACAGTTACAACTTTTGGCGAAAGTGGAAAATTAGACCTGCATAATGATCTGAACAGGGATGTAAAAGATCTTTATGTAGCATCTACCACTCCCGGCATCATTTACAAAGACATGCTCATCATTGGCACACGCGTGGATGAAGGAGCATCTGCAGCGCCGGGCCATATCAGAGCTTATGATGTGCATACCGGAAAACTGCGATGGATCTTTCATACCATACCACACCCGGGAGAAGATGGTTATGAAACATGGGAAGATAAAAATGCATACCTGCACATAGGCGGCGCCAATGCATGGTCGGGCTTTAGCATGGATGAAGAAAAAGGAATTGTTTTTGCGCCGATTGGATCTGCCTCATATGATTTTTATGGCGGCAAAAGACCAGGACAAAATCTGTTTGCCAATTCTGTGCTGGCATTAGATGCAGCTACCGGTAAAAGAATATGGCATTTTCAAACTGTGCATCACGATATATGGGACAGGGACCTGCCCACCGCACCTGTTCTGGTTAACATCCTTAAAGACGGGAAAAGAATTGAAGCTGTTGCACAGGTAACCAAATCAGGATTTGTGTTTTTGCTTGACAGGAAAACAGGAACACCTGTATATCCTGTAAATGAAACACCTGTACCAACAGCAACAGAACTTGCAGGAGAAAAACCCTGGGTCACTCAGCCTATACCTACTTTTCCTCAACCATTCGCGAGGCAGTTGTTAACAGAAAAGGAATTAAATCATTTGGTTCCTGATTCATCATACCAGGACATTAAAAAAAGATGGCTCAACACAAAGCATGATCATTTATTTACACCACCCTCCAAGCAGGGAACAGTTATTTTCCCCGGGTTTGATGGCGGTGCCGAATGGGGAGGACCTTCTTTTGATACCAGCACCGGCATACTATACGTAAATGCCAGCGAAATGGCTTGGATATTAACGATGGTTGATGTTACACAAAAAACGCCTGCAAAAGAAACAAATGTAGAAGCTGGCAAAAGGCTTTATACCACTACCTGCATGAATTGCCACGGTGCGGAAAAGCAAGGTACCGGCAATAACCCTGCACTGGTCAACATCAATAAAAAATATTCAGAAGATTCATTCAAAGCCTTGCTTGTTTCGGGAAGACGAATGATGCCGGCTTTAAAACAGTTAAGTGAAGGAGAACAGGAAGCACTGGCCGCATTTGTTTTAGGCATAACATCAAAACAGGGAAAACCATTTGTAGCACCTGTAAAAAAAGAAGACCCCTATCTTAAAATGCCTTACACGTCTACCGGTTATAATAAATTTCTAACCAAAGAAGGTTATCCCGCTATAGACACACCATGGGGTACGCTTAATGCCATCAACCTGAATACCGGTAAATTAGAATGGAAAACAACTTTAGGAGATTATGCCGAATTAAAAACAAAAGGAATCCACACGGGAACCGAAAATTATGGAGGCCCGGTTGTAACTGCCGGTGGATTATTATTTATTGCAGCTACAAGTGATAAAAAATTCAGGGCATTCAATAAAAGAACAGGCAAACTGTTATGGGAATATGAGCTGCCCGCTGCCGGTTTTGCCACACCATCCGTTTACGAAAAAGACGGACACCAATATATTGTAATTGCCTGCGGAGGAGGAAAACTGGGGAAGCCTTCCGGCGATAGCTACCTGGCTTTTTCATTGGGAGCAAAACGGGAGATAAAATGGCTGCATTAGCATTAGTTGGATTAGTTAAATTAGTTAAATTAGTTAAAGAGGGTTAAAGTGGTAGCAACAGGTTCTTACCATTTTTCTACTTTAACTACTTTAACCATTTTAACCTTTTTAACTATTCAACCAATTTTAACCAAAAAATCAAACATATCATTCACCTTAAACAGTATAAAACAAATGCTATCACAAGATCTTTTCATTCACCATGTTTATTTCTGGCTCGAACATCCGCATAAACCTGAAGAACATGCGGCGCTGCTGGCAGGACTAAAAGCTTTGAGTAAAGTGCCTTCTATCCAACAGTTTCATATAGGCGTGCCGGCTACTACTAACCGTGATGTAATTGATATCTCTTACCATTTTTCGTGGCTGGCTGTTTTTCCTACCAAAGAAGCACAGGATGCTTACCAGACAGATCCGATCCATTTACATTTTGTAGATACCTGCAAACACTTATGGAAGAAAGTAACCGTGTTTGATTCTGTTGGGGTGTAGTGAAAAAGTTTGCCACAGATGGCACAGAGTAACACAGAAAAATATCTGTGAAAATCTGTGCCATCTGTGGCAATTATTTTTGACTACATTAGCATCTATTTATCCCACTGCACTTCAGCGGCATGAACGTCAGATGAGTTGGTACCGATCTGGATCATAAACTTACCTGGCTCCCAAACTTTTTTCAGGTTGCTGTTAAAGAACGATAATTGCTCTGTTGTAACCTGGAAACTGATCTCTTTTGATTCGCCGGGCTGCAAATTTACTTTCTGAAACCCTTTCAGATCCTTCACTGAGCGTGTTACACTTGCTACAGGATCGCTGATGTATAATTGCACCACTTCTTCTCCCGCATATTTACCGGTGTTTTTAAGTGTTACACTTGCTGTTAATTTTTCTTCTCCTTTCAGATTTGTTTTACTCAGTTTTACCGAACTGTATTCAAAGCTGGTATAACTCAACCCATAACCAAACGAATACAATGGATCATTGGATTCATCGAGATAATTGGATTTGAATTTTGGAAAATCTGTCGCGCTAAACGGACGACCGGTATTTTTATGATTATAGTAAATAGGAATTTGTCCTACACTACGCGGAAAAGTAGCAGTGATCTTTCCTGAGGGATTATAATTCCCAAACAAAACATCGGCAATAGCATTACCTGCTTCTGTTCCCGGCGCCCATGCATCAAGGATGGCAGTGGCATGATCATTTTCCCATGTTAAGGTTAATGGTCTTCCGTTAAATAATACAACCACTAATGGTTTGCCAGTTTGTGTCAAAGCTTTTAACAATGCCTGCTGACTGGCAGGGATGCTGATATCAGCACGGCTGGATGATTCGCCCGACATGTTTGAAGATTCACCAACCACGGCAACCACTACATCCGCTTTAATAGCCGCAGACACCGCTTCATTGATCATCTCGGCAGGGGAACGTGGATCTATCTCTGCTTCCACACCAAGTGCATTTACTCTTTTAAGGAAGAATGCAGTATCGTCTGTGATATTGGCACCTTTGGCAGAAATAATGTTAACACTGTTGCCTGCTACATTTTTAATTCCTTCCAGCACACTAACAGACTGTTTCCAGTCGCCGGCCACAACCCATGTGCCCAGCATATTTCTCCTGTTATCTGCCAGTGGTCCAACCAATGCAATAGTGCCTGATTTTTTTAATGGCAACACCTGGTGATTATTTTTCAACAATACCATACTATGTGCAGCAATATTTCTGGCAGCCTGCCTATTGGCAGCGGTTAAAATGTCTTTGGCAGGTCTTGATTCATCAATGTAGCGGTAAGGGTCATCAAACAGTCCTAATTTGAATTTTGCTTCGAGGATGCGGAGACATGCCTGATCAACATCTGCAACAGAAACTTTTCCTTCTTTAATTGATTTGCCCAATGTAGTTAACATGCCCTCTCCCACCATATCCATATCCAGTCCGGCCCTGAGCGCCTGTGCAGACACAGTCTGTAAATCGCCAACACCATGAGCGATCATTTCGTTCAGCGATGTATAATCAGAAACCACAAATCCTTTAAAGCCCCATTCTTTGCGAAGCAGATCAGTAAGCAACCATTTATTACCCGTAGCCGGAACGCCATCAATTTCATTGAAAGAACTCATCATACTTCCTGCGCCGGCATCTACTGCTGCTTTGTATGGGGGCAAATAATATTCATACATTTTAATACGGCTCATATCAACCGTATTGTATTCCCTGCCTGCCTCAGCACCGCCATATAATGCAAAGTGCTTTACGCAGGCCATCAGTGTATTGTTTTTAGAAAGATCCGTTCCCTGGTAACCACGAACCATGGCTTTGGCTATTTCTCCACCTAAATAGGGGTCTTCACCAGATCCTTCTGAAATCCTTCCCCAGCGGGCATCACGGGCAATATCAACCATTGGAGAAAAAGCCCAGCTCAAACCATCAGCAGTTGCTTCTGTGGCCGCAATGCGGGCCGATTGTTCAATCAAAGCCAGGTCCCATGAGGCAGATAAACCCAATGGGATCGGGAAAATAGTTTTATGTCCGTGTATCACATCTAATCCAAAGATCATTGGGATATGCAGGCGTGACCCTTTAACAGCGAGGTCCTGTGCCTTACGTACTTTTTCAGGTGATGTGATGCCGAATAATCCGCCCACCAGTCCTTTTTTAATTTTCGACTCCACATCGGTACTTACCACAGAACCGGTAACTGCCGCACCACCGGGAATGATCAGGTTTAACTGGCCGATTTTTTCTTCCAGTGTCATCTTTGCCATTAGTGCTTTGGCTTTTGATGTAATATCATTTTGAGAGAGGGATGGATAGCTGAGTAACACCGTTACGCCTATCACTAATAATTTTTTCATATTGGCTTGTTTGATCGATAAAAGCAAGAAGGAAAATTCAACTTGCGGAAGATGGGTTGAAAGTAAAAAAAAATATTAAATCAGGGGCTGTCAAATGTCAGGAAAAGAGAAAGACCTGAAGAATTTCTTACAGGTCTTTCCTTTTTGTACTTAAAAGGGGGAAAACAGGTTATTTCAGTAATTGATGAATATAATTGTAGCTGGTAGTGATATTCTCCATCGGCTTGGGCGCACCATCCTGTTCTATAAAGAAATAATGCATGCCTGATTCTTTGGCATGATCAAAGATCCGTTTGAAATCAAAACTGCCTTTGCCTACTTCAAGAATATGTTCAAACTTCGCATCCATATCTTTTACATGCCATAAATGGAACCTGCCCGGATTGGCTTTGAACATTTCAACAGGGTCTTTACCTGCTTTCTGCGCCCATCCCAGATCCAGCTCCATCTTTACCATATTCTTATCTGTTTGGGATAAGATGAGATCGTAAGGGATCACGCCCTCTACTGTTTTGAATTCTGCATCGTGATTATGATAGGCGAATAATATACCTGCTTTTCTGGCTGCTTCACCGGTCTTATTCAACACCTCAATAGAAGCTTTGATCTCATCCAGTGTATGAATAGGTGTACTGGCACAAACCAGGTAAGAAACGCCACCTTCTGCCGCCTGGTCAACCAGTTCCTGGTAATTATCGCGCAGATTTTTCATTGGCGGTATCACCATCGGCTTACCATCAGCGCCAGCGGGCATTTTTGCGCCGGGAGGCAATTTAAACGGCGCCCCCAATACATGGTGCGAACGCCAGTGCATGCCCATGTCTTTTAAAGTAGCGGCAAACTCTTTTGGTTTCATTCCATAGTAGCCACCTTTTTTACTGAATGCAGATTCTATTTCGGTGTAACCGATGTCTGCAATTTTTTTCAGGTTGCCCATTACATCTTCATCAAGTACGTTGAATAAAGTGTAGAGTTGTAAGCCAACACCGGGCATCCTTTTTTTATTCAGTAAAGCGTTGGCTAAAACTTCTCTGTTAAGAAGTAATCCACCCAATGCGATAGCTGAAGTGTTTTTGAGAAATGTTCTGCGGTTATTCATGCGGTATTTTTTGCGTTATTTTTTTGCCACAGATTACACAGATTAGCACAGATTTTTCTGTGGTGCCTGTGGCCAAATTCCTTACTATTTTAGTCCGGGACTAACCTTATAAACCGGACTTTTGAGTTATAAGGTATGTCTTCTTCCCGGTTGCGAACAGCTTGCAAAAAAATGAGGTCCGTGGCGGATTGCCAGTCCAATACCTGCCGTGGCAACCACCCAAAATGAGGATAGTTGAGGTATTTTTTTCATATTCAATGCGTCGCTATGACACAATGATACCCATAAAATCCGAAAATACAAATGAAACGGCCTGTTTTTTATCTTATTTTTGAGGCGATATGAAGCAAACCCGGCTTACACAAAATCTTGTTCTGGAAGGGGGCAAATACTTTATGCCCTCCCTCTCGTTAGACTGCGTGATCTTTGGATTTCACGACAATGAGCTGAAAGTATTGTTACTGAAAATGAAACATGCGGATGAATGGGCGCTTCCCGGAGGATTTATTTATAAGGATGAGGATATTGAAGATGCTGCTACCCGGGTATTGCGTGAGCGGACCGGCCTGCACGATATTTTTCTGCAACAGTTTCATGTATTTGGCAAACCCGGCAGGGCTGATAAGAAATATCATCTGAACCGTTTGAAGAAAGGCGGTATTACGATAAGCAAAGACAACTGGATCATCCAGCGTTTTATTACTGTAGGATATTATGCTTTGGTAGATTTTGCTTTTGTAACACCCGAGCCCGATCTGAGTTCTGTTGCCTGCGAATGGCATGATATACACTCCATCACAGAATTATTTATGGATCACAAAGACATCCTGAATAAAGCATTGGAAACACTAAGGCTGCAATTAAACCACCAGCCTATCGGTTACAATTTATTGCCGCAAAAGTTTACCATGCCCGAATTGCAGAAACTCTACGAAACCATTCTCGATAAAAAATTAGACCGGAGAAATTTTCAACGCCGCATCACCGGTTTCGGATTTGTAAAACGCCTCAAAGAAACCCGTAAAGGCGGCGCGCACAAAGCACCCTTTCTCTATTCCTTCGATCTTAGAAAATACAAGAAAGCCTTGCAGGATGGATTGCAGGGAGGATGGTGAGGGGGGATTAGTTAAAGTGGTTAAAAGGGTCAAAGTTAATCCGGCAACTTTTATTTCGAAGCAAACCCCAAACTCCAAACCCCAAACTTCTCCTCTACAAGCTTCCCTTCTTCAACTCCTCCACAGCAAAATTGGCTGCCCTTGCAGTTAATGCCATATACGTTAGTGAAGGATTCTGACAGGCAGACGATACCATACAGGCGCCATCAGTTACAAATACATTCTTTGCATCCCATACCTGGTTATTGCCATTCAATACGGATGTCTTTGCATC
This sequence comes from Sediminibacterium sp., assembly GCA_036758845.1. Classification (GTDB taxonomy): domain Bacteria; phylum Bacteroidota; class Bacteroidia; order Chitinophagales; family Chitinophagaceae; genus Sediminibacterium. The sequence goes on from DAIOVU010000021.1 coordinate 35,754, forward strand.
TTTGCCCATACGTGCAGTACCCATTTCATGAATACCGTGTCCGATGGCGTGGCCATTATCCCAGGTAGTAACATTTTTTATGCCTGATGTTTCAAACATTACTTTTAACTCTTCCACAATGGCTTTGCGCATTTTCGTTTCGTTTTCTTTCAATTCACAATCCATTGATAATACAGGAAGCCCCCATTTATCTTTTTTATTTTTATCAAGGGTGATCTTATTTTCATGATAAGGTAATATCTCTCCAAACCCGGTGGCGCCAATACTCCAGCCGCCGGGCTCAGTAAGCGCTTCTTTGTAATCCGCACCAATACTCAGTTCTGCCACATCCCTGCTCCAGCCAGACCGGCTGGCGCCACCCTGGTAACCAAAGCCACGAAGGAAATTTCTTTTATCATTACCTATGTTGGCAAAACGCGGAATATAAAATCCATTGGCTCTTCTGCCGAAATAATATTTATCCTCATACCCTTCCACCACACCTGATGCACCAAGATTATAATGATGATCCATTACATTATGTCCCAGTTCTCCACTACTGCTGCCTAACCCTTCAGGCCAGATATCTGTTGCAGTATTAAACAATACCCATGTTGAATTCAAGGCAGATGCATTCAGGAAAACTATTTTGGAATAGTACTCATAAGTCTGGTTGGTTTCTGCATCCAGCACCATTACTCCTTTTGCTTTTTGCGTATCCTTATCATAAATGAGTTTGGTTACGATAGAAAACGGGCGAACAGTGAGGTTACCTGTTTTCATTGCGGCAGGTAAGGTTGAAGATTGTGTGCTGAAGTATCCGCCAAACGGACAGCCTTCCCAGCAACGGTTCCGGAACTGGCATTGTGTTCTGCCTTCAATAGGTGCGGTTAGGTTTGCTACACGACCAATAAATAAATGACGCTCTCCTTTGTATTGTGCTTTAATTCTTGCCGCCACATCTTTTTCAACACAGTTCAGATCCATGGGTGGTAAAAAATACCCGTCGGGCAACTGCGGCAGACCTTCCAGCGAACCACTGATGCCGGCAAATTTTTCTGCATAATCATACCACGGTGCAATATCCTTGTAACGGATGGGCCAGTCAACACCTATGCCTTCTTTTGCATTCGCTTCAAAATCCAGATCGCTCCAGCGATAACTTTGCCTTCCCCATAAAATAGATCGGCCACCCAACTGGTAACTGCGCCACCAGATAAATGGTTTTACTTCTGTGTATGGACAATCCTCTTCATTAACCCATGAGCCCATTACCGCTTCGCTGGCAGCCCAGCCGCGGTGGATAACAGGATATTGATGCCTTTGTTCAACCGTTGTTCTTCCCCTGTGTTCAAACTCCCATGGATTGTTATTGGCTGTTGAATAATCTTTGATATGCTCATAGTTTCTGCCACGTTCCAGCATCAATACTTTCAAACCTTTTTCTGTAAGCTCTTTGGCGGCCCAGCCCCCACTAATTCCGGATCCCACTACGATAGCATCAAAAGTGTTCTGCGCTTTGGCTTTGTTGTTGAGGTTGGTTGAATCAGCGGACATAGTATATGTTTTGATTGGCGGATGACGGATTGGCGGATTGACGGATTATTTTCTCTGCGTTTGTTTCTGTTTTTCTGCAACGCTGCGGTGAACATGTGTTTTCATTCATCGCAGAGCCGCAGAGAGCGGAGAGGTTTCGCAGAGTAATTTTCACACTCGCGCCTCACGATTCACGACTCACGTCTCACGATTCACGAACTAAAGGTTTCCTTTCTTCAATTCCTCTACCGCATGGTTCGCTGCGCGTGCAGTGAGGGCCATGAATGTGAGCGAGGGATTTTGCGTACTGGTTGATACCATGCAGGCACCATCGGTTACAAAAACATTTTTGCATTGATGCAGTTGGTTCCAGGCATTCAGCATAGATGTTTTAGGATCGCGTCCCATACGCACACCGCCCATTTCGTGAATATCCAGTCCCGGCGCCTGTTTGCTGTCGTTGGCATTAATATTAGTGGCCCCTGCTTTCTCCAGCATATCTTTTCCCTGCTCAAGAAAATCCTTCAATAATTTTTCATCATTCTCATCATACCCCACAGAAGTGATCAACTGCGGAATACCCCATGCATCTTTCTGGTCTTTACTTAACCGAACATGATTGCTTTCTTTAGGAATGGTCTCGCCCTGCATCATCATATAAATACCCCATTCACCCGCTTCGGTGATGGCGTCTTTAAATGTGCCGCCAATACCTTCTGCACTGGCTCTTCCCCTACCCGCAGTAAAATGCACCATGTACCCGCGCAGAAAATCCATTTCCTGTTTATATACATTCCTGAAATTGGGCATCATGGCTGCAGTGGGTCGTCTGCCGTAATAATATTTATCCTGCGGACCATCGTATGACGCCGTAAGGCTTCCGCGATAATTGTGGAATGCCACATATTTACCCAACAGCCCGTTATCATTACCCAATCCATTAGGGAAACGGTTAGATACAGAGTTGAGCAGGATGAGGTTGGTATTTAAACAGGCCGCATTTACAAAAATGATCTTTGCAAAATATTCTGTTGCTTTAAACGTAAGCGCATCAATTACTCTTACGCCAATGGCTTTTTGTTTGGCCTCATCATAAATGATCGAATGCACTACCGAGTTGGTGTGCATGGTAAGGTTACCTGTTTTCTGCGCCCACGGAATGGTGGTTGAATTGGAACTGAAATACCCCCCAAACGGGCAGCCCCTCTCGCACAAACTTCTGGCCTGGCATTGGGTACGGCCCTGTTGTATATGAATATCGCGTGGCTGTGTAAGATGTGCGCAACGGCCCTGCACCACATGGCGGTCTTTGTAATTGGCCATAATTTTTTGCTGCAGTTCTTTCTCCACACAATTCATTTCCCATGGCGGCAAAAAATCCCCGTCGGGCAATGTTTCCAGTCCGTCTTTGTTACCGCTTATTCCCGCAAATTTTTCTACATGCGTGTACCAGGGTGCAAGATCATCATAACGTATGGGCCAGTCAACGGCAAAACCATCACGGCCCGGGCCTTCAAAATCGTATTTACTCCAGCGTTGTGTTTGTCTTGCCCATAACAAAGATTTACCGCCTACCTGGTAACCGCGGATCCAGTCGAAAGGTTTTTCCTGCACATAAGGATGCTCATGGTCTTTCACAAAAAAATGTTCACTGGCCTCGCTAAAAGCGTAGCATCTGTTAACGATAGGATCTTTTTTAGCAATGGGTGGCGGGATCTCTCCCCTGTGCGGAAAGTCCCAGGGATTTTTAGTGGCGGTAGGATAATCTTTTAAATGCACCACATCCTTACCACGTTCGATCAGCAGTGTTTTTAAACCATGTTCACAAAGCTCTTTAGCCGACCAGCCGCCGCTGATACCCGAACCTATTACAATAGCGTCAAAAGTATTTTGCGCAACACCTTTGGTGTTCAGGTGAAGAGAATCGGGCATGGCAATCGGGTTTAGAGGCAATGAGTGGATGATAGAATGAGTGAATGAAAAAAACATTCTATCATTCAATCATTATTTTCTTCTTAAATCTAAAACAATATTTTGCTACCTGCGCCCAACAGGTCAGATTATTATCAGTTTTTGATAAATTAATATCAGAAGTATTTGGGTGATTTCAATCTCCCCCCCTTTACTGATTATCAATTGCACGCAAAAGCGCTTGCAATCACTCAATGGTTTAAAACATGCGAGCTGCAAAGTGATGCAGGATATTTTGTCCATTTTAATGAAGGTTCATGACACCTCCAAAAAAATTGTTACGAGAATTGATAGTGGCCTAAAAGACTTAACTGAAGATTTAAAAGCAATGGCAAAAGACTTTAAACTGGAAGAAGATCAGACTTCATAGGTAGCCAGGCATTCTTTTGCAATCAATCTCAGGCAGAAGAATGTTGACCTTAATATTATACAGGAAGCTATGGTCATGAAACGCAGTTACAAACCATGACCTATTTAGATGAAATTGATGACCTGGTAATTGTCAAAAGTATCGAAGACGATTTTAATGTTTGTTATTATGAACATTTTATGTATTTTTGTTTGAAATAACAAACGTTATGAACTCAAGAAATACCATACTATTACCCACTGCCGAAAAAATTATGACTGAATTCGGTAACAACCTCAAACTTGCCCGGCGGCGGCGGCGGCTGAGTGCAGAGCAGGTAGCGGAAAGGGCGGATATTGCCCGGTCCACTTTATGGCAGGTAGAAAAGGGTTCCCCTTCTGTTGCCATGGGTATTTATATGAAAGTCATTTTTGTACTTGGATTAGAAAAAGATATGCTGAAAGTAGCCAGCGACGACATACTTGGCAGAAAACTGCAGGATGCTCAATTAACGGTAAAAGAAAGGGCTCCAAAAAAGAAATAACAGGATGGCAGAAAAACGAAACATACAGGTTTATGCCCACTGGCAAGGTTTTGAGAATCCGGCCCTGATGGGAGTACTCTCTTCTGAACGCCTCAAAGGAAAAGAAATATTTTCTTTCAGTTATACAAAAGAATGGCTCGATAGCGGATTTGCGCAATATATTGATCCGGCACTGCAACTCTATACCGGACCGCAATATATTGATGATACAAAAGATAATTTCGGCGTATTTCTGGATTCTTCCCCAGACCGTTGGGGAAGGTTGCTAATGCGCAGAAGGGAAGCCGCAACAGCCAGGGCAGAAAAAAGAAAAGAAAACACGTTTTTTGAAACGGATTACCTGCTTGGTGTTTTTGACGGTCACAGGATGGGTGGGATAAGGTTTAAAACAGATCCTGGAGGTGCTTTCCTGAATGATAATGCAGCGATGGCTTCTCCTCCATGGACTTCTCTTAAAGAGCTTGAATACGCAAGCCTTCAGTTAGAAAAGGATGATGCGGTAAATGATCCCGATTATTTAAAATGGCTCAACATGCTAGTTGCGCCCGGTTCATCCCTTGGCGGAGCAAGACCCAAAGCAAGTGTACTTGATGGGAAACAGCATTTGTGGATCGCAAAATTTCCAAGCAATAACGATGAAAAAGATATAGGCGGCTGGGAAATGGTTGTTAATGAACTTGCCATTAAAGCAGGGTTGAATGTAGCGGAAGGAACTGCCAGACAATTCTCAAAAAAACAACACACATTTTTAACCAAAAGATTTGACAGAACAAATACCGGGGAGAGAATACATTTTGCTTCTGCCATGACTTTGCTTGGGCTAAACGACGGCAATGATCATACTGAAGGAATCAGTTATCTGCACATGGCAGAATTCCTGATGCGCAGCGGTGCAAATGTAACTGCTGACCTGGAAGAATTATGGCGACGGATCGTTTTCAATATATGCGTTTCAAATACGGATGATCATTTACGAAATCATGGATTTTTATTGACCAATAACGGATGGATATTGTCTCCTGCTTTTGATATAAATCCAGTTGAACATGGCACCGGTTTACAATTAAATATTTCACTTACCGACAATGCCCTTGACCTTAACATAGCGCTTGCCGTTGCCGGAGAATTTAGGGTAAAGAAAGATCGGGCAAATGAGATTATTGGTTTGGTAAAAGCTTCCGTTTCTAAATGGCGTTTGGTTGCAGAAAAAATTAAATTGCCTAAAGCTGAACAGGAGTTACTGGCTAATGCTTTTATAACAGAGAAATAATTTACGCTGATTAGACGGTATTTACCGGGGGAACCCGGTAGTTCAAAGGGCAACTGTTGCAAAAATGCAAAGGACACAAAAAAAGCCCTATTTACAGGGCTTCTATGAGTGGAGAGTATCGGGGTCGAACCGACGACCTCTTGCATGCCATAACGAAAAATGCCTTGTTTTAGCTTAACTCATCTGAACTAAATTAAACGCTGAAACCATTTGTGGTAAAGGTTTTTAGCGAATTTAATTAACTACTTGAAATTAAATAAATACTACCTTTGGTTTTACCTCAGTTTTACCTGGAAGTAAAAAAATGAGTGAAAAATTCAGCAAAGTGCTTTGCAATTTTTAGAATAAAAAAAACGGTAGCATCTATGCAAGAGATAAAAATAAAACCTGTTCTCTGGAAACACAAAACTGCTAAAAATGGGGAATTCGAGATCAGGATTCGGGTTACTCAGTATAAAGAGGTGGGTTATTATAATACTGGCTTTACTTCCAAGGAAGAGAATTGGGATGAATTAAATGAATGTCCGCTAACATCTCACCCAAAATTTAAGGCGATAATCAAAAAAATAAATTCGCTGGTTTCTGAGATTGATTATGAGATCAAGACCATGCACCGGAATGGTGTTGAAATGATTTCACTGAAGGAACTAAAAGACAAAGTCAGAAAAGTGGAACTCCGTGTTCAGCCTGTTAAGATCCTTCAGCTTTTTGATATTGTGATAAAGGAAATGGAGGAACAAGGACGTATAGGTTATGCTGGTGTATTTTATTCCGGCAAAATCAAATTGAAAAAATACCTGTTGGCCGATAAAACGTTCTGGACCTTTACAAAAACTGACTTTGAAGCGTATGAGAATTATTTGAGAACAAATGTACCAAGCGAAAACACGATGAGTCTTTATATCAGAACGTTCAACCGGCTTTGGAATATTGCTATCCAAAGAGGTTATTGTCCGAAAGAACCCCATCCTTCAAAATATTTCACTTTCAAACCTTACCGCAGGATTAAAACAAAGAAACGTGCCGTATCCGCAGATGTGATCCAGGCAATCACTAAACTGGAATATGAAAAAGACTCAAGAATGTATAGGTCTCAACAATTATTTTTATTCAGCTATTATGCCAGAGGTATAAATTTTATTGATCTCGCGCAGTTAAAACATAGGATAAACATAAAAGGGAATGAGATTAATTATACCCGTTCCAAAAATAAACGGAAATATCAATATCAACTCCATTCAAAAGCACTGGCTATTATTGAATGGTTTAAATCGTACACTTTACAGAGTGATGCAGGGTATGTATTTCCACTTCTAATGAAGATTCATGACACGCCAAAAAAAGTTGATGCGCGGATTGATAGTGGACTCAAAGACTTAAATGAAGATTTAAAAGTGATGGCAAAAGATCTTAAACTGGAAAAGGATCTTACCTCTTATGTAGCCAGGCATTCTTTTGCAACTAATCTTAGGCAGAAAAACGTAGATCTTAATATTATCCAGGAAGCTATGGGTCATGAAACACAGTTGCAGACGATGACATATCTTGAAGAAATTGATGATTCACTAATCGCAAAGAGTATTGAGGAGGCTCTCTAAAAGAGTAATATTGTAAAGCAATTGAATAGTTTATTTATGGAAACAGGTGAAATTATTATATATCAGGCCCCAGATGGACAGACCTCTATAGATGTGAAGCTGGAAAATGAAACTATTTGGCTGAACCTCAATCAGATGGCAGTATTGTTTGAAAGAGATAAATCAGTCATTTCCAGGCACTTATCTAATGTTTTTAAAGAAAAAGAACTGGATTATGGCTCAGTTGTTGCAAAAAATGCAACAACTGGCGTGGATGGGAAAACATACCAGGTAGACTATTATAACCTGGATATGATTATCTCAATAGGTTATCGCGTGAAATCTACCAGAGGTACACAATTTAGAATATGGGCCAATAAAATCCTCAAGGACTATTTAATAAAAGGATATACAATTAATGAAAGAAAGTTAAAAGAACAGACCACGCAACTTGATGAATTGAAACAGGCCGTAAAGCTGCTGGGAAATGTCATCGAAACACAACCACTCAATTCCGATGAAGCTACCGGATTATTAAAAATTCTTACCGATTATACCTATGCCCTTGATGTGCTTGACAGGTATGATCACCAGGTATTGGAAATTGGTGGCACTACAAAGGAAGAATTGTTCCAGATCACTTACCCCGAAGCAATGAAAGCCATTGACGGGTTACGGGATAAGTTTGGGGGAAGTACCCTTTTCGGCAATGAAAAAGACGAATCATTCCAGGGTTCTCTTGCCGCTATTTACCAGACATTTGGTGGTGAATTTGTATATCCAAGTATTGAGGAAAAAGCTGCCAATCTGCTCTATTTCGTTATTAAGAACCATTCTTTTTCCGATGGCAACAAACGTATTGCTGCATTTCTGTTTGTGTGGTTCCTGGAAAAAAATGGTATTTTATATAGAAAAAATGGCAGCCGAAAAATTGCTGATAATGCTTTGGTAGCACTTACTTTAATGATCGCAGAAAGCAAACCTGATGAAAAAGGTATTATGGTTAAAGTGGTGGTAAATCTTATTAATAATAATAATAATCAGTAAGACACATTCGATCCGTCTTTAGTTAAAATAGTGATTAAAGCATTTGTGTTATTATTTTCCATTCTGCCTCAGTATAGGCACTTCTTTCATGAAATCATAGTATCCATTTTCGTGGTTGCTATACGTCCCATAAGAATCAAGGCTGTAACCAATGATACCATCCGAAGATTCAATTATATAGAGGATACACATATCTGAAGGATTACTCATTCCCCCGAATCGGTATGTTTCCGTAACCACAAGATTGTGGGGCTGGTATCTTTTCTCTGTACCCGCAGTAAATCCTTCATTCGTCCATCTAAATTCTGTATCCATTTTCTTAATGCGAAGATCTTCAAGTACTTCCGTTAACGTGGTCATTGTATGTGGCATTTTCATAAATTAATTAATAATTTTCTGTTATTCTAATTGGATTTGTATAGGTTATTTGAGCAGTTATATCAAAAATCACACTATCAAGTTCTTTTGCTGAAATTTTCAGGCTGTCTATAATTTCCAGGTTTACAGGGTTACATGGATTTTGTCTGTCAATACTTTCCGTTAACCCCAAAATATTAGCGAGTGGTCTGCGGACTGTGTGAGAACTGATAAAAGCGATTTTTTTGAATTGCTGGTTCTGTAAGTGAAGTTTTTTTTCCTGTATTATTCTTGTGGTTATGTCATAACCGACTCCCTGGATTTGTATCGCATTTTTCTTTTCATTTTTAATAAACCTGAATTCCCAATAAGTATGTGATACCTCATTATTGAACAGGTGTCTTAACTCAATACTAATAGTCGTTGTTTTATTTTCCTTTCCATGTTGCAAAGTTTCGATAAACCGTTCCTTATCTTCTGAATGGATGTTCTCAAGAAAATTATAAGAAGACAATTCGGATTTTGACAAATCAACATTTTTTGAATACGCTTTGTTGGCGAAGTCGCAGGAATAATCCTCGCAAATGCGTACAAGGTAATTGGCATGTGACTCTACTATTGATAGCTGAAATTGTTTTCTTATCGCTATTTCATTATTGCAATTCTTAAATCTTATCCTGAAAATTCGTAACAAAAAATAAAGAAGAACAGAAGCTGTAAGAATAAAAGCGATGTCTTTATAAATATGCGATCTATTTACACTGGTATAACCAAATAACAAAATATCACCCAAAACAACCCATATAATGCCTGCAAAAAAATAGATCAGTGCAAACCAGACCGAACTTGTATTGAAAGTTTTCATATTGATTGGTTTATTACAAGATCAGGCAGAAACAGATATGATACCTGTAACTGTTCTGCCTGATCTACCTGTTGTTATTTCTGCAATACAATAGATTGTACATTTCCTTTACCGTCTGTGGATGTCCAGGATTGCTTCTTGTTTTTGTTCTTCACAATAATCCATGTTTTGGCAAAAGCCGAATTTTCTCCTTTTATGGTTACTGTTTCAGCAGTATTGCTCCATACAAAACGACTGGTATCAGCAATTTGATTACTCAGAATACGGTAGGAAATTTTTTTCGTTCCGGAATTGTCATCATTAAAAGTCATGCTCCCGATATTGGCAGCGGAGGCTTCTTTTCCACCTACATGCTGCTCTGCATAAGAACTGATATTCCATGAACCCTGCAACCGGCTGTTTAATTTGTTTACTGAACTACAGGAAGCAAGTAAAATAATAGATAAGGCGCTTGCTGTAATGATTTTTACTTTTTTCATTTGTTTTTATTTTTTATTGTGATAAAACTTAGTTGGATAATTTTTATTTTCTTTCATATGTATTAGTCGGTAACATTTGTTACTCTAATCGCAGGAATTGTATAATCTTTTGGCAAATTGCCTGGTGGCATCGCCATCATATTCCCATCACGAAAAGCCTGGTAATGTGGCGATAGTATTTCAATACCAGCCTGGTTAAACTGATCCAGGATATTCTGATGCAGTTCTGAATAAATGGAAGCCTGGTTATTAGGAGACCTGGTATAAGCATTCACCTGGTAGCTTACATAAAAATCATCAAGGCTGGTTTGATAAATAAAAGGAGCAGGTTCGGTTTCTATCAGCTTTGTAGACAGTGCCGCCTTAAGAGCAAGTGCATGCACTGTTTTCCAGGGAACATCATAGCCAATGGTAATGGTTGTGTGCAATATCAACCCTCTTTCCGGGGCATCCTTGCTGAAATTGACGGTATGGTTGTTTAATACATTGGAATTCGGGATAGAGATCACTTCGTTCTTAATCGTTCTTACTCTGGTAACCAACAGATTCTTTTCAACAATATCACCAGTTACATCACCTATTTTAACCCGGTCGCCATCTTTGAATGAACGCATATAAGTTAATGCCAGTCCTGATATTACATTGCCCAAAGAAGTAGAAGAACCAAGCGTAAACAAAGCACCCAGGAATATGGTTACACTGTTGAATACAGGAGATCCCGATCCGGGTAGATATGGGAAAACAGCCACCAGCAGGAAAGCATATACAAGCACCCTGACAATTTGATAAGTAGGATTGGCCCAGTCTTTATGGAACTCCGGTATTTTTAATACACCCTTTCCGATTTCTTTTTTCAAAAAACGTAAGCCACGCAATACAAAACTGGATATAGTAACAATTACAATAATTGTTACCAGCTTAGGCAGGTAATTCCACGCATTTTGAAGGATTCCAGTAACCGGAGTCTTGATAAATTCAAAAATACCATTAGCAATTTTTTTTGTAGGTGGAAATATTCCGAACAACAGCGGCAATGCAAGAAATACGAGTAGTACCCGCACAATCCATTTTGTAAAGTTGGTTATTGTAAAAAGTAATTCCGCATGTTGTTCTTCGTTCATAAAAGAATACTGGCGAAAACGGATACCATCAATTTTCCTGCCTTTCTGTTCAGTAATCTTCTTTCTGAGGAAACTGAATAGCTTATTTGTAATAAAAATCGCAAGTACCAGAGCCGCAATCAGTAATAATGCAAGAGATGATTGACGAAGTAATGAACGAAAACTATTGTCTTTTTTATATTGAATAACGGCGCTGGCAATCTGATTTTTGTATTGTTGAGCTAGTTGTTGCCGGCTTGTATTCATCTGAAGGGCATCAGCATCCAAAACACTTATGATGATACGTTCACCATAAACAATATTAATATCCTTCTCTTCCGGCACTAATCGCAGGGAATCTTTACCAAAATAGTATTCAGTAGCAAGTTTTTGAATCCGGCCGGTTACCGCAGCAGCCCTTGCGTCAGGTAAAAAACTACCCGCTCGGTTATAAAGTTTAAAAAGCGTATCCCCAAAAGGCACAACTGCATATCCGTAAACGGCAGTATCGATGATAATTTGGTTGAGATCTTTTACGTTTGCAGCTTTCTGTTGTGCTAATGACACAATACTGGTGAATAGCATTGCATAAATAGAAATACCAATGATTATCTTATTTTTATAACTCGAAAAGAAATATTTATTTTTCATACATTATAAGTTCACCATTGTTAAAGTAAACGTGAGTGTGGTTATATAATCACCCGCCGATTTCAGAAAATCATTTCCACCAGCTGCCCTGTAGCGTATTTCTACAGGGATGGTTTGCATTACTGCTGCAGAGCTACCGCTTGCAATATCCTGATCAGAAGTAGCTAATATGATTTCAGGCGGTGCACCCGGAATATTGGTCACTTTCATCCCCATATTGCTGACAGGTATTTGCAAACCCATACGATTGAGACTTCCTGCTGCCCTTACTTTTAAAACCCAATTCATTGAAGCATTGGTTGTAATGGTGAGGGTCTGATCAGTTACCACTACTCCATTTTCATAATCTGCAATAGATATAAATGAGATTACAGGATTGCTGTTGATGGTTAAGCTTCCTACTACAACCTGCGACTGTCCGCGACCGGCAACAGAGAGGAAGAATACAAGCAGGATGGATAACTTATTACTTAAAAGGTATCTCCACCACCTGTAACGGGTGTTCAAAACCGTTGTCGATATACACAATGATTTTACGGGCATTTTGTAATTTGTTTGATTTAATAAATGGAATTGTTACCCTGAAAGAATCACCGGGCATACTGGAAACGGGTACTTTTTTACTTTCATCCAGCCGGATCCCGTCTTCGCTTAAAATATCGGCTTTGATTTCTGTATCTACCACCCCAAGGGTTAGATTGCTGATATCTAAGCTCAGATTTGTGCTACTATCTTTATCCTGGAAAATTGCTTTATTAACTTTAACCTGCTTCTCAACATATTTTTGTGGAAGACTGTAAAGGTGAACACCCAACTGAATTAATATCTTGAGTCCTTTACGCAACGAATCAGTATCGATCTGCGTGAAAAACAACATAGAATTCTTAAAACCAGCTTCCCCATTCTTCATGTCCATCCGAATCGTGATCTCTTTATCTTCTCCCGGTTCCAGTACAATAGTATTATGTTGCACAGACATGATACGCGATGCACTGGATGGCAAGGTATTTTCAGGGTAATAGATTTTATTGCCGGTGGAATCTCTCTGCCAGTCAAGTATCTCTGCCCTGCATACAATCTTTTTTGCAGACCGGTTAACCAGGTGAATTGTTTTTGTCTGAACAAACCCTTCCTGTTGGTAAAAAAACAGGCGGGAGGGATACAACCTGATATCTGCCTGTGCAATAACACCCTGCACAAGCATTGAACAAAAGAGAAATAAAAGCACTATCGTTTTCATAAAATTGTTTTGAGATGCCTGCTGATGCTCAATGCATCACCAGACATCGTTTTTTGGATAAGGATTTAAAAACGGGGTTATAGGGTTACCACTGAATAAACGATGGCAGCAGTATAATCTCCATCTGGTTTGCCAACAAAAGCTCCGTTAGCTGCATTCGTACTGTATTTCAGGTCAATTTCTTTTTTGATAACAGCTGCTCCGGTAGCAATGGTCTGATCGGCTGTAGACAAAGCCACCATATTATTACTGGTAAGTACAGTAGGTGTTTCAATATTTATATTACCGATATCAATGGTACTTCCGGCAGAATGTGTCAGGTTAATACTCCGGCTCTTTACTTTAAGCTCATAGGCCCTGGTTGAAGTAACCCGCAGTGCACTTGCTTCTGTTTTATTGATGCCATTCTGGTAATCAGCGGCTGTTAAAAACTCAAGCGTTGTTGCCGTTTTCAATACCTCCAATCCAATGGCTTCATTCAATCTAACTGTTAATGTAGCATCCTGATCGGTAGCTGTCATACTCTGTGCTTTTACTTCGCTTGCAGTAACACTTGCTAATACAATTGATAAACCCAGGAAAAGCCTGGCTGCTGTCTTCTTCTCTTTTTTCATGATTTTTATTTTTTAATTATTTAAGACTGCAAAAGTGGAACAATGCCGGAGTGCCTCCTATACCTTAATTAAGTAAGCAGGCTAAAATATTTTAAAAATATCCCACTTCCTTAATTAAGGTATAGTTGCACCGATAACAATTCGCAAGTTTTGCATCCTAAATAATAAATGATGCGATCTACACCACACTTTTTTGCTGCGATAGTTATCTTATCGATGTTTCTCACTATTCATGTTTCAGCAAAACAAACAGGGGAAATTATTCAGGTACAATGGCAACATGGTGAACTGATCACACCGAACAGACAAAGTTTTAGCAATGAACTTCATCTCACCAACCTTACAGGAAAAAGCATTCGTGTAAATCTTTCCATGAGTTTTGATGATGCAGTTCATTTCACAAAAAAACTTCCGGATACATTGCTATTAAAACCAGAACAGAAAATAACCCTAAAAGTGGCAGGTACGCGATTGATGGAAAAAAATGAACCCTGTATCATCACGGCAGCAATTACATCAGGCAATACTCCTGAAATAAAAAAACGGTTTGCATTGTTTTCTGAAAAAATACAGAACCCGGTAAAAGTAATATTTGACAACCAGTCGCGATATTTTACTGCGTCTGATGACACGATATCCATTCCATTAAAAATGCAAAACAATTCTGCTTTAAAACAACTTTTTAGTTATTCAATACGAGATGAAGCTAATGGTTTGGATTATATCCTCGAAGATCAAAACCCATGGCTGGAGGCTTACGAATCAAAAATGTTTTTGTTGAAAATATTCAGGAACCAGCAATTCAAGGATTTCCTAAGCTACAAACTGAATGTATCGGTGTATGACCAATACAAAAATTCTATATTGAATTTATTGATACCTGTGCAAAGTGTTTCCTCAGTTTACAGGATGAATAATCCCGGAACAGTAAATAAAGGGGAACTATCTGTTGAATACAGAAGCCTAAAAGATGTTTACCAGGTAAGTGATATCCGGTATACCGACAAAGTGAAATTTGATGATGGTTACTTATCGTTCCAGGTTCGCCACCAGTATTATTTTAAACAGCGGCTCAGCCAACTTTTTAACTCTTATTTGCAGTGGAACAATGATACACAGGTTATCAAGATCGGCGAAGTATATACATCAGGGGAACTCTCAAGTTATGGCAATGGCTTTTATACAAAAAATACAGGAAAAACCGGTGAACACGAACTCTGGGGCATTTTCAATGCTGGTTATTTATATAGCTCTGCACCTGTTTTTTCCAGGAGCAAAAAAGTATTTGGTTATAGTTTTACCAGAAAACGAAAAAATACGGGAAAGCAATACCAGTTTGGCTTCATACATGATATTAATAATGGTGGATATGGCCCCTTGCTTCATGCAAAAGAATACATCAACCTGCCCAATGGCAGGATCGAGGCCGGGTTGGGGATCTCAAAGGAATTTTCAACAACTGATAACCGTCGCAAGCCCTCGATGGCGGCTGAACTGCTTTACCGGCAAAAGATAAATAAATGGGTATTGGAATCAAACATACATTTTACAGGCAGTCATTATCTCGGGCAAAGCCGGGGGCTGCAAACCATAGCTACCAGCGCAAGACATCTTTTCTCCACCCAAAAGCAATTTTATTTCGGGCAATACTGGCTGAATACCAATCCTGAATATTATACTGATTTTTTACCGAGGCAGTATGCATATCAAAAATTGTTTTCAGAATATACATTCCGGAAAGGGAATAGTGCGCATACAATAAAGGGAGTTTATCAAATCGAATCACTTGGTGCTTTTTATAGTACCGGTGCTTCAAGTCTTTACTCAACCATACTTGGCTATGACATAGAACATTCTTTTAAAGGAACCCATTGGCTACATGTTTCAGCGGAAATTGCTTTTGAGAAATTAGTGAATGGATCAGTACCCAACAACTTCACCGCTTTTCGTACAAAAGCGCAATGGCGATACAGGAATATTAGTAGCCGGTTGACATGGCAGAATGGTGTTTTTAACCTGAACCATTACTCGTTTTTTAATCCGGGCGTTTATGAACAGGTTGAATGGCTTACCCAATATCGTTTATTGCTCCATAACCCAAAATTGGAAACCAGCGTGCAGTTTGGATTATATAAAGAAGATTTTTATGAAAGTATCAGGAGCCGGATCATTATTGATATGAGTTATCATCCTACAGCCAACCTGGGTTTTTCAATTGGCGTAACCAAGCTGGCCAATTTTTTCTGGCAGCAGCCTGAATGGAAGTTGGGGTTTACTTTCAGGCCCAGTCTGTTGAAACCTGCGGGAAATAAAAACGTTCGTATCCGAACGTTTAGTGACAAAAATGGTAACGCAAAAAAAGATGCTGGCGAAGAATGGGCACCCAATGTAGAAATGCGTTTTAATGGCCGTATGCTGAGAACTAATGCCGAGGGAATGGTTCAGGTTCAAAACATTCCGAAAGGAAATTATACATTGGACGTTGGAAACAACAGCCAGGTTAAAAACATTTTAGTAACACAAAACGAAGAAATGCATGTTCCTTTTGAAGTCATGTATACTGTAAAGGGTAAATTTATTCTTACTGAAAATAATATCGATACGGCAATTGGCGACCTGCTAAATCGGATTATTCGGTTCAAACCTGCAAAAGGAGAAGAATACCTGGCATCTACAGCTGTAGATGGGTCTTTCAGGCTTCAGCTACCGAAAGGAAATTATCAAATAAGTATTCAGGGTTTGAAAGATATCATATTGAACAATACAAATGGGAGAACTTTGGCAGTCGAAAATGATATCATCAATGCAGAGGTAAGAGCAGAAACGAAGGGAAGGGCAAGAAATTATCAGATCCTGGCTATGCAATAGTGGGTATCCCTAATATAAGGTATAGTTGTTTCGGCTGCTTTATGGCTACTTTTGCAAAGAATCCTTCAATATGAATACAACAAATAAAGCAATTGCCATAGGCATCATTGAAGATGATATAACCTTACTGCACAACTATACCAGCTATTTCGAGATGCAGGCAGGTTACCTGCTTTGTTTTGGTTTCGAAAGCATGGGTGCATTTAGTGCATCCGCTTTGAAAGATGAATTCGTAGAACCGGATATTATTTTACTCGATATAAACCTTCCGGGTATCTCGGGAATAGATGGAATAAAAATACTGAAACAACATTTCCCCTCAACTGCTATCATTATGCTTACGGCTTACGAAGACGAGAAGACTGTTCTTTCCGCCTTACAAAAAGGTGCTTCCGGTTACCTGGTTAAATCAATGTCATTATTCCAGATAAACGAAGCAATACAAAATATGCATTTAGGCATAGTGCCGCTTGCATCGTCTGTTACCAGAACGATCGTTGGTCATTTACATACTTCTGCTAAAGAAGAACATGCGTCATTAAATATATTAACACCCAGAGAACGGGAAATTGCGGATTGTTTAACTGACGGCCTTACCTATAAAGAAGCGGGAAACAGGTTAGGTATTACAGCGCATACAGTGAATCAACATTTGAAAAAAGTATACGTGAAATTGAATGTTAAATCAAAATCGGAATTGGTATCTCTTTTACTTAAGAAATAAATACAGATGATAACACCCGAACAGTTTATTACAAAAAACACTGTTTTCCCAACGGATAATTTATTAATGGTTTCTGCTAAAGTATTAGCTAATCTGCCGCTGGCAGTAATGGCTGAAGATCCCAATGGGAATGTAAAAATTGTAAATAAGGCATTTTGTATATTGTTTAATATAGTTGAGGAACCAGAGAAACTATCTGGGGCTAAAAGCAAAAAGTTAATTGCTTCAATTAAAAAACATGTAAAAAACGAATTAGCCTTTTCTAAACAACATACACAATCTCTCCTTAATCCGATAGCTATCCCTAATCTTGAATTTGAATTAAAAAATAAAAATTATTTGCATGTAGAATATGCTCCATGTTTTGATAGAGACTTGCTACTTGGGCATATTTGGTGCTATAAAGATATTACGCCCATGGTAAAAGTGACTAACCAATTAGATGAGCAAAAGATTTTTTTTGAAACAATTCTCAACAGCATACCTGCAGATATCGCTATTCTTGATAAACATCATAAATATATCTTCATCAATAAAACTGCTATTAAGAACCCTGAACTAAGGACATGGTTAATAGGCAAAGATGACTTTGATTATTACAGATCAAAAAACGCAGATGAAAATGCGGCAAGGATTCGCGAAGAAAAATTTATAACAGTTCTTCAGCAAAAAAAAGAAGTTGAATGGGAAGATGAGTTTACCAATAAAACAGGTGTGAAGAAACAGATACTGCGCCGCCTTCATCCAAATTTTGATGAAAATGGTAATATCTCTTTTGTAACAGGGTACGGTGTTAATATAAGCGAGCTTAAAAAAAAGGAACATAAGTTAATGCGGAGTGAATATAAACATCGCAAACTGCTTACACAGTTAAATGAGGTAGTGTTCCGTTTAACACTTTCAAGGGAAATAGAATTCCTGAATCCTGCCTGGACAAAGATATTGGGTTATCATACCGACGAATGCCTCGGCAAATTCTTACCCGAATTTGCGATCCCATCCGATCGAAAAATAATATCCGAAGCTATTGAGAATATCATTTCAGGGAATATTAGTACAATCAATACCGTGATTGGATTTACAGCCAAAGACGGAAAAGTAAAGTGGCTGAATGTTTATATGGCTAAAGCTGAAATAATTGTTGAGCTGTCTTTATGGGGTACTTTAACTGATATTACAGAAAGACAAATAGCTGAGCAAGAATTACTGAAAACATTGCAAAAAGAAAAAGAGCTGAACGAATTGAAATCGAGTTTTGTGAATATGGTTTCACATGAATTCCGCACACCCATGGCCGGAATTTTATCAAGTGTAGAGTTGCTCGAAATAATTGATGAACAATTAGAGAATTCTGTCAAATCAGAGTCTGCCTATTATTACGAGCTTATAAAAAATCAAGTGTCCAGGATGACAGGGCTCATGAATAATGTATTGATGCTCGGAAAAATTGAAGCCGGTAAAATTCAATTCACTCCGTCAGAAGTCATTTTATCAAATCTCTGCAGAGAAATCATTCAACAGAATTTTGCACATCCATCCCTTGTGTGCAGAATAGCCATAACGGTAACAGGGAAAGAAAAAGCCCTTCAACTTGATAGTAACCTGATAAAACATATTCTTATTAACCTTCTGAGTAATGCTTTGAAATACTCACCAAAAGACACAAATCCGGAATTGAAATTGTCATTCTGTAAAAAAAATACCACTATCCAGGTGATTGATAACGGTATTGGTATTCCAAAAGGGGAAATGAAAAAGTTGTTCAGTTCTTTTTTCAGGGCGAGTAACACAGGTAATGTAGAAGGTACAGGATTGGGATTGGTTGTGGTAAAATACTTTGTAGAACTGCATGGCGGAACGATTAAGGTACAAAGCAGGCATGGAGAAGGAACAATTTTTACTGTTGTCATACCAAATCATGCCAGTCAGGGTAATTAAATAGTCGACCCTCAAAAAGTCTATGATTCAATGGAGACAGGTAATATTAGAAAAAA
>DAIOVU010000022.1:0-35514 GCA_036758845.1 Sediminibacterium sp.
GAAATTGGGAAATTGGGAAATTGGGAAATTGGGAAATTGGGAAATTGGGAAATTGAAGAAGCGAGAAAGCCGTGTATTCATACATGAATACACGGCTTTCTTATTGCAATTTCCCAATTTCCCAATTCCAAAATTTCCCAATTTTCTTACCCCGCCATCACCATCGCCTTTCGCTCACCAATCTGCTGTCTCCACATGGCATAGTATAAGCCTTTCTCAGCCAGTAATTCCTGGTGGTTGCCGGTTTCTACGATCTGCCCTTTTTCGAGTACATAGATCCGGTCGGCATGCATGATGGTGCTTAAGCGGTGGGCAATCATAACGGTGATCTGTTCTTTTTCGTTAGAGATCCTTCTGATGGTATTGGTGATCTCTTCTTCTGTAATACTATCCAATGAAGATGTGGCTTCATCAAAAATGAGTAAGTGTGGATGGCGTAATAAGGCACGGGCAATAGATAAGCGTTGTTTTTCGCCACCGCTTAATTTTAAGCCGCCTTCGCCAATCATCGTATCAAGTCCTTTTTCTGCTCTCGACAAAAGATTATCGCAACTTGCCTTATGTAATGCTTCGCGCAGATCGTCATCATTGGCTTCCGGGCAAACAAATAACAAGTTCTCGCGGATGGTACCTGCAAATAATTGTGTATCCTGTGTTACAAAACCTATCTGGCCTCTCAGTTCATCAAATAAAATACTTTTACTGTCTATACCATTGTACAGAATATTTCCTTCCTGTGTATGATATAAACCCACCAACAGTTTCATCAAGGTGCTTTTTCCTGCACCACTTGGTCCAACAAACGCAATACTTTCTCCTTTCTGTACATCGAAGCTGATATTGTCCAACGCTTTATACTGTGCCGTTTGGTGTTTGAATGAAAGGTTGTTGAATGACAGGTACTCAATATCACCCATATGTTTTGGTGTTGAAGGCGTTGGTTCTGAAGGTCTTTCCATCAGGTTATGAAAATTATTGAGAGAAGCTTCTGCTTCGCGGTAAGATAAAATGATGTTACCAATCTCCTGCAATGGCCCGAATATGAAGAACGAATAGAAAGTTAAAGTCATTACCTCACCCGCTGTTAATTTGCCGCCAAACACCAGCCATAACAGGGTAAACATAATTACCTGCCGCAGAAAATTTACAAATGTGCCCTGTATAAAGCTAAGTGTACGGATGCTTTTTACTTTTCTTAATTCGAGCCCTAAAATTTTGTAGGTGTTTTTATTTAACCTGTCTATTTCCTGGCCGGTTAGTCCGAGGCTTTTTACCAACTCAATATTGCGCAGGCTTTCTGTGGTACTGCCCGCAAGCATTGTAGTTTCTTTTACAATGTTTTTTTGTATCACTTTAATTTTCCGGCTGAGGAAGCTGGTGAGTAGTGATAAGACGATAATGCCCACTGCATAAATAGGCATAATGGCCCAATGCAAACGGAACGAATACACCGAAATAAAAACAATACCTACAATGATACTGAACAGCACATTGATAAAGGAGATGATGAACTTTTCAGTGTCTGTTCTTACTTTGGTTAAAATGGACAAGGTTTCGCCGCTGCGCTGGTCTTCAAAATCCTGGTAAGGTAATTTCATGGAGTGTCTTAATCCATCAGTGAAGATCTTTGCCCCGAATTTCTGAACCACCACATTACTGAAATAGTCCTGGAAAGCTTTGGCAATCCGGGATACCATCGCCACACTGATTAATATACCCAGGAAGCCAATCACGCCCCAGATAAATTCTGACTGAGTGCGGTTACCTGTGATAATAAATTCTTTGTTTGCATTAAAGTAGCCGGTATGATTTGGGTGGATACCATATTTATCCAGCAGTTTCCCGAAAAAGTAGGGATCCAGCATGGAGAAAGACTGGTTAATGGCAGCCAGCAGAAGCGCCAATGCCACCAGCCATTTATAAGGGCTCAGATATTTTAAGAGTAATTTCATCAGATAGTATTTAGTAAAGGAGAATGAGTGTCAATTTCCGTACAATTTTCTAAAAACTGACAAAGTTTCTATTATATGACATCCCCGCTTGCTAATTAAGGCAGTGGAAGCTTATTTTTACCCGAAATTTGCCCCCTTATGAAACAGGTATTGGTTGATATGCACCGGCTTAAGTATAATCCCTACAACGGTTTATACAGTGTTTGCATCAATCTTGGTAAGGCTTTGGCAAAAACGCATTCTGAGGGGATGGAGCTGAATTATTACCTGCCAAAGAAAGATTTTGGCATATTTGGTCCGGATGCAAAATATACCCAACACCGGTCTATTGATAAATATTACAAATTTGGCACAGGTAAATATGATCTCTGGCATATCACCACACAGCTTTCCTGGTATCGCCCGTTTAATAAACACACCAAAGTTTTATATACCCTGTACGATTTCAGTTACCTGATAGAAGATGCTGCTAATGTGGACAGGAACCAGCGTTTATTAAAGCAAACACAAAAACGGATTGACAGGGCAGACTATATCACAGGCATTTCTCAGTTTGCCATTGATGAAGCTGCAAAGCATTTGAACTTAGGCAATAAGCCAACCCGTGCCATCCAATTGGGTTGTACGGTTTCAACCTTTCCCGGTTTTGATGCACCGAAATACCGGCCAGCCAAACCTTTTTTATTTACCATCGGATTGGTGCAACCCAGAAAAAATTTTCATGTGCTGCCACCATTGCTTTTGGACAATGAGTATGAATTGGTAATTGCCGGCTTAAACGAATTTGAATATGGTAAAGAAGTAGTGGAAGCAGCAAAAAAATTTGGCGTGGAAGACAGAGTTAAACTGATTGGCCCTGCAAGCGAAGAAGAAAAAGACTGGTATTACAGGCATTGCGAAGCTTTTCTATTCCCCTCTTATGCAGAAGGCTTTGGTTTACCGGTAATAGAAGCGATGCATCATGGTAAACCTGTTTTTATTTCAGACAAAACCAGTTTGCCAGAAGTGGGTGGCGATGCGGCCTGGTACTTCAGAAATTTTGATTCTGATTATATGCGGCAGGTTTTTAAAGAAGGCATGAAGGAGTATGCATTAACCAATCCTTCAGAAAAAATAAAACAACAGGCCGCCAAATTTAACTGGAACACCTGCGCTGCAGAATATATTGATGTGTATAAACAGATGCTGTTATAGAACCGCTTATTTCCATCGTGCTTTGCACCTATAACGGTGAACGTTTTTTGAAGGCGCAGATCAATTCATTACTGCAACAAACCTGGCGCAATATTGAGATCGTTATTTCAGACGACTGTTCTGTTGATGGAACAAAACAGATACTGGAACAATACCAAAACGATTCAAGATTCAGGATCACTTATCAAACTGAAAACATTGGTGCCATTCAGAATTTTGAATTTGCCATCAGACAGGCAAAAGGGGAATGGCTCGCTTTTTGCGACCAGGATGATATCTGGCTACCCGAAAAAATCGAAAAACTATATAATGCCATTGGCGATAGCTGGTTGGTTTACAGCGATAGCATTTTGATTGATGAAGAGGGGCAAAGCCTGCAGAAAAATCTTTCGCAGTTAAGAAAGATGTCGGACGTAACCGATACACGTGGCTTTATCTTCAGCAATGTTGTTTGGGGACATGCAATGATGGTTAAGAAAGAATTGATAGCGCAAGCTTTGCCCATACCAGCAGGTGTTCCGCATGATATCTGGTTTGCGGTTAAAGCAACGGCGCTAACGGGCATCAGATATCTGAATGAAGCACTTACTTTATACCGGCAGCATTCAAAAACAGTAACCACCACTATTGCACAGAAGGCAACCGCAAGGCCGCATGAAAAAAGGTATAAAGATTTTGAAGAGAAACTGCACTGGATCGGGTTGCTAAAAGAGAATGAAACTGCTCACAAAGATTTTTACAGGGAGTTGTACCCGCTGTTCTCCCAAAAAGCTAAGGGAAGTTTTGTGTGGCCGCTTTTCTTTTTCCTTGTTAAAAATCAATCCCTGATTTTTCAGTTCACAAACAAAAGTTATCTGAGCCGCCTAATTGAGATCCGCAAACAATGCCGCGGGGAGAAGAAATAAATAGTTTGAATTTAATGTGTTGGGCTATTAAACACATAGTTACATAGGTTAAGAAACAGGGCAGATAGTTCGAAAGGGTATTCCTGTAATTGCAACTCATTCTCCTGAGTGACAAACTTTCATAGTTATTTTTTATGATACAATGTTA
Source organism: Sediminibacterium sp. (assembly GCA_036758845.1). Classification (GTDB taxonomy): domain Bacteria; phylum Bacteroidota; class Bacteroidia; order Chitinophagales; family Chitinophagaceae; genus Sediminibacterium. The sequence continues at coordinate 4,200 of DAIOVU010000022.1, forward strand.
AAAGAGAGTTTTTGATGTTGTCATCACAAGGTTTTCCGGTCAAACGGATGATAAAGGCCATTGGACTGCCGACCCAATCTAATGGGGATTGTTTTTGCTTTTGTTTTTGTAATCAGGCTGCCTGTTTCTGTTTGGCTTTTTCCTGTCTTCGGTTGGTAATAATAGATGCATTAGCAGTCATCATGCCAAAAAATATCCAACACTTTTCGGTTGTGGCATTTCGGGCATTTACTTTTTGCAGTAGGTAATGATTTTTTTCATTGCCAAAACTACCTTCCAATCTTATCCCTCTTTCTTTGTTCAATACAGTCCGCATTGCTTTATTCTGTTCGATGTGCTGCTGCTTTTGTCTGCCTTTGGGTTCAAAGTTGGTGACTATTTTTTCACTCGTGCAATACCTTCTGTTAGCATTGGTGGCATATATTTTATCAGCACTGTGATGTGTGGATCTGCCGAACAACTCCCGGTGAAGGCATATACAGTTATGTAGTCGGGTACCTTCATTAAAAGCATCGTAGCTAAAGTGTTCAATAAAGCTGATGCCATCCACCTGCAGTTTGTTCACCTTCGCTCCAAACTCCACCACTTTGGTTTCTTTGCCACGAACAATAGGCCGGATATAGGGCTTACTTAGGCTTACAATCCTGTCTTTTATCTGTTCAACCTCTCCATACACTTTGCTGTGCTGCTGAGCGTATGCGGTATTGATGATACGCAACTGGCGCGCTTGTTTCCAGGTTACCCCAGTCTTGTTTTGCTCAAGTATATCTTTGACCAGAGTGAGTAAACGAAACAAAAACTTCAGCAGTTTTTTCAGCAGCTTCCGCTCCTGCCGTTTGCTTTTCTTTTTTGTTTTTTGGTAGGATAAAAACACTTTCTTCTGATCCTGATAATTACACCTGCTTATCCGCAGATTAAGCTTTTTCCTGATGTCATTATAAATCAGGTAAACGCTGTGGCAGCAACTCCATACCAGCTTTACAGGAGTGGGATAGCTGATCCGGCTTTCGTAACAGGTCGCATCTTCTCCACTGATATGTGTATGCTCCATATCTTTTCCCCAGTGCCGGGATAGAATATGCTGCATGGATTTTATATCCAAATGGCTGCCAATATAACCGCGCCAATAACTCGGCAGATTCACGTCTTTTATAACCTCTGTCGGCTTCAATTGGATACCACAAAAATATTGCATGCTCCAGTCAGTATTAATACGCCTTATCAGCATATCATCGCTCAGACCCAGATAATGTTTTAAAAACTGGAGCGCTATACCTCCTCTCACATCAAACCACGGACGGCAGCCTTTGCCGCTTTTGCTTTGAGCAGGAGGCTCTATCGTCATGGATAACTCATCGAATGGTATCGACAGGTACAACTGACCCAAATCTGTTTGTAAAAACTTTTTGTGCAATAGATTTTCGTGGGGAAACAGTAAATTTGTCATGGATTTAAATATTAAACGCTGCCCCACTTTGTACACATTTTGTGCCATTGTGGGGCTTTTTTAATATCTATTTCTCCCCAAACCATTTACTGTTGTGGATTGCAGATTCCCGTGAATACCCTCGAAAACTATGTTTCCTTTCTGTTTTCCCTATGTGCCTATGTGTTTTAAAAATGGCGTGGAATAAAGAATAGCCGCATTATTAAATACTTTAAAAACAGAACAAATCTGCAGCACATAAGATTTCAATAGAACAACATATCAGGGCTTGCGCAAACAGATCACAGCCGTATCTCCATTACCTTTTTCATTCTCCACTTTCATAATTGCTCTGAAGCGTTTAATGTCTTCTCTTGAGAACATGCTGCTTCCGTCTTTATTAAACATATGGCTTTTAGGGTCGTGCAACGGCATGCCTTTTTTGTATTGCTCACTGCTCCATATTAAATAATCGCTGCTGTCGTAGTAAAATTTCTCAACACTGAAACCTGCATCCTCTGCCAGCTTCCGCATTTGTTTTTCTGAAGGGATGAAGATATGTCTTGGCGCATCAATGCCACACCAGAACACGCCATACTGCTGCCAGCCATAATTGCCCATGATGGGAATGCGGACCATCACACTGCCGCCGGGTTTAGTGATCTTCATAGCCTGTTCCAATACACGTTGCGGCTCAAACATATGCTCCAGCGAATGGTGCATCATCACTACATCGTATTGTTCAGTTACTTCATAAATATCTTTTTTAAGTATTTTGATGGAACCATAATCCTGGCTGGCATTGATAAAGGGGTCGATGCCGGTAAGATTGGTAAACCCAATCTGGAAAAGACGTGCCAGCAAACTTCCATTACCGGTGCCGATATCTAAAATGGCATCATCATATTTTGCACCAACATCTTTCATCCATTGAAACTGTTCAGGTAATTTATAGCCGATAGATAACAGGCTGCCCAGTATTTTATTCTTTCCAAATAACAGGTAGTCTGCTTTTATTTTCCGCAGCAGGTCTGCTTTTTTGCGGATGTGCAGGTCAAGTTTAAAAGAATAATAATCTTCGTTAGGATAATATTTCCCAAGGTTATCCGGCACGTTCTGCAATTGCATGCTGCCACATGATCCGCATAGCTGATATTCAAAATATTCATCAAGGCCTAATTGTAGTTCCTTAACTGTATAAAGCCGGTTGCCGGTTGTATTGCCACAGAGGATACAGGGTGTTGTCATGCTTGTATAATTAGACGGATCGTGCAGAACCGTTTTGTGAAAGATGATTAGGGTAATAAAATATAGTTATTGTAATCAAATGGTCTTTTGCCGGTGATCTTTTCCACTATTCTTTTAAAACGCTCTTTAACAGTCATTTTATTATAGGAAAGATCATAATCGAACTTCCAGTTCATCCGGTTGATCCGTTGCAGCATAATCCCGGGATGTGTGCCATTAAATTTTTCCAGCATATCTATCTGAGAGTAGTCAAAATCGCCGGAATGTAATTTGATAAATTCCTCATCAATCCTGTCGCCTCCCCAATAGTTTCCAAAATTTCTTGTTTTGTCCATCATTTTTTTAGGTGGCCTTACCCAGCCATAATGATAGATATAAGCATCCAGCGGTTTTACTTTCAGTTTTTGATCATCCGCTTTCCTGAACCCCTGTGCATCGCGATAAGAGTAAATATCACGATCCGGGCGGATGATACGTATTTCATTACGGTACCATTTTGAAGAAGCAGCCACATAATCGAATGAACCGTAGAAATGTTTGTATTTAAACAATAAGCCATCCACTTCAGGGTTGTCTTTCCACTGCAACATTCCCTGTTTCACAGTATCAAGATATTGTTCATGCAGCACTTCATCGCCCTGAATATAAAAACACCAATCCGGGTTGCCCGTAATGGCATCTAATGCCTTATTGGTTTCATCGGCCAGCACGGCGCCTTCTCTTTGTAAATTGGTATCCCAAACAGTGTCGATGATGCGGATCTTTTCTGAAGGTATGGAAGCAATCAGCTCGCGGGTACCGTCTGATGAATCGCCCACGGCAACCACCATCTCATCACATAAAGGCAGAATGGAACGGATGGCTTCCACTACCGGATAATCAAACTGTATTGCATTTTTGATGAAGGTAAAACCAGCCACTCTCATGGGGCAAATATACTGAGTATGTCTGTAGTCTGTGGTTTGTAGTCTGTAGTTATCAGAACAGTCAACAACCACAGACTACAGACCACAGACCACAAATCGCCTCTGTTTTCCACGTCTGTTAATAATAAGATCATCCGTGGATGCCTTTCTGCTTGCATTTAATGAGTAAATTACAAAAACATCAATTGTATGCTTTGGAGAAAATTTAACGGTGAACACATTAATCTCCCTATTAAACAGGCAGTTGAAGAGGCCATTATCAGGGAAGTTTCCGGTGGCACTAAACTGAAGGTCTGCATCGGAACCGACAGCCAGGTAAAAGGGGAGGACACAGAGTTTGCTACGGTGATCGTATTTCTTCGCGAACACAATGGCGGCTTTATGTACATCCACAACGAAAAAACCAAGCAGAAATTCCACATCAAGGAAAGAATGTTGGTTGAAGTGGCCAAGAGTATCGAGGTTGCGTATGAACTCTGTAACCTGTTCATTGAACACCATGTGGATATGGAAGTTCATGCCGACATCAACACCAACCCGCAGTTTAAAAGTAATGATGCTTTACGTGAAGCAATGGGCTATATCCTGGGTATGGGATTTGCCTTCAAAGCCAAGCCTGAAGCCTTTGCCAGCAGTTGCTGCGCAGATAAGATGGTGAACTAACCGGGTTTCGGGTGTAAAGCTCCTGTTCCATGTTGCCGGTTGCCTGTTTTCGGCAACCGCACAAACCTGTCGCCCCTATTCACCATTCACCATTGCCCATTCACAAACGATTATTTTTTTACTTCAATATTTCTTTGTTGCACGAGTCAATGAATGCTAACAATTCCTCCCGCCCGTCTTTCTTCTCGGCACTGGTTACAAAATGGCGTGGTAAAAACTGCCAGGTTTCTCTTAGGGTATCTAAAAATGCTTTTACGTTACGTGCAACAACAGCAGGTTTTTCTTTATCAGCTTTAGTGAAAACAAAACTGAAGTTTACCTCCCAGTGATCGAGCTGACTTACAAATTCCAGATCATTTTTCTGCGGTGTATGGCGGCTGTCGATCAACACAAATACCTGTACCAGGTTCTCTCTTTTGCGCAGGTAGCCGTTGATCATTTCTTCCCATCTTGCCCGGTCGCTTTGTGAGCGTTTGGCATAGCCATAACCCGGAAGGTCAACTAAGTACCATTTCTGCTTCGGTCCTTTTTCGCCGGCACTGCTCTCTATTTCAAAATGATTGATGAGTTGTGTTTTACCAGGTGTGGCAGATGTTTTGGCCAGGCCTTTCTGCCCGGTAAGCATATTGATGAGGGAAGATTTTCCTACATTACTCCTGCCGATAAAAGCATATTCCGGTTTATCGGGTTTGGGGCATTGGCTTACCAATGCTGAGGAGATGAGGTATTTGGCAGATCTTATTTGCATGGCATCATGTAACGCTTAATAGTTTGGAGTGAGAAGTTAGAAGTCTGGAGTATTAGCGAAAATGATCACCAACAACTCCAGACTCCAAACTTCTAGCTCCAGACCGAATTAGTCTTTCTTCTTTTTAATTACCAAACTATCCGCCGGGTATTTAGCTTTAATGCTATCTCTAACGCTTTGGCACCAATTAAGGAAACTTTGTTTTTCTGTGTCGGTCAGGATCGCGTTTTTATGGATGAGTGTGTAAGATGAGAGCGGCATCTCGCCTTCTTTTATCTGTTTAATGCATTCTTCCATTTTCTTGTATTTACGGCCTATACGGTATCCATCAAACTCATTAAAATTTATCTCGCGCTTACCTTCTACTATGTGATCGTTTAACCACCAGGCAACAGGTTGTACTTCTGCATACCAGGGATAAACGGTTTTATTGCTATGACAATCATTACAGGCTTTTGCCAGGATGTTTTTAACATCTTCAGGCACTGCGTATGTTTTTGAAATGTCTTTCGTGGTATCACCGGATGTGTTTTTGGTTGGTCTGAATGCCTGTATTACAATCAGTACAACCAGTAAACCAATCAGGATTTTTTTTACAATTTTCATAGCGGGTAGTATTGAGTGGTTAAATTAAAATATTTCCTGTCATCTCTTTTGGTATTGGTAATCCCATAACTTTTAAGATGCTTGGAGCCAGGTCGCCTAATTTACCGCTCTTTACAGTGCCTTTCCACTCTTTATCAATAACAAAAAACGGAACAAGATTTAATGTGTGTGCCGTATTAGGTGTGCCATCTTCATTAATCATAAAATCGGCATTGCCGTGGTCGGCAGTTAAGAAAACAGTATAACCATGTTCAAGCGCGGCAGTAACCACTCTTTTTACGCAGGCATCTACTGTTTGTACTGCAGTAATAGCAGCGCTGAAAACGCCGGTATGGCCCACCATGTCTGCATTGGCATAGTTGAGGCAGATAAAGTCTGCCGTTTCATTTTCAATTTCGGGAATGAGTTTGTCGGTAATCTCTACCGCACTCATTTCGGGTTGCAGATCATAGGTGGCAACTTTTGGTGATGGAACCATGATGCGGCTCTCACCTTCAAAAGTAGCTTCACGCCCGCCGCTAAAAAAGAAAGTAACATGCGGATATTTTTCTGTTTCCGCTATGCGGATCTGTTTTTTATTATTTGCTTCAAGCACCTCGCCTAAAGTATTGATGAGGTTATCGTTCTCAAAGATCACATGCACGTTCTGGAACGACTGGTCATACATGGTCATGGTGGTGTAATGCAGGTTCAGTTTATGCATGTCAAGATCAGTATGGTCGTGCTGTGTTAACACATCAGTGATCTCGCGGCAGCGGTCTGTTCTGAAATTGAAGCAGATGGCCACATCTCCGTCTTTGATCAGGACTAATGGCTGTTGTGTTTCATCAACAATTACTGTTGGTTTGATAAATTCATCTGTAACATTGGCCGCATAGGATTGCTCAATAGCAGCAAGTGCGTCTGTTGCTTTAGGCCCTTCGCCTTTTACAAGGCAGTCGTAAGCTAATTTTACTCTTTCCCAGCGTTTGTCCCTGTCCATCGCAAAATACCGGCCACTTACAGAAGCGATCTTTCCTGCAGAATTGTTCAAATGCGATTGCAGATCGGTCACAAATCCCAGCCCGCTTTTCGGATCAGTATCTCTTCCATCGGTAAATGCATGAATATATACCTCTGTCAGCCCTTCTTTTTTACATACATCGCAAATTGCTTTGATATGATTAACATGAGAGTGTACGCCGCCATCACTCACTAATCCAAGCAGGTGCAAAGGTTTCTGATTGGTTTTTGCATGGCGGATAGCACCCAGTAATTGTTCGTTAGCGGCAAACTCGCCGGTACGGATGGCTACATTTATTCTCTGCAGTTCCTGGTACACAATACGGCCGGCGCCAAGGTTAAGATGACCCACTTCACTGTTACCCATTTGTCCTTCGGGAAGGCCAACATCTTCGCCACAGGTAACCAAAGTGGCATTAGGATATTTACTATATAAAGAACTTACAAAAGGAACATTTGCATGCTGAATGGCATCGGCCGACTTTGTTTTTCCGAGGCCCCATCCATCCATAATAACCAAAATAACTTTCTTACTCATAGCGTTTTACGATATTTATGTTTCATCAATTAACAGTAACTTTAGCCAAATACTTAGCTGGCTTCAAAGTTGGCATGTTTTTCGCAATTTATAGGGAAGAATATCAGGGAATACACCCTTAAACCGATGGTTATGAAAAAAATTATGATACTGGCAACACTTGGATTGTTAATGACTTCCTTTCGTTTCCAGGCCGATACAGATGCGATTGTTAATGCTTTTAAAGCCGCCGATGCGCAGGAAATAGGCAGGTATTTTGACGATTTCGTAGACGTAAAACTGCTGGATAAGGACGAAGTAAAAAGTATGGGCCGTAACCAGGCTACCCTTGCTCTGAAGGCATTTTTTGCCGAAAACGGGGTAAAAGGCTTCGAAAAAGTATCAGAAAGAGAGCTTGGGAACACCATGTACCTGGCCGGAAAACTGTTAACCAAAGGAAAAAGCAATAATATCACTGTTATGTTACGGATGAAAGATGGCCGCAAACAGATCATTACGCTACGGATCAGTTAAGAAATTTTCAAAATATGATAACAAAGAATCCCGCCAACGGCGGGATTCTTTGTTATACTGATTAGTTTTGCGGCATGGCCTCATTCGACGAATCATTATACAACCTTATTGCCAATGCCTTGCTGGAAGATATTGGCGATGGTGATCATTCTACCTTAAGCGTTATTCCCAAAGACAAAAAAGGAAAAGCTGTTCTGAAAATTAAACAGGATGGGGTACTGGCCGGCGTTGCTGTTGCCGAAAAAATATTCCGCCAGGTAGAACCAGATATTGAATTTACTGCTTTTATGCAGGATGGAGATACCATGAAGAATGGCGAAAAGGCATTTGAAGTTTCGGCAACGGTTCATACTATTTTACAATGCGAGCGGCTGGTACTTAACTGCATGCAGCGGATGAGTGGTATTGCCACACTTACCCGCCTGTACACCAATAAAGTGAAAGGTTACCATACCCGCCTGCTTGATACACGTAAGACCACTCCTAATTTCAGGCTGCTTGAAAAAGAAGCGGTGCGGATTGGGGGAGGGATCAACCACAGGTTTGGATTATATGATATGATCATGCTGAAAGATAATCATATCGATTATTGTGGGGGGATAGAACCGGCTATTGAAGCAGCGTTCAGGTATACACAGCAAAAAAATCTTCCCCTGAAAATTGAAGTAGAAACCCGGAACCTGGAAGATGTTGCAACAGTGTGTAAAGTGGGGAAAGGAAAAATTTTCCGCATTATGCTCGATAATTTTGAACCGGTCAATATTGTACAAGCACTGGCAATTATCAACGGCTCATTTGAAACAGAAGCCAGTGGCGGCATTAATCTTGAAACAATAGAATCTTACGCTGCCACCGGTGTTGATTATGTAAGTGTTGGCGGATTGATACACCAGGCTCAGAGTGTTGATCTGAGTTTGAAAGCAGTTATTCTCTGAGCTAAACAAAAGAACAAAACGGAATAGATTTTTCTCCTTTCATTATAGTATCTTGTTTTTAATTCCCGTTACAGACAGCTTGATTATCCGATTCCAAACTTTTTTGAATGATTTTTAGACGAACGATATTTGCCGGATTGCTGAGCCTGTATCTTTTACCATTAACAGCCCAGCTTTCTCCCAGGGTTGACAGCCTGGAAGGCCTCTTGAAAAATCATCCTCATGATACCGGATATGTAAATATCCTAAGCCAGCTATCCGCTGAAGTTTCTGATAAAAATGCAGCTAAAGCCATTGATTATGCACAAACAGCTTTATCAATGGCCAATCAACTCAATTACAAAAAAGGTATTGGCACCGCATTAAATAACCTGGGTTGGGCCCATTACCGGAAGAGTGATTTTTCAAAAGGATTCGATTATTCGTTACAGGGCCTGCATCTGAACGACTCGCTAAAAAATCTTCCGCAGATCGCATTGTCATACAGAAATATAGGCGCCATTTATAATTCGCAGGCACGCTTTAAAGAATCAATGGAATATTTCTTTAAAGAATTGAACCTTCATCAATTGCTCAATAATAAGAATGGTGTTGGAAGAGCCTTGAATAACCTTGCATTCAGTGCCTACAGGGGTAAATTTATGGATACCGCCCAACGGTATGCCGGGATGGCTTTGGCATACAATAAAAAGCTGAACGATCATTATTTACAGGCTTTTGCCATGCGCACAATGGGTGACATTTTCTTAAGCAAAGGAGATGCGGATAAGGCGATACCTGTTTTAAACCAGGCTATTACCGAAGCCAGGCTTGCGCACAGCAACTTTATGATTGAAACAGCATTGTATCGTTTGGGTATGAGCTATCAGGCAAAGAAGCAATGGTACAAATCCATTAGTTACCTGTTGGAAGGTCTTGCCGTTGCCAAAGAAATGGGTGCCAATGGGGAGTTAGCCCTCATGTATAAACTGCTGGCACAGTCTTATTCTTCTCTGGGCGATTATAAAAATGCATTCGAGATGCAGGTTCAAAGCAGCAAATTGAATGATAGTTTGTTTGAAGCAAGAAACCGCGACAGGCTTGCATTTGCCCAGGTTCAGTTTGAAACAGAGAAAAAACAGGCAGAGATCAGTTTGTTGAAAAAAGAGGATCAAAGACAAAAAGAAAAGATCAGGAACCAGCAGGAATTAACTGTTTTATTATTGGTTGTACTGGGACTGTTTATTGCCCTGCTGGTTGTTTATTACCGCAGAAATATATTTAAGCGAAAAGCCAATAATCTCCTGGAACAACAGAAGCAGGAGCTTGAAACAGCCTCTAATCAGAAAGATAAAATATTTTCCATCCTTTCACATGATCTGCGTTCGCCCGTGGCTTCGTTGAGCAGCATATTGCCCCTGTTCAGCAGTGGTGGATTGTCAAGTGAAGAGATAGGAATGTTAACGAATAAACTTACGCTTCAGGTTAACTCGCTGAATAATATCCTGGATGATCTGTTGCTTTGGTCAAAAAACCAGATGCAGGGAGTGAGTGATGTTAATGCGGTTGATTTTAACCTGTATGATTTAGTTGTGATCAATCATGATCTGCTCAGGGATATGGCCGACAAAAAAAATATTCATATCACTAATAATGTTCCTGCAAAACTATTGGTACATGCCGACAGGCAGCATATTAATATTGTAATACGAAACCTGGTTTTGAATGCGATCAAATTTACCAAACCGGATGGGTCTGTTTCTATCAGTGCAGAAGAACAAGCAGACAAAGTAGTTATCAAAGTTGCCGATACTGGTATCGGTATGACAGCCGAGCAGATCAGTAAGCTGTTTAATCTGTCTACCCATTTTACCACTTTTGGTACGGGTAATGAGAAAGGAACAGGATTAGGTTTGTTGCTTTGTAAAGAATTTGTAGATGCCAATCATGGTGCCATTCATGTAAACAGCAAACCTGGTGAAGGCAGTATTTTTTCTGTAGAACTTCCAACAAAAAAAGTATGAGTAAGAAGAATAAGCCAGATGCAAGAGGATTTGTATTCAGCACCGACCCAACCTTTCGTTTTGAAGCAGATGATCAGCCGGAGGCAGAAACGCTTGTGCCCAATCAACAAAAACTGCGCATCCGTTTAGATACCAAACAACGCGCAGGCAAAGCCGTAACATTGGTTACAGGGTTCATTGGAAAAGGGGAAGACTTAGAGATCCTCGGCAAACAATTAAAAAATTTCTGCGGAACAGGTGGCAGCGTGAAAGACGGTGAAGCCATTATCCAGGGCGATCAACGCGATAAGGTGTTGCAGTGGTTGCTGAAAAATGGGTATTCGGATACGAAGAAAATATAGGGCGTGAGTAGTGAGTGAGAAGAGGTAAGTGCGGGGAAGTAAGCCGTATAACTTTTGTACTCCATATTTCTTCATCTACCCTACATAATCAATTTGCCACTTACCACTCACCACTGACGATTCACGTCTCACGAAATTATCTGTTCTCTTTCCGTTGGTATATTTTAAAAAGTGGATAGCGGAACGCTGTAATTGTGCTTGTGGGTCTAAAAAAAGACGTTTAATCAGCAAAATAAAAACCGTGCCTTTGTGCCCTTGTGTGCAAATTATTTCTCACACAAGGGCACAAGGGCACGGTTTAAGAATTCAATGCTTAATAATCTATTTCCAGCTTCAATCTGTCTTTCAGTTCTTTCACCATGGGGTATTGCGCAGCAATATGTTCAAACTTCTGTTTGCTGTTGAGGCGCATGTGTACGGGGATATCTTCTTTTTCGCCCGCTTCCACCAATACTTCAAAAGCAATGGCGCGGTTATTGAATGCCGTATGCAGGTGATCGATCAACATCATTTTTTCCTGCTCTACAAATTTCTGAGAAGTAAGTGCAGACACTGTAATGGTAAAACGAATATCCGATTCAATAGCCAGCCGTGCCGATTTAAAAGTGCCGGCCGACGAATGTTTTTGTTGTTTCTCCAGAATAACAGCGTAAGCATCCCAACATTCCTTAAGCTTTTCCATGGTTAAACTCTCGGCTTCTTTTACTTCTTCAATCGCATACTTGTCGCCATATTTGGCACGCAAAGTATCAAGGAGATTGATTTTTTTACCACCATTGCCGGTTGGTGCGGGCTTTGGTTGAGGCTTTACTGCCACGGGTTGTGCGGCTGGTGCCTGAACTGGAGCAGCCTGTGCCACAGGTGTTTGCTCAATATATAATTTTGATTCAGGAAGGTTTGCAGCAACAGGTTTAAACTGCAGTGCCGCTAAGGGCTTTGTACGGAACGCAATGGGTCCGTCAAGCCGTTTTTTTTTAACAGCGTTTCCGTTCTCTGAAGAAAAATCAATAGCCTGCTGTAAAAAATTCAGTTTGATGATGGTTAGCTCAACATGCAGTCTTTTATTGCGGGCCATCTTGTAATTGATCTCTGCATCGTTCAATATATTCAATGCACTAACCAAAAAAGACATGCCTGCTTTTGCTGCAGTGGCTGTATATTTTTCATGCATGCCTTCCACTACTTCCAGTAATGATGCTGAAGCCGGGTCTTTGCAAACAAGAAGGTTGCGGATAAATTCGGCAAAACCATTTAGTACAAGATCGCCTTCAAAACCTTTGCGGTTGATCTCATCATACAATAACATGGCTGCTGCAAGGTCCTGCTGCTGCATCGAATCGAGCAGCCTGAAATAATAATCCTCATCCAGTATGTTCAGGTGCTCTAAAGTATTTTGATAAGTAACAACACCATTTGTAAAGCTCACGATCTTATCCAGTATACTTAACGAATCGCGCATACAGCCTTCGCTTTTCTGCGCAATTACCTGCAAGGCTGCTTTTTCTGCTTTGATCTCTTCTTTATCAACAATCTCCTGCAGGTGAGCAACCGTATCGTTATTAGTGATCCTTTTAAAATCAAATATCTGGCAACGGCTTAAGATGGTAGGAAGGATCTTATGTTTTTCTGTTGTGGCCAGAATGAAGATGGCATAAGGAGGGGGTTCTTCCAGTGTTTTCAGAAAGGCGTTAAAGGCACTGGCACTTAGCATGTGTACCTCATCCACAATATACACTTTGTATTTTCCTGCCTGCGGCGCAAACCGCACCTGCTCTACCAGCGAGCGGATATCGTCTACCGAGTTATTACTGGCAGCATCCAGTTCATGAATATTGAGTGAGGTACCTGCATCAAACGATACACAGCTGTTACAGGTATTGCATGCTTCACCATCTGCAGTAGGGTTGGTGCAATTGATGGTTTTGGCCAATATACGTGCACAGGTGGTTTTGCCCACACCACGCGGACCACAAAACAAAAATGCATGCGCCAGTTGGTTGTTCCTGATCGCGTTTTTTAACGTAGTAGTAATGTGCGATTGCCCCACTACCGTATTAAAATTCTGCGGTCTGTATTTTCTGGCCGAAACGATAAACTTATCCATAGCAGGGTTGCAAGATAAGAAGAAGGAACAAGGTTCAGGGATCAAGATTCAAGTGATTTTTGCACAATTGACGTGCAGTTTCTCCCCCCCCCGCGGTTCTTAATTCTTCTTACTTGAATCTTGAATCTTGTTCCTTGAATCTTGGTTCTTGAATCTTGGTTCTTTACTTATACTCCATTTCAGGATGTCTCTCAAATGGAACAGTATTATCAAACAGGTACCGGAAAGTAACCATGCGCCTGCTCTGCATACCTCCCAGGCTTTTATAAATATTGATCATCTTGGGGTTCCAGTCGCCGGCCCAGCCCATTTCGTATTGGGTATACCATCCTTTGCCCTGTAATAATAGGGCGCATTCGTAGATCATAAAACTGTCTATGCCTAGCGACTGGTATTTTGGAACCACACCAAAAGCAAGACCGGTGAGGCGTTTGTTATATCCTGTTTTCTTCATCCACAATAAACGGAGTTTTTGAAACCATCCCAGTTGTCCGTTAAAATGTTTAAAGTATTGATTCAGGTCAGGAATATTAACAAACATGGCTATCGGCTCTTCTTTGTAATAAGCAAACCAAACCGTTCTTTCATCCATGATAGGCTTCATGGTTTTAAACAGTTTCATCACCTGCTCCTTTGTGATTTCCTTGGCTTCTCCATGCTGGGCCCATGCTGCATTGTACACCGCAGCAAAATCGCCTGCATATTTTTCCAGCTCACTAAGTTTCACATGTTTTGCCTCGTAGCCGGGCTTGGTTTTGAACTTCGCATGCCGCTCAGGAAAACGATCCGGCAAAGGATCATCCACATTCATGTAATAGTAATACTGGTTATAATAATTTTTAAAACCATAATTGGTAAACAATTCTTCATAGTACGCAGGATTGAATGACATGCCATACATCGGCTCACTGTCAAATCCCTCTGCCATCAGCCCCCACCACTTATCGCGATCGCCAAAATTGATGGGGCCATCCATTGCTTCCATGCCCTTGCTTTGCAGCCAGACTTTGGCAGTATCAAACAATACATTGGCAAGTGCCTGATCGTTAATGCTGTCAAAAAAGCCGATACCACCAGTTTTAAATTCCGTGCCTTTATTTACATATTTTGAGTTGGTAAAGGCTGCAATCCGGCCCAGCAGGTTTCCATTGTCATCCTTTGCTATCCAGCGTTTGGTTTCTCCGTATTTGTAAGTTTTGTTTTTGGCGGGATTGAATACATCATTAACCTCATTATCCAACGGGCGGATATAGGCCGGGTTGCTTCTGTTCATCAAAGCATTTACCTTCAGAAAATCTTTTACCGTATCGGCACTGGTTACTTCTATCACTTGCATAGCGGAAAATTATTCTAACGAATGTATGAAAATTGAGAAAAGCACGCAAAGGCGCGAAGGCGCAAAGAAAAACTGCGCCTTCGCGCCTTTGCGTGAGAATTTATCAGTTCACCAATAAGGTAGCAGCCACTACTCCCGCAGTCTCGGCCCTTAATCTTGTTTCGCCCAGGCTAACAGGGAGGTATTGATTATCCAGTGCCAGCTTAATCTCTTCCACACTAAAATCGCCTTCCGGTCCAATCAATATCTGCGTTTCAGCAGAAGAAGGAAGGTCTTTGATAAACTGTTTTTGTTCATCCTCACAATGTGCGATCAATTTTTGCGGCCATGCTGATTGATCAATAAATTTTGCAAACGCTACCGGCTCATGCAAAACCGGTAACCGTGCCTGCTGACTTTGCAGCATGGCGGCTATCAATATGCCATTCATCCTGTCGTAACGAAAGCGGTGGTGCTCGGTACGCGAACAGATTAATGGCTGAATATCTGTTACGCCTATCTCTGTTACTTTCTCTAAAAACCATTCAAAACGGTTGGCATTTTTCAGCAATGAAATGGCAATACTTATTTTTTTTGATGGTGCAGGAATAGTTGTTGATTCTTCAATCAGCACAACGGTCTTCTTTTTATCGTCACTTACAATAGAAGCTTTGTATAAAATGCCAAGGCCATTGGTTAGTTGCAACTTTTCGCCAATCTTCATCCGCAATACCTGTATGCAGTGTTTGCTGGTTTCTTCACTTAAGGTAAAGTGAGAATGCAGTTGAGGTATTTCGGTTTCGTAAAAAAAAGGAACAGACATAAGTAAGTACGAAGTACGAGGTTAGAAGTACGAATAAGTTTTGAAGTATGAGTATCGGATAATTTGTACTTCGTACTTCACCCATCATACTTAAAATGGTGCATCATTTTCAAACCCTTCATCAAAATCGCCGCCGTTCATTTTACTTCCTTTTTGAATGAAGAGTTTGCCTTCATCTCCTGCTCCGCCGGCAGAAGGCGGTGTTGGCGGGCCAACAGGTTTCCAGTTGCTGCCTAATCCGGGCAAGCCGCTGTCGCCATCCCATTCTTCAAATTTCTGAATATCTAATTTGGCGCGCAGCTTAATGGTTTCGAGCGATCCGTTTCTGTGCTTGGCAATACGGATATGTGTTTCGCCATGGGTACTTTCGCCATGCTCATTATTCATCACCTCGTAATATTCGGGGCGGTAAATAAACATAACCATATCGGCATCCTGCTCAATGGCACCCGATTCGCGCAGATCGCTCAATTGCGGCATCTTGCTTTCTTTTCTTGTTTCTACCGCACGGCTTAACTGACTCAATGCAATGATGGGAACATTCAATTCTTTTGCAAGAGCTTTCAGGTTTCGGGAGATATTACTGATCTCCTGTTCACGGTTACTGCCCCTGTCGCCGGTGCCACTCATCAACTGCAGGTAGTCGATGATGATCACACCTACATTGTGTTTATTCACCAGCCTTCTTGCCTTGGCACGGAACTCAAATATGTTCAATGCGGCAGTATCATCAATGTATATTGGTGCTACTTCTAATTTTTTAATACCCTTACTCAGCAATTGTTCGTACTCGTAATTTTCCAATTTACCCCTGCTAATCTTTTCCATCTTGATCTCACTCTCTGCACTTAAAATACGTTGCACTAATTGTGAGGCGCTCATCTCCAAAGAAAAGAAACCTACCGGTACAGGTTTGGTAGGATGCAAGGCAGAGTTTCGGGCCAGGTTTAACGCGAATGCTGTTTTACCCACAGATGGACGTGCTGCAAGAATAATTAAATCGGTTGGCTGCCATCCGTAAGTGATACGGTCAAGCGTTGGAAAACCACTTGGCACGCCGGATATATCTTCTGTCTTGGTACGCAATTCATCAATACGGTTAATGGTTTTGGCCAATACATTCTGGATATCTTCAAAATTCTTCTTCAGGTAATTGTTGGTGATGTTGAACATCTTGGTCTCACTCTCATCCAGCAAATCAAATACATCGGTGCTGTCTTCATACGCATCGCCAATAATCTCGCCACTAATGCGTATCAGTTCACGCTGAATAAATTTCTGCAATACTATCCTTGCATGCGCATCAATATTAGCAGTAGATACAACGGAGTTGGTTAGTTTGGTTACATAATAAGGACCGCCAACAGCATCTAATTGTTCGCGCATTTTCAATTCTTCCACTACGGTCAGAATATCTATGGGCATGCTTTTCTGTTGCAGGCCCTGCATGGCTTTATAGATCAATTGGTGCGATTCTACGTAGAAACATTCCGGTTTGATAATTTCAGTAACGGTATCAAAAGCACTTTTTTCGAGCATGATAGCGCCCAGAACCGCTTCTTCCAGTTCCTTGGCCTGTGGTGGCACTTTGCCATACACCATCGTACTCATATCTACAGAAGTCTTCCTTCTTTTTCGGTCTTTATTCAGGCTGGTCAGATCCATTTCAGTCAGTTCATTTGGGCGTTAGTAAACCTTGTTCATTGCTGTTGGCAGTAACTTTTTCTATGTTACGGAATTGTTACCAACCAAATAGGGGGAGCGAATATAGGCGTTAGCAAGTGGGAGGAAAAAACTTTTTCTTTCATTTTTCATCCACAGCTTATTATAGCGCTATTAACAGTTTTTTTTCTTCTATTCACACAATTTACTAAGCTTATCCACCAATTTCAAAAGTTTTCCGCCCCCCGGGCGGGGTATTCCACATAATGCTGTGCAGAAAGATTTGCACAGAAAATAAGGGAGATGCTGATGAAAAGCTGTAACTAATGGCAGGCTGATCGCGAGTCGTCAGTCGTCAGTGGTGAGTGAAAAACGCGACAGAAAATGGACTTTTTGTGAATGGGAAATTGTGAATGGTGAATGTAAACTCGGGCCCTCACCTGCTCATTCACCATTGCCAATTCACCATTGCCAGACCACGCCTCGCTTCAATCAAACTTTATCACCTATTTTTGAGTCCGTAAAGAGCAAGCAAATATGACGATTAGTTACAATTGGTTAAATGATTACCTCCCCGAAATAATTGAGCCCGAAAAACTCTCTAAAATCCTTACCTCCATTGGTTTGGAGGTAGAAAGCCTGGAAAAATTTGAAAGCATTAAAGGCGGCCTGGCCGGATTAGTGATTGGTGAAGTGCTGGAATGCAGTCAACACCCAAACGCCGATAAATTAAAACTCACGAAAGTAAATGTAGGCAGCGCAGAACCCTTGCAGATTGTTTGCGGGGCATCTAATGTGGCTGCAGGACAAAAAGTAGTGGTTGCCACCATCGGCACCACCATTTACCCTGTAACCGGTGAGCCGCTTACTATGAAACTGGCTAAAATACGCAGTGTAGAAAGTTATGGAATGATCTGCGCCGAAGATGAAATAGGCATCGGCACCAGTCATGAAGGCATCATTGTTTTGCCTGACGATGCAAAAACAGGCTCACCTGCGGCGGATTATTTTAAGCCATATTCCGACTGGATTTACGAGATAGGCCTAACCCCAAACCGGATGGACGCCATGAGCCATATGGGTGTAGCAAGAGATGTTTGCGCTTACCTAACCTATCACCTGCAGGAGGCAAAAGCCAAAACGCCATTTGCCAACACATTTAAAGCAGATAATACCAGTCTGCCAATAAAAGTAACCATCGAAAACAAAGAAGCCTGTCAGCGTTATACAGGGGTATCTATCAGCGGTGTAACTATTGCAGATTCTCCTCAGTGGTTAAAAGACAAACTTACCGCCATTGGCCTGCGTTCTATTAATAATATTGTAGATATCACCAATTTTATACTGCACGAAACAGGGCAGCCTTTACACGCTTTTGATGCAGATCAGATTACGGGCAACGAGGTAATTGTAAAGAACCTTGCACAGGACACAAAGTTTGTTTCGCTCGATGAGAAAGAAAGAAAATTAAGCAGCGAAGACCTGATGATCTGCAATGCCAAAGAAGGTATGTGTATGGCAGGTGTGTTTGGCGGACTGCACAGCGGTGTAAAATCAACCACCACAAAAATATTTTTGGAGAGCGCCTGGTTTAATCCGGTAAGTATCCGCAAAACCTCGGTACGCCATGATCTGCGCACAGATGCAGCTACCAGGTTTGAAAAAGGAGTGGACATTTCCAATACAGTAAATGTGTTGAAAAGAGCTGCACTCCTGATCAAAGAAATAGCAGGCGGGGAGATCAGCAGCGATATTGTTGATGTGTATCCGGATCCCCAACCCAAAACAGAAGTTTCTCTCAAAAATCATTACCTCAAAAAACTGAGTGGTAAAAATTATCATTCTGATAAGATCAAAAAAATATTAACTGGCCTTGGTTTTGAAATTGTACGGGAAGGGCAGGATGAACTCCGCGTTGCCGTACCATACAGCAAACCCGATATCAGTTTGCCTGCAGATATTGTAGAAGAAATTCTGCGGATAGATGGACTGGATAATATTGAGATCCCTTCCACTATTACTATCAGCCCGGCAGTTGAACAACTGGGATTGAAGGAATCATTGAAGGATAAAATCGCGAATTACTTAGTAGGTCAGGGCTTTGTGGAGATCCTCACCAATTCCATCACCAACAGCAAATATTTTGATGAGGAAGTATTGGCCACAACCGTAAAAATGCTCAATAACCTGAGCGAAGAATTAAATGTGCTTCGCCCGTCCATGCTGGAAACAGGACTGGAATCCATCGCCTATAACCTGAACCGGAAAAATAACGATCTGCAATTATTTGAAATTGGTAAAACGTATACCACCAAAGGCATTGGCGACTATGTGGAAGAAGAACATCTTTGCCTCTACACAACCGGAGCCAACCATGCAGATGTATGGCAGGAGAAAGGAAAGCAGCAGGATTTTTACAGGATGAAAGGCCTTGCCGCCGCTATTTTTGCACTGGGTGGGCTTGACGGAATTCAGTTTACTGCATCAGAACAACCTGGTTGGGCATTGGATATTTCTTACCGCAAAAAACACATAGGGAAACTGGCAGAAGTTAGTCCTGCAAAGCGAAAAGTTTTCGATATCAAACAACCTGTGTTTATCCTTGATATACAGTTTGCATTATTGCTGGATGCCGTAACCAAAAACAAGATCCGTTACAAAGAGGTAAATAAATTTCCTGCAATGCAGCGCGACCTGGCCATGGTTGTTAGCCGTGCCACCACTTTCGAATCAATAGAGAACACGGTTAAAAAAGCCAAAATCAGCAAACTGAAGGATATACGTTTGTTTGATGTGTTTGAAAGCGAAAAACTGGGGGCCGATAAAAAATCAATGGCCATCAGTTTTACCTTTTCCGATGATGAAAAAACCCTCACCGATAAAGAGGTAGACGGAATGGTGCAGAAATTAGTACAGGGTTTTGAAAATGAACTGGCAGCGGAGATCAGGAAATAAAACGCATGGTTCTCCGTTAATAATAAGTGCAGTAAAAATGCACATTTCTTCTGCATTGCAGTTATCTTAGACAGATGGTTGACCTCGATCTTCAAATTAAAAGCATACAGGATAAGCTTCAGCAACTGCTGAGGCTTAATAGTGTATTGCATAAGGAGAACCAGCGTTTAAAGAAAGAACTGGAAAAAGCTGGCAGCCAGAGCGAGGAAAAAGAGCAGCTAATCCAGTCTTTACAGCAAAAAATAGACACGCTGAAATTAGGCGCCGGTAATCTTAACGAAGAAGAAAAGAACGCCCTTGGGAAACGGATAGATGTTTATCTGAAAGAGATTGATAAATGCCTTGCCCTGTTAAATACATAGAAACATGCCTGAACTCATACCCGTAAATATTCTGATCGCCGACAGGAGCTACCGCCTTAAAATTGAGGCGGCGGATGAAGAAATGGTACGCAAAACAGCCGCGCTGATCAACGATAAGATCGGGGAATTTAAAACGCAGTTTGCGGGTAAAGACATGCAGGATTATGTTTCTATGGTACTTCTCTGGTTTGCTACAGAACAAAACCATTCCGGTATCGACCTCGTTAAATGGGAAGAAGCCGCCGAAAAACTCGCCTCCCTCGAAAAAATGGTCGACAAGGCCCTGGCAGATAACCAATCTTAAGGTAGAAGTTGGAGGTACGAAGTACGAATGGGTCAATGAGTAAAATCGTTCGCACTTCGTACTTCAAACCTCGTACCTCAAAGTTCGTACTTCGTACTTCCCACCTCGTACTTTTACCTATTACCCTGGTATTTAACCGCTATGGTGCGGTTGTTTATAGATAAGTTTCTACTTCGTACCTCTAACTTCGTACTTATTTAATTATCTTCGTCTTATATCATTTACTTATTACAGGAAAATGAGATGTGAACAGCGACATATTGTGAACTATTTTAAAACTTGCCAAAACAATGGACCAAACATTACTATCTATTATAATTGGTGTATCTGCACTAATTGTAGGGCTTATAGCGGGTAGGCTGATCTTTTCCAAGAACACTAAAAAACAGGTAGAAGAAGCAGAATACCAGGCTCAAAACATCCTGAAAGAAGCCGAACTCAGGGCCGAAACCATCAAGAAAGAAAAACAACTCGAAGCAAAGGAAAAATTTGTTCAGTTGAAGTCGGACTATGACCGTGATGTGATGGAGCGCAACCGTAAACTGGGCGAAACAGAGAACAGGATCAAGCAGAAAGAGATCTCTATCAACCAGAAAGAAGCTTCCTTAGATAAGCAGATCAAGGATAATGAAGTGATCAAGGAAAACCTCAATCGCCAGATAGAGGTGGTTAACCTGAAGCGCACAGAACTGGAGAAACACCAGGAAGAGCATATCCGACGCCTTGAAAAAATCGCCGGGTTAAGTGCAGAAGAAGCCAAATCTCAATTGGTTGAAAGCCTGAAAGCCGAAGCCCATTCACAGGCATTAACCCTTCAGCAGGAAATTATTGAAGACGCCAAACTCAAAGCCAATAAAGAAGCGAGGAAGATTGTGATCCAGTCTATCCAGCGCACCGCGGCTGAAGTTACCATCGAGAATACCGTAACCGTATTTAATCTGGAAACAGATGAGATCAAAGGACAGATCATTGGCCGTGAAGGGCGTAATATCCGCGCCATTGAAGCTGCCACCGGTGTTGACCTGATCGTGGATGATACGCCTGAGGCAATTATCCTCTCTTCATTCGACCCATTGCGCAGGGAGATTGCCCGTTTAAGCTTGCAGCGATTAGTATCCGATGGCCGTATCCACCCGGCAAGAATTGAGGAAGTGGTTGAAAAAACACGCCGTCAATTAGAAGAGCAGATCATGGAAATTGGAGAAAGAACTGTGATTGAAATGGGCATCCATGGCCTGCATAAAGAATTAGTTAGATTAGTGGGAAAAATGCGTTTCCGCTCTTCATACGGACAAAACCTATTAATGCACAGTCGTGAAACAGCCAATTTATGTGCTATCATGGCAGCAGAACTGGGTATGAACCCTAAATTAGCCAAACGCGCTGGTTTATTACACGATATAGGTAAGGTTCCTGATGAAGAAACTGAACTTACCCACGCCTTGCTGGGTGCCAAATTAGCCGAGAAATACGGTGAAAACCCGGCTGTGGTGAACGCTATCGGCGCCCACCACGATGAGATGGAGATGCAATACGTAATTTCTCCTATCATCCAGGCCTGTGATGCCATCAGTGGCGCCCGTCCGGGTGCACGCCGCGAGATCATGCAACAGTATCTCCAGCGTATCAAAGACCTTGAAAACCTGGCTATGGCCTATCCGGGCGTAGAAAAAGCCTATGCTATCCAGGCCGGCCGCGAGCTGCGGGTAATTGTTGAGGCTGATAAGGTTAGCGACGTAGACAGCGATAAACTAAGCTTCGAAATAGCCCAGAAAATACAAACCGAAATGACCTATCCGGGCCAGATCAAGGTTACCGTTATCAGGGAAAAGAGGGCCATCAATGTAGCGAGGTAAAAAAATTACTAATTTCTAATTATTAATTTCTAATTATTCCCTACCTTTGCCGTCCGCAAAAATAAAAAGATTATGAACGCAGCAGTTCAGTTTGTACACGACCAATTGACAACCCAGAAAACTCACCCAAGCTTTAAAGCTGGTGATAATATTACCGTTAACTATAAGATTGTTGAGGGTGGTAAAGAGCGTATCCAGAGCTTTCGTGGAGATGTGATCAAAAAACAGGGAAATGGTGCTACCGCTTCATTTACTGTTCGTAAAATATCTGATGGAGTAGGTGTGGAGCGTTTATTCCCTATCCTTTCTCCTAATATCGATTCTATTGTACTGAATAAAGCCGGTAAAGTACGCCGCGCAAAACTTTACTACCTGCGTGAACGCAGCGGTAAGAGCGCACGTATTAAAGAAAAACGCTACTAATCGATACCTGGTTTTTACCATATTAAAAGCGAAAGTTTGGTTTAACTAAACTTTCGCTTTTTTATTAGGTCTCAGGCCTGGTATTCAAATATTTATTTTAGGTCGGGACATTTGTTTTACATTAACTTTGATCCTCTTAAAACAACATTTATGGGCAACTTAGGATTTCAAGAAATATTACTGATTGCAGTAGTAGTATTAGTGTTATTCGGTGGAAGAAAGATCCCTGAATTTATGCGTGGCTTGGGTAAAGGTATCCGCGAGTTCAATGATGCTAAGAATAACGTGAAGAAAGAACTGGAAGAAGGCATGAAAGAAAAAGACCAGACTACAACACCGCAACCGTAATTAATTCTCTCTCAAAAGCATTTTAGCCTTTGTTTCGCTACACTACAATCAAAGACTATCATACCGCATTGCAGAACGGCCAAACCACTTGCGTGGAGGCCGTTCGTTATTATTTAGAGGCAATCCGTGATCGTCAGCAACTGAATGCATTCCTTGAAGTCTATCAGGAAGATGCCCTTAAACAGGCCGAAGCATTAGACTGTCAAAGAACTGAAGGGGTATCCCTTGCCCCCTTACATGGTGTGGTAGTTGGATTGAAAGATGTGATCAGTTATAAAGGCCATCACCTTTCTGCAGCATCCCATATTCTCGAAAACTTTACGGCGATATACAATGCAACAGCGGTTGAGAAACTATTAGCTGCCGGTGCCATCATTATTGGCAGGCAAAACTGCGATGAGTTTGCAATGGGTAGCAGTAATGAGAACTCTTCTTATGGGCCCGTTAAAAATGCCATAGACGAAAGCCGGGTTCCCGGTGGATCTTCCGGTGGATCGGCTGTAGCTGTTCAGGCCGGATTATGTATGGTGAGTTTGGGTAGTGATACGGGCGGTTCTGTAAGGCAGCCTGCTGATTTTTGTGGTGTGGTAGGACTAAAACCAAGCTACGGACGAATATCCAGGTACGGCCTTATCGCTTATGCCTCTTCTTTTGACCAGATCGGGATCTTTACTCATTCAGTAGAAGATGCGGCTTTGGTGCTGGAAGTGATTGCCGGGGCGGATGATTTTGACAGTACGGTATCTCCCAAAGAAGTTCCATCTTATACTTCTGCTTTAAGGAGTACCGGGAAAACGTATAAGATCGCCTATTTTAAGGAAGCGCTGGAACATCCGGGTCTGGATTCCGCTATCAGGGAGCAAACAGAGTCGTTTATCAAAAAATTAACAGAACAAGGGCATACTGTAGAAGCTATTGATTTTGAACTACTTGAGCATGTTGTTCCTACTTACTATGTTTTAACCACAGCAGAGGCTTCCAGCAATCTTTCGCGCTTTGACGGGGTAAAATATGGTTACCGTGCGCCATTAACCAATATTGATCTTACTGAGTTATACAAAGCCTCAAGAAGCCAGGGTTTTGGCAAAGAAGTGCAGCGCAGGATCATGCTGGGTACCTTTGTGCTGAGTGCGGGGTATTTTGATGCCTATTTTACTAAGGCTCAACAGGTTAGACGGCTATTGAGCGATCGTACCAGGGATATCTTTTCTCAGTACGATGCCATTATTTCGCCCACGGTACCATCTACCGCTTTTAAGATTGGAGAAAAGAGCAACGACCCGGTTGAAATGTTCCTTGCCGATATCTATACAGTTTTTGCCAACCTTGTTGGAATACCCGCTATTTCTATCCCTTTATTCAAACACCCCAATGGTCTGCCCTTCGGGCTCCAGGTTATGACTTCTCATTTTGATGAGGTATCTTTGCTGCGCCTTTCAAAACAGCTAATGGATATTTCAGAATAACCACAAAAGGCGCCAGGGTTTTTACAATGCCGCAATACCGGCCGGGCCAAATGGCCATACCCAATTAAAGACCGGATACGTATGCAATGGTTTGGAATTAATATCAATACTCCTATCTCTATCACCAAAATAAGCCTGGTGGGCTTTGCATTTATTGCAGGCAGCCTCGGCAGCATGTCGTTCAGGGATCGTTTGGTCAGCCAGGATAAACAAGATGCCGATACAACTCTATTAGATAAAAACGGATTCAAAAGCCTTTTCAGTAATAATGCCTATGACGCGTCTAAACCTTATGCGGCGCAATTAAATCCAAGGGCGGTTTCTTTTGTGCAGGAATATATCCGTAAACAGGGTAAAGAACTGGAGAAGATGAAAAGCTGGGGCAAGCCCTATTTTGATCTGTATGATAATATTCTGGCTCTGTATGGTTTGCCTAAAGAGATGAAGTACCTGAGCGTGATTGAAAGTCACCTGAGCTCAGGTCTTGTTTCATGGGCCGGAGCGGTAGGTCCGTGGCAACTAATGCCTTACGAAGCCAAAAGATTTGGTTTGCGCACAGGCAGCACAGACGACAGAACGGATTATTATAAAAGCACCCATGTAGCCGCTAAGTTGATGAAGGAATTGTATAATGAGTTTGGCGATTGGTTATTGGTAGTGGCTGCGTACAATGGTGGCCCCGGCAGGGTGCGCCAGGCTATCAGGAAAGCGGGCAGCAGGGATTTCTGGAACCTGCAATATTATTTGCCTGAAGAAACACGTAACCACGTTAAAAAATTTATCGGCACCCATTATATTTTTGAAGGAAGTGGGGGATGGACCACCATGACGGCCAGTGAAACACTGGTGCAGAAAGCAAACGTCAATAAACCGGAAGAAGTGGTTTTGAGTGCGGAAGAAAATGCCAATACCACCGTAACGGAAATTAGTGGCCGGTATAATTCTCTTATCATTACCAGCAGCCTGGCAATGGATATTGCTTTGTTCAATAAATGGAATCCCGGCTTTGATAAAACGCTGGCAGAAGGGAAAAAATATCCGATGCGCTTATACAAAGAAAAGGCTGCCATTTTTGAAGCACGTAAAGCAAGCCTGTTAATGCAATCAGTGAAGGCCTTATTGGAAGGCTCGGTTGTTTCAAAATAAATCCCCGTTACTCATCGGTTTTTAAAACGTTCCGGATGGCTTCGGCTTTTACCAGGCATTCTTCATATTCTTTTTCAGGATCGCTTTGAGAAGTAATGCCGCCCCCTACCAGGTAGGAAAGATATTTGCTGGTTGAATTATAGAGGATACTCCTGATCACTACATTAAAATCAAAATCATTACCCGGACTGATATAACCTACTGCACCGGAATAGATCCCTCTTTTTGTTTTTTCGTACTGCTCTATCAACTCCATTACTCTTCTTTTGGGAGCGCCGGTCATGCTGCCCATGGGGAAGGTGGCGTGTATAATATCTGCAAAATCAACCCCATCATTTAATTCGCCGCTGATGGTGGAGATCATCTGGTGTACCTGCGGAAAACTGTAAATGCCAAATAACTCATCCACTTTAACGGTGCCCTCTTTGCAAACGCGGCTGAGATCGTTTCGTACAAGATCAACGATCATCACATTCTCGCTCTGGTCTTTTTTGCTTTGTTGTAATTGTTTCTTAAGCGCAGCATCTGCTGCTGTATCATCAGCATCTCGTTTAAAAGTTCCTTTGATGGGTTGAGAAAGCAATTGATTCCCTTTTCGTTGCAGGTATCTTTCAGGACTTGCGCAGAGCAGGTATTTATCATCCAGTTTATAGAAAGAAGAGAAGGGGTTAGGAGAGATAGCCGTAAGTCTTTTATATAAATTCAGTGGATCAATAGTTGCCGACGATGCATAAAATTCCTGGCAAAAATTGATCTCATAACAATCGCCCCGCTGGATGTGTTTTAGTAGTTGCCCAATGGTTTGAATGTATGCTTCTTTAGTGATACGGGGCTGGATGGAAGCGGCAGATGATTTTGTATCTGTGATGGGCGTACAGTTTATAATTTCGGCAAAAATTGTTTCGGGATCTTTTGTAAAGGATGAGATGATGCACACATCTTTTTTTAGCTGCAAAACAATTTCCGGCTGAAAGAAAAATGCATCCTGAAAACCTATATGATCCGGATGGGTTGATTGCAGTGGCGCTATTTCATTCTTCAGATCATAACCGAGATGCCCGAAAAGCCAGTCGTTATTGTTTTCGCAGAACGAACGGAGTTGGGGAAGTATTTGCTGCGTGGCAGAAAATGTTTTTACAGCGCCAACTGCTGCCAGGCATTCTACTGTTTGGTAAACGGAAGGGTATTGGTGGTTATCCAGAAAGCAACAAATGTTGAACCGGTTGGCCCAGTTCAACATTTGCATTTTGGATACATTAAAATCCTGTATCGGGAAAGAGGTTGTTATTCTTTTCACATGAGAAGGAGTGGATGATCAAAAATCATCATCGTCTTCATCATCATCAAATCCACCGCTTTTATCATTAAACAGATCGAACTCTTTAAAGTCTTCATCTAGTTTAAAATCATCATCCTCGTCGCCTTTTCGCTTAGCGCCGCCGGTAGCTTTCTTGCCTTTACTTTTTGGAATATCAAATTCATCAAAATCAGGATCCCAGTCATCATCCTCTTCAGGTTTTTCCCAATCGTCATCTACTTCGTCTGCCTCGTCGTCATCATCGTCGTCATCCGACTTTGACTTTTTGGAGGATGTTTTAGACGCAGATTTTTTTGCGGATGGTTTTACATCTGCATCATCGTCGTCATCAAGATCATCATCATCTTCCTCTAATTGCTTTTTGCTTTTAGAAGATGGTTTTTCACCTGCATTTTTTGCCGGTGTAGATTTTGGTGTGGTGGATTTAATATCCTTATCAGATTTCGCTGCCATATTTTCTAATAAGATTGATTGCGTAAAATTTCAACGCAATTTATTATTAACCAAAAAAATTTTTCAATAACAAATGGAATGCCAATTCAAACTATACGTGAACTATCTGTTCACGGCCGGGTCCGTTAGAAACGTATTTAACCGGAGCGCCCACATAGTTATTAATAAAGTTAATATAAGTATTCATAACCTCAGGTAATGCCGCTGACTCTTTAATGGCGGTAGTGTCCATATTCCATCCGGCAAACTTCTGCAATATAGGTTCAATTTTTGCACGAGACATCTGGAAAGGAACTTCTTTGGTTTCTTTTCCGTCTACATTGTAGGCTGTACAAACTTCCAACTCTTTAAATGCATCCAGTACATCGGCTTTGGTCATGATGATCTGGGTTACACCATTGATCATGCAGGCAAACCTGAGTGCTACCAGGTCAATCCATCCGCAACGGCGGGGTCTTCCGGTTGTAGCGCCAAATTCGTTACCGACCTTCCTTAATTCTTCACCTGTTGCATCGTGCAATTCACTTGGGAAGGGTCCGCTTCCAACTCTTGTGCAATAAGCTTTTGTTACACCCATTACTTCGTTGATCTGTTTTGGCGATACGCCTAAACCGGTACATACACCTGCAGAAATGGTGTTTGAAGAAGTTACAAAAGGGAATGTTCCGAAATCAATATCCAGCATGCTACCCTGGGCACCTTCGGCCAATACTTTTTTACCGGCACTAATCTGGTCGTTGATGAAATATTCGCAATTGATTACGTTCAGTGTTTTCAGGAATTCCAGGGCCTCAAAAAACTCTTCTTCCCATGCAGAAATGTCTTCGATAAAATGAAAATTATCCAGCAGTTTCTGATGTTTCAGGCGGAGCTTGATGTATTGGGAGGTGAAATTTTTATCTAATAGATCACCAACGCGCAAAGCATTTCTGCCGGTCTTGTCCATATAAGCCGGCCCGATTCCTTTTAAGGTAGAACCGATTTTGCCTTCGCCTTTCGACAGTTCAGAAGCTTTGTCCAGTGCGCGGTGTGTAGGAACAATAATATTTGTTCTTTGAGAAATGAACAGGTTCTTTTTTACATCAATTCCATACGCGGCTACTGCGTCGCATTCTCTTTTTAAAGTAACGGGATCAAGTACTACGCCATTACCTATCACATTTATTTTATTCTGGTGGAAAATGCCGGAAGGGATCTGGTGCAGTACCATTTTTTTCCCATCAACATACAATGTGTGGCCTGCATTGGGTCCGCCCTGGAAACGGGCAATGATATCATAATTGGGTGCGAAATAGTCTACAATTTTACCCTTTCCTTCATCTCCCCATTGTAAACCTAAAATAACATCTACCATAAAATTTATTTGAATCGCAACAAAAATAAGCGATGGCTATGAGTAAAACCTAATAACACAAAATTAAATATCCGTCTTTGGTAAAGTATGTGGGTAAATTAATGGTCAGGATATATTTTCCGTATCAAAACGATCAACTGTTTGTATTCCGTGAAGTGATTTTAAACGGGCAACCAGTTCTTCCAGTTCTTCTTTGTCGTGTACAAATACCTTGATCGTTCCCTGGAACATGCCTTCTTTCGATTCGATGGTAAGTCCGGCAATATTTATGCGCAGGTCGCCACTGATCACATTAGTGATCTTATTAATGACTCCCACATCATCCAGTCCGAGAATCTTTAACCCGGTAAGGAAGGATATTTCTTTATTCTTGGCCCATTTTGTTTTTACTACCCTATGCCCGTAGTTAGCCATTAGCTGCGCAGCATTAGGGCAATTGATCCGGTGAATAATCAAGCCTTTACCTGTACTCACAAAACCAAATACATCATCGCCCGGAATGGGGTGGCAGCATTTGGCAAGTGTGTACATGATCTTATCGCTGCTTTCCCCAAAGATGATTAGCTCAGAATCTTTTTTGTTATAATGATTTTTATGATGTGTGTTGTCTACATGAACTTCTGTTACTGTTGGTTTTGGTTTGGGTATTTCTATCTTATCGCCCAATACCTGGAAATCTTTCAGTTCTTTTAAGTCGATGGCTTTGGTAGCTATCTTATAATGCAGATCAAGCGGCGAAGCCATTTTATAGAACTGCACCAGTTCATCAATATTATACTGGCTGTAAGCTGCACCGAGCGCTTCTAATTTACGGTGCAGGGTATATTTACCGTCTTCGGCCACTTTTCTTTTTTCTTCACGCAGCGCATCTTTGATCTTGCTTTTGGCTTTGGCGGTAACCACCATATTCAGCCAGTCTTCGGATGGCTTTTGTTTGTTACTGGTGATGATCTCTATCTGGTCGCCGCTGCGCAGTTTATGACTGATGGGCACCAGTTTATGGTGCACTTTGGCGCCGATACATTTGGTGCCAATGGCCGAGTGGATGGAGAAAGCAAAATCCAGTGCGGTACTGCCGGTGGGCAACATCTTTACTTCGCCCTTGGGGGTGTATACATAAATTTCTTCGGCAAGGAATGAGGTTTTAAAGTCCTGCAGAAAATCAACGCCATCCGTATCCTGTGTACTCAGTACTTCGCGTATCTGTCCAAACCATTTATCAAACCTGTCTTCATCATTGCTACCCTCTTTGTATTTGTAGTGGGCGGCAAGGCCTTTTTCGGCAATCTCATTCATCCGTTTGGATCTGATCTGTACCTCCACCCATTTTCCCTGTGGCCCCATTACAGTTGTGTGCAGGGCTTCATATCCGTTATTCTTGGGATTGCTTAGCCAGTCTCTCAAGCGTTCCGGTGCAGGGGTATATTCATCTGTGATGAGTGAGTAAACTTTCCAGCAATCTTCTTTTTCTTTTTCGGGTGTTGAATCGAGTATTACGCGGATGGCAAACAGGTCGTATACTTCTTCAAAAGCCACCCCTTTCTTTTTAATCTTATTCCAGATAGAGTGAATGCTTTTGGGCCGGCCATAGATGTCAAAACTAAAATCACTTGCTGCCAGCTTTTCTTTTAAGGGGCGGATGAATTCGTTTATATAACGGGTTCTCTCTCTTTTTGTTTCTGCCAGTTTGCGGGCTATCTCGCGGTAGGCCTCGGGTTCCATGTATTTCATGGAGAGATCCTCAAGTTCCGTTTTAATATTATACAATCCCATCCTGTGCGCCAGTGGGGCATAAACCCAAACTGTTTCGGATGCGATCTTCAGTTGTTTCTCACGCTTCATGTGGTCAAGCGTACGCATATTGTGTAAACGGTCGGCCAGTTTGATCAGGATAACCCTCGGGTCGTCGGTAAGTGTAAGTAAGATTTTTTTAAAATTCTCAGCCTGCTGACTGGTATTGGTATCCATCACGTTGGATATCTTGGTCAGTCCGTCAACAATTTTGGATATTTCGTGGCCAAATTCCCTGTCAACATCTTCGAGTGAGATATCGGTGTCTTCAACTGTATCATGCAGCAAAGCACAAATGGTACTTCTTACGCCAAGTCCTATTTCTTCTACACAGATCATGGCCACTGCCAGCGGATGAATGATATATGGCTCGCCGCTTTTGCGCCGCATGGTTTTATGCGCTTCTGCCGCCATCTGGAATGCCTGGCGGATCAGTTCTTTATCACCTTTTTTCAACTTGGGCCTGAGGCTCCGCAGCAGGGCACGGTAATGCCTGATGATCTCTTTTTTTTCCTGCTCCTCGTTGAGGTTGTATTTGGGTAAAACAGGGTCCATTATCGTTTCCGGTGCTTGATCCATATGAGTAGCGAATATACGAAGGATGAGGGAGTCTGTGGGAGTCTGTGGAGTTTGGAGTTTGGAGTTTGGAGTTTGGAGTTTGGAGTTTGGAGTTTGGAGTTTGGAGT
>DAIOVU010000022.1:35614-54049 GCA_036758845.1 Sediminibacterium sp.
TTGGTCTGATGAATTAATAAAGATACACACTCCCCCATTCACCATTCACTATTGCCCATTCAGCACTCACGCCTCCCGAAATTTTCCACAATCGGCAAATCCCCTGCGGCCATACTTACTACCTTTGTCCACTACCATGAGTGAAACGCAGAAAAAGAAAGTATTTGATGTATCGTTGCTGGGCAGGGTTTTCCGTTTTGTTAAACCATACCGGTCTTTTTTTTATATTAGCCTGATACTGGCTATTGTAATGGCTGCTTTTGCACCCATTCGGCCTTACCTGATCCAGCTTACACTTGATAAAGCAACAGGTAAAGCCGTTAATGTTCCGCATTGGCTGGAGATGTTTTTATTTAAAACAGATCTTTCAGATGCCACTAAATTCATTATTGCAGTAAGCATTTTCCAGGTCATCTTTTTATTTGTAGAAACCACGATCCGCTTCCTGTTTACATTTATTACGGCCTCCATGGGACAGAGTGTGGTGAAAGACATGCGCAATGCGGTCTACAGCAAGATCATCAGCCTAAACCTGAGCCAGTTTGATAAAACACCCATCGGAACACTCACCACCCGAACTATTAATGATATTGAAAGTATTAATGATATTTTTTCCGACGGATTGATACCTATCATTGCCGACCTGCTTACTATTATCATTACACTGGCAACCATGTTCTGGATAGACTGGCGCTTAACACTGATCAGCCTTGTGCCTTTTCCACTCATGATTTTGGCTACTTATTATTTTAAGGAGAGTGTAAACAAAAGTTTTATCCGTGTAAGAAATGCTGTGGCGGCGCTGAATGCGTTTGTGCAGGAGCATATTACCGGCATGCAGGTGGTGCAGGCATTTGCAGCAGAAGAAAGAGAATCTGATAAATTTAAAAAGATCAATGCCGAACACAGGAACGCCAATATCAAAGCCATCTTTGCTTATTCTGTTTTCTTTCCGGTGGTAGAGGTGGTGCTGGCAATCAGCACCGGTTTATTGGTATGGTGGGTTGCAGGGCGAACTTTAAATGCAGGTTTGCTGGTGGCTTTCATCTTATACCTGAACCAGATCTTCCGTCCGCTCAGGGTTATAGCCGATAAGTTCAATGTATTGCAGATGGGCATGATTGCTGCAGAACGTGTATTTAAAGTGCTGGATAATGAAGATGTAACACCACCTTCTTCTCCGGATGCGTATAACCCGGCCCATATAGAAGGAAGGATTGATTTTACAGGAGTATCATTCGGATACACAGCAAATAATTATGTGCTGAAGAATATCAATTTCAGTGTGAAAGCAGGGGAAACCGTTGCCTTGGTTGGGCATACAGGCAGTGGTAAAACTTCTATCATCAGTTTATTGAACCGCCTTTATCATATTCAGGAAGGAGAGATACTGATAGACGGTATTACTATTGAAGATTACAAGTTAGACACTTTGCGTAAAGGGATAGGCGTTGTTTTGCAGGATGTTTTTCTGTTCTCCGGTTCAGTGATGGATAATATTACGCTACGCAATCCCGAGATCTCACGCAAACAGGTGATTGATGCCGCCAAAATGATCGGGGTACACGATTTCATCATGCAGTTGCCAAACGGTTACGACTACGATGTGATGGAAAGAGGGAGTACCCTTAGCCTGGGACAAAGGCAATTATTGTCGTTCATCCGTGCCCTTCTGTACAACCCCGCCATACTGATACTGGACGAAGCCACCTCTTCTATCGATACCGAAAGTGAATTATTAATAGAAAAAGCCACCGACGCGCTGATCTCCGGACGAACATCCATCGTTATAGCCCACAGGCTCTCCACCATCAGAAAGGCAAATAAAATTATTGTACTTGACAAAGGGGAAGTGAAAGAAATGGGTACCCACGAAGAGCTATTGGTGTTAGGGGGATTTTATGCTAAATTGCATGAGATGCAGTTTGATAAAAAGAAGGCTGTATTAGTGTAAAGCTTATGCCGGAAATCAAAAATATTGTGAATGAACCGGATGCCTTGTATGAAAAGGTTGAGATGGAACAACTGCGGACTAGCTTGAAACGAAGTTATAAAGAACGTTTTCTAATGGCTACTACTTTATACAAAGTGCAACAAACCCTTAAAAAGGCAAAGATTACACATAAGCCTTATACCTTAGAAAAATAGCCACACCTATATGGATATTTTTGATGATGAAATCCTCTTATTCTGGAAATCGCTGAAGGAGAAGGGGGTAAAATATATTATGGTTGGTGGTTATGCCACTAACATGCATGGTTATCAACGTTATACGGGGGATATGGATATCTGGATTGAGGATACCCCCGGGAATAGAGATTGTTTACGGCTTGCGTTTAGTCATTATGGCATGGGCGATTTCCCCATGCTGGCAACTCTTCAATTCATTCCTGGATGGACCAATTTTAGCCTTAATAACGGGCTTACCCTGGATGTAATGGTGGATGTAAAAGGGTTGGAACAATATTCTTTTGATGAATGTTTGGAAATTGCCACTATAGCTGATATAGATGGTGTTGAGGTACCCTTTTTACATATAAACCACCTGATTGCGTCAAAAAAAGCAGCCAACAGGCCTAAAGACCAGATTGACGTGATATATCTGGAGAAAATCAAAGAATTACAGGAAAATAAGGGTGATTCCGGACGTTGATATTTTTCTCCATTTTCTACCCTTTCATGTAGGCTTTTCACCCCCTTCCCCCTATCTTTGCCGCAAATTTAGAAATAGGTATGGCCTGTAGAACTGTGAAATTATTACTGGTAGCGACTTTCAGCCTTTTTGCTATTGCTTTTTCAACCCCTTTGATTGCTCAGGACTCCCTCCGTCACGTGGAAGCCACTGAAGCGCATGCCGCAGCGGGCCATGAAGAGAAAAAAGAAGGATTTAACGCCGCCGAAGTGATCTTTGGCCACATCCTGGATAACCACGAATTCCATTTTACAGAATACCACGACAGTGAAGGTAAAGTACACCATGTATCACTGCCTTTGCCTATCATTTTGTATTCAAAAGAAAGAGGTTTAACCGCTTTCATGTCTTCTAAATTTGAACATGGAGAAACTGCTTACAACGGATATAAAATTGAAGAAGAGAAAATAGTAGCAGTAAAGGAAGATGGAGCAGTTGAAGAATCAGTTAAAGTATACGATCTCTCATTAACCCGTAACGTGGTGCAGATGATTATTGCACTGATCATTTTAACATGGTTAATGGTGTCTATTGCTAATGCTTACAAGCGTGGTGAAGGTGTTAAGTCTGCCCCCAAAGGCAAGCAGAACCTGCTGGAGCCTGTTATCACTTTTGTTCGTGATGAAGTGGCTAAGCCTAACCTTGGCCATAAGTATGAAAAATATCTGCCTTACCTGCTTACCACCTTTTTCTTTATCCTGATCAATAATATTTTTGGCCTGATACCCGGTACCGCTAACGTTACCGGTAATATTGCTTTTACAGTTGTGCTGGGACTTATTTCTTTTGTAGTAATTGTTTTCAGTACCAACAAACATTTCTGGGGCCATATATTTAACCCGCCTGGTGTTCCCGGTTTTGTAAAACCTATCCTGGTATTGGTTGAATTCCTGGGTGTGTTTATTAAGCCTTTCGCATTGATCATTCGTTTGTTCGCGAACATGGTTGCAGGGCACATCATCATCATTTGTTTGATTTCATTGATTTTTATATTCGGTCAGATGAGCAGTGTAGCCGGCTGGGGTACCACACCTGTAGCCATTGGTTTTACTGTGTTCATTTATATGATCGAGGTATTGGTTGCATTCTTACAGGCATTCATCTTTACCAACCTGACAGCAGTATTTATCGGGGCGGCATTTGAAGGCGAACATCATGAAGAAGCGGCACATCATTAATTAGTTTTTTTTAACTGTAAATACAACGATCATGAGTTTGATGACAATTTTGTTGGATGGTACTGCTAACGCGGGTGGTGCAATCGGTGCAGGTTTAGCTGCAATCGGTGCAGGTTTAGGTATCGGCCAGATTGGTAAAGGTGCTGTAGAAAGCATCGCACGCCAGCCTGAAGCTATGAACGACATCCGTGCTAACATGATCCTGGCTGCTGCCCTTGTAGAAGGTGCTGCATTGTTCGGAATCATCGTAGGCTTCCTGGCAATGGTTTTGAAATAAGCCATTGTTCAAAAATTAATACTGCACCTGAAGTACAGGACGGAGGGTGCAGTTTTTTACCCCCCCCAACCCCCTAAAGTGGGAGTTGAGAGAGACAGTTAACTATTTAGTTTTAAACAATCCGTTAAACACGGACATAGGAGAATAACTTATGAAATTGCTTACACCGGATCCGGGGTTGTTATTATGGACCCTGCTTGCATTTTTAATTGTTTTCTTCATCCTGAAGAAAATGGCCTGGCCTGCTATTATTAAAGGGCTGAAAGACAGGGAACAAAGTATCAGCGATGCCATTGCTACTGCTGAGAAAGTGAAACTGGAAATGGCTGCTTTAAAAAATGAGAATGAAGCTTTGATGGCCCAGGCCCGCGAAGAACGCAGCATCATGATCAAAGAAGCTAAAGAGCAAACCCTTAAAATGATCAGCGAAGCGAAGGACAAAGCAAAGGGCGAATACGACCGTATTGTTGCTGATGCACAGGTAGCCATCGCGCAGCAAAAAAATGCGGCTTTAACTGAAGTGAAGAACCATGTAGGTGCTTTGGTGATTGAAGTAAGTGAAAAAATATTACGTCGTGAACTGAGCAATAAAGGAGAACAGGAAAAATATATTAATCAGTTAGCAGAAGAAGCGAAACTGAATTAATTTGAAAATTTGAAAATTTGAAAATGATCAACAAAAACAATTTTCAAATTTTCAAATTGATCATTTTCAAATTTTCAAATTGATCATTTTCAAATTGAAATAAATGCCCAATCCACGTTTAGCAAACAGGTATGCGAAAAGCTTGATTGACCTTTCTACGGAAAAAGGCCAGTTAGAAGCAGTGTATGCCGATATGAAATATTTACAGGCTGTTTGTAAAGCCAGCAAAGAATTTGTAGCGCTTTTGAAAAGCCCCATTATCAAGAACGATCAAAAAAATGCAATCGTTTCGGCTGTAACTAAAGGGAAGGTAAGTGAGCTGACTTCTGCTTTCAATACCCTGCTGGTGAAGAAAGGACGTGAAAGCGACCTGCCTGAAATAGCTTTTGCTTTTATTGATCTGTATAACGAGCTGAAAGGAATACACAGGGTTAAATTAACTACAGCAGTAGCAGTAAGTGATGAGTTGAAAAAATCCATTGAGACAAAAGTAAAAGGCGGACAGGGTTTTGGTTCAATTGAACTGGAAACGGTGACAGATGAAAAACTGATCGGCGGGTTTGTACTTGAGTTTAATAATAAACTGATAGATGCAAGCATCCTTCGTGATTTGAAGGATATTAAAAAACAGTTCTCTAAAAACCTGTTTGTTCAAAGCATCCGATAATTTTTACGAATATTTAAACGAATAACTTTAAAAGAATATAGATCATGGTAAACATTAAACCAGATGAAATATCAGCGATACTGAGGCAGCAGCTCAGCAATTTTAATGCTTCCGCTGACCTTGAAGAAGTTGGTACCGTATTGCAGGTGGGTGATGGTATTGCCCGTGTATATGGACTGAACGGCGTACGCAGTGGTGAGCTGGTAGAGTTTGAAAATGGTGTTAAAGCCATTGCACTTAACCTGGAAGAAGACAATGTGGGTGTGGTATTGATGGGTGAAAGTGGCGAGATCAAAGAAGGCGCCAAAGTAAAAAGAACCGGACAGATCGCTTCTATCAAAGTAGGAGAAGGAGTGGTTGGACGTGTTATTAATACCCTTGGTGAACCAATTGATGGTAAGGGTCCGTTAACAGGTGAGTTGTACGAAATGCCACTGGAGCGTAAAGCGCCGGGCGTTATCTATCGTGAGCCGGTTAAAGAACCACTGCAAACCGGTATCAAAGCAATTGATGCGATGATTCCTATTGGCCGTGGCCAGCGTGAGTTGGTAATTGGTGACCGCCAGACCGGTAAAACCGCTATCTGCGTAGATACCATTATTAACCAGAAAGAATTTTATGATGCAGGTAATCCTGTATACTGTATATATGTTGCTATTGGACAGAAAGCATCAACTGTTGCCGGTGTGATGAAAACACTGAGCGATAATGGTGCTATGGCTTACACAACTATTGTGTGTGCTTCTGCCTCTGATCCTGCTCCATTGCAGTTCTACGCACCATTTGCGGGTGCAGCGATAGGAGAGTTCTTCCGTGATACCGGCCGCCCTGCTTTGATTATTTATGATGACCTGTCAAAACAAGCGGTTGCTTACCGTGAGGTTTCACTGTTGCTGAGAAGGCCTCCCGGACGTGAAGCGTATCCTGGTGACGTATTCTATCTGCACAGTCGTTTATTGGAAAGAGCTGCGAAAGTTATTGCCAATGATGATGTGGCAAAGAATATGAACGACCTTCCTGCTTCAATCAAACACCTTGTAAAAGGTGGTGGATCTTTAACCGCTTTACCAATTATTGAAACACAGGCGGGTGATGTATCTGCGTATATCCCAACTAACGTGATCTCCATCACCGATGGACAGATCTTCCTTGAGGGTAACCTGTTTAATGCTGGTATCCGTCCGGCTATTAACGTGGGTATCTCAGTAAGTCGTGTGGGTGGTAATGCGCAGATCAAATCAATGAAGAAAGTAGCAGGTACTTTAAAACTTGATCAGGCCCTTTACCGTGAGCTGGAAGCTTTCTCTAAATTTGGTGGCGACCTGGATGCGGCTACTAAGAATGTAATTGATAAAGGCGCCCGTAACGTGGAAGTGTTGAAGCAATTGCAATACTCACCTATGTCGGTTGAAAAACAGGTAGCCATTATTTACCTGGGTACACAAGGTTTATTGAAAGATGTAGCCGTAAGAAAAGTGAAAGAATTTGAAGCACATTTCTTAACTGAAATGGAAAACAAATTGCCTGATGTACTGGCTGAATTTAAAAAAGGACAATTGAATGATGCAAGCCTGGAGAAAATGGTAACATTGGCTAAAGGATTGATGGCATCGTACAAATAAGATCGCGGATTTCGCGGATTTTAATATGATTTTGATGATGGCCCGCTCAGTTTGAGCGGGCTTTTCTATGCCACTGAATTGATCCACAGATACGTCAGTCGACTATAAAGAATTGGAAATCAATACATGAAAAAATTTATATATAATATTTAGTAATTAATTTGGTTTATAAAATAAACTACTCTATGTTTGTTCTGTCAAATCAAAACGAAGATGAAAAAACTAACAATCCTGTTGATCACCATTATATCAGCAGGCTGGGTAAATGCCCAAACCAGGATTGCCGGAACAGTGAAAGATAACCGGGGGCATATTATTATAGGTGCAAGTGTTGCCGTAAAAGGGTCGTACGATGGCGGGGTGAGTGATTCTGCCGGCCATTTCTCTTTTAAAACCTTCGAAAAAGGCGCACAGATCATTTTGGCCACAAACATCGGTTACAAATCTGCTGAACAAAATGTGGTGATAGAAAAAGAAATAACTGATCTGCAGTTTGGTCTTAAAGAAGAAGTAAATGAACTGAAAGCTGTAACGGTAACTGCCGGGAGCTTTGAAGCCGGCGACAGAAAGAAAGCAGCTACGGTATTGAGTTCATTAGACGTGGTAACAACAGGCGGCGCCAATGCCGATATTTCTGCAGTAGTAAAAACATTACCCGGTGCCCAGCAGGTGGGTGAGCAGGAAGGGCTGTTTGTGCGTGGTGGCGCCGGTTACGAAACCAAACAATTTATTGATGGAACGTTGGTGAACAATCCGTATTTCAGCAGTGTACCCGACCTGGCGCAGCGTGGCAGGTTTTCTCCTTTCTTATTTAAAGGCACAGTGTTTAGTACCGGTGGCTATTCTGCATTGTACGGGCAGGCTTTGTCTTCTGCACTGATATTAGAGAGCGTGGATGTTCCGGAGCGTTCAGAAGCAAGCGCTTCTATCTCACCCATATTTCTTGGTGGTGCATTACAAAAAGTAGCCAAAGACAAAAAATCATCCTGGGGTGTGCAATATAATTATACCAATGTGGCCGCCTTGTTTGCAGTTGTTCCGCAAACACCGGACTATTTTAATATTCCCATATACCATGCGGCAGATGCCAATTTCCGGATCAAAACAAAATCCGGTGGTATTGTTAAATATTATACCACCTTTTCTGCCAACCAGTTGGGTTTGCGCAGGCCGAATATTGACGACCCCTCTTTAAAGAATGCATTTGCTTTAAAAAACACCAACTGGTATAATAACCTTAGTTGGCGCGAGAACCTGGGCCATGGCTGGAAAATGAATCTGGGACTGAGTTTCAGCACAGATCATAATGATATCACGAATGAAATTCAGAATCAGCAAAACCAGCATGTAGTAACCGGGTTGAACTGGATAGACAGTACAAACCTGAATCTGACAACACAAGGAGACCTGAGCCAGATTAAAGCGGTGTTTGATAAAAGATTAAGCGGTATCAGTGTGATCCGTTTTGGCGGAGAGTATCAGTACAATTATAACAAGAGCATTTATAATGGTTATCATGGATTACTGCCAGATCATTTTAAAGCGGTATTCAGTGAAGCTGATCTATATATCACCAACGCATTGGCAGCCAAGGTTGGCGTAAGGTTTGAACAATCATCGTTGATCAGTAAAACCAATATCGCACCAAGGTTATCGCTTGCCTATAAAACAGGAAAAGGTGCCCAGATGAGTATTGCTTTTGGAACTTTTTATCAAAAGCCTGAAAATATGTACCTGTATACCACCACCAATTTCGGGTACACCAAAGCCACGCATTATATCATCAATTATTTAAAGAATACCTCTTTGCAGACTTTCAGAATTGAAGCGTTCTATAAAAAATACGAAGACCTGGTAAAAACTTATCCAACGTTTAACAATGACGGATCCGGGTATGCAAAAGGAATTGAATTGTACTGGCGTGATAAAAAAACCATACAGGGACTGGATTACTGGGTAAGCTATTCATACCTGGATACCAAACGCGATTACCTGAATTTTCCAAACCAGATGCAGCCAAATTTTGCTGCAAAACATACAGCATCATTGGTGATGAAAAGGTTTGTTACCAAATGGAACACAGGGTTCAACTTCACGTATTCTTATGCAACAGGCAGACCTTATTATAACCTGGTGAAGAACGGCGTTAAATATGATGTTGCAGATATGGGTAAAACAATCGATTACCATTCGCTTGGGTTTAGTATGAACTATT
The DNA here is from genome assembly GCA_036758845.1 of Sediminibacterium sp. Taxonomy (GTDB): domain Bacteria; phylum Bacteroidota; class Bacteroidia; order Chitinophagales; family Chitinophagaceae; genus Sediminibacterium. The sequence continues at coordinate 44,912 of DAIOVU010000022.1, forward strand.
TAAAATCGATGGGAAAAGCATATGCAGTGTTTGTTGCATCGGTAACCAATGTATTTAACAGTAAACAGGTTTTCGGTTATAATTATTCGCACGATGGTTTGCGTAAAGAGTCTGTCACACCCGCAGCACCACGTGTTTTTTTCGTGGGTATGTTCCTGAGCTGGGGTGTTGACAGGAGACAGGATGCTATTAATAATAATTTATAACACAATCATCATTCATTCATTAAATCCTTATTTATGAACACTGAACAACAGGAAGATGAACAACTCTGGCAAATTGCCCAGGCAAGGGCATCGTTCCGCAAGCACCTGTTCACTTACGCGGTACTGAATGCTTTTTTAACCGCTATCTGGTTCTTTACAGCGGGGCCGGGCACAAGTTTCTGGCCTATCTGGGGAATACTGGGTTGGGGTATTGCACTTGCATTTCAATACAATAGTGCATACAATACCGGGGGCAACCAGGATGTACAGCAGGAATTCGAGAAATTAAAAAACAAACAATTATAATCAAACAACAAAACCATTTTTATGAAACAGTTATTAGTAATCGTTAGTATGTTCTTTTGCGGCATGCTTGCTGCACAACCATCAGCTTCAAAATATGAAGGAGCAATGGCCAAAGGATTAGAGCAATTAAAAGCGGCCAAATCACCAGAAGATATGAACACTGCCGCTGCTTTTTTTGAAAGAGTAGCTGACGCTGAAAAAGACAAATGGCTGCCTTATTATTATGCAGCTTATGCCAACTATTTAACCGGATGGATGAACCCTAAAGCCGATAAAGATAAGGTTGCTGAAAAAAGCAAAGACCTTATTGCCAAGGCAGAAACATTAGAGCAAAATAATTCAGAACTTTTTTGCCTGCGCCAGATGGTGGCCATTCAGCAGATGACCGTTGACCCGATGAGCCGCTGGCAAACATATGGAGTAGAAGCTAACAATGCCGTAGCCAAAGCCAAAAGTGCAGACCCAAATAACCCGCGCGCCTATTTTATTGATGCTCAATATTGGAGAAATGTACCTGAAGCTTTTGGTGGTGGTAAAGAGGTATCCAAAAAACTTGTTGAGAAGGCATTAGAATTGTATAAAACATTTAAGCCAGCATCACCCTTGCATCCGGTGTGGGGCAAAGAAGAAGCGGAGCAACTATTGGCCACTTGCAGGTAAGCGCTTTTCTGGAATATTATTTACAGTGTTAAACTTGTCAAAATATTGTTTTTAAGTAAGGATAAAATTTGTAGGTTGCTTAATATTTTTTTTATGACAAACAGAAAATTCCGGTGCATACTAGTATTGCTTATTTTTTTGACCATTCTGGATAAATCCTTTTCACAAAACGAGAAACGATTTAATGAATTGATAATAAAATTTGATACAGCCACCGTTGCAAGCACTTATAAAAATATAGCTGATTCTTTTATTAATTATTCGAGCCATGATGTGACACAGTGGGTGAAACAATATTACTATGCGCTATGTAATATCAATTTTGGCAGAAAGATTTTTTTTAGCAAAAAGAAAAATGCTGATAAAATATTTGATAGCTGTATGCTGAATGCTGAAAATGCGATTAATGCTATTTCTGAATTTAAGATTAATAACTCGGAATTTTCGTTTCTTCAATATTTTTACTTACAATCACAATTGTTGCAAATAGGATATGATCAATCTAAAATGGTTACCTACGGAAAAGAAACACAAAGATTGCTTGAAGAAATGTATAATTTGGATCCTAATAATCCAAGATATTATTTTATTACAGCGAAAAATGCAATGTTTAAATCGAATAGCACAGAGAGTAGAGCGGATGCTATTGAGCTATTAGACAAATCCCTAAGCCTTTTTATGGAATCTTATAAAGTTGAAAACAACTTATTTAAATGGGGGTATTTCGAGGCGTTACGTGTTAAGAAGGCAAACAAATAGTTTTTTTTTATATTTTAAAAAATAACTATATTGTGTGTTCACCAAATTTTTTTTTATGAAAACCAAATTTTTGTTTACAAGCTTTTTAGCAAGTCTTTTTGTAATTTTTTCAAGTTTTGCCATTTCCCCGACTGTTTCTGTAGAAACAAGAATTGCTAATAAGACTAAAGAATTATTGCAAACATTTCGCAAGACTTTTGTTGGCAAAACAAAAGAAGAAGTAAATTTTATTGTTAGTTCTTATGTTAAGGCTAATAATAAAGAGATTTTTTTAAAAAAATCAATAGTCAACTATTCGGTTGTTACTTCGCAGATTGAAGAACTTAGATTTCTTATGAAAGATCTGTCAAAAGGTGAAAAGTTTCAAAAAATGTCAAAAAGCGAAAAAATGGCTTACCTTGATAAAACGTTGAATCTGCTTTTGCCAGAATGTCAAATGAATTACGCATATGGCTTAGCCGGTTGCGCTAACTATGCTCAACAATTTATCAATGAAGGATTTTACGACATTGCTCAGCAACAATATCAGTCATGCATGCTTGAATGCTTGATGGTTAGAGCAATTTGCGAAGCAGGGCTTTAATAATTTTAAAAGTAAGGGCTAATTTTAGCCCTTACTTTTAAAATTATAGTTTAAAATTTAAACTAATCTGCAAATTATTAGATTGATTTTGGCTAAGTATATAACTTGTATTTATGGATAACGATAAAGACCTTTCGCCACTTGAAAGTCTGCAGTTGATTCAGACAATGATCAAAAAGACTAAAGGCGCAGTAGCCGACGATAGTTTTTATTATTTATTATGGGGCTGGCTGGTATTTGCCTGTTGTATTGCCGAGTTTATACTGAAAGTATATTTCGATTACCCCAATCATTATATTGTTTGGTGGTTGATGCCGGTGGGTGGTATTGTTTCATGGATATATGGTACAAGGCAGGCTAAACAGCAGCCGGTGAAGACTTTTGTTAGTGAGGCTATGGACTATGTTTGGCTTGCACTGGCTATTGCTTTCTGTACTTTGATTTTTATTAATGTTGGTGCCCAATCCTGGCAAACAGTTTTTACCTATTATATACTGCTTTATGCAATAGGCACTTTTGTAAGCGGATGCCTGTTACGTTTCCGCCCATTGATCATTGGCGGGTTGTCTAATTTTGTCATATCGGCTGTTTCTATCAGGTATAGCTTCGATTATCAACTGCTGTTTGGCGCTTTTGCAATCCTTACCAGCTATATTATTCCGGGACATCTTTTACGGATCCGGTTTAGAAAACATAAAAATTAAGTCATGCCTGAAGAAAAAAAATTGTCGGAAAAAGAGAGTCTTGAACTGATCGCGTCAATGATCAATAAGGCAAAGAATTCATATATCGAATCCGGCTTTGGCCCGTTGCTTTGGGGAACCTTGATCACTTTTTGTAGTTTGATGACCTATGCCCAGATAATATTTCATTTTACGATCGGGTTTGATATATGGCTGCTTTCTTTGCTTGCACTGATACCACAGATTTATTTTAGCTGGCGGGCTAAACAGCAGAAAAATTTTACAAGACATGATGAAACTGCTATGAACTATGTGTGGTCAACTTTTGTGATCTGCATATTTTTTCTTTCCTTTTATAATTATAAAACCCAGCCTGAATATAGTGTTGCCTTGTATATGATGATCTATGGCGTGCCAACATTTATAACCGGAGGAATACGGAAATTTCTGCCAATGATCATAGGAGGGGTTATCTGCTGGGTTTGCAGTATTGCCAGTTTTTACACCGGCTTTGCAAACGGAATGCTGCTGATGGCTATATCTGCCGCTTCTGCATGGTTGATCCCCGGAATTATTTTACGTAAACGATACCTCAAGCTGAAGAATGTTTAAAGAGCTAGACCCGATATTACATTCACAACTAAGACTTGCCGTGATGAGCCTGCTCATTGCTGTAAAGGAGGCTGAGTTTACCTATATCAAAGAAAAAACCAATGCTACGGCTGGTAACCTCAGCGTACAGGTACAAAAACTAAAAGAGGCTGGTTATATTGAGGTGGTGAAACAATTTAAAGACAACTACCCACAAACCACCTGTAAGATCACACCTGTTGGTGTGGAAGCTTTTGAAGCCTATGTACAGGCATTACAGCAGTATTTACATGCGGGGAAGGGTTAGGGTTGGGAGTTTGGAGTTAAGAGAGAGATCAGGTAATACAAATCCTTACTGATTACTCACTACTCACCACTGACCACTCACCACTGACGCCTCACGATTCACGCCTCACGCAGATATTTCACCTTTCTTTTCTAAACCGCTTACTTACCTTTGGTATTATACTGTACCATGCAAGCAATAGTAAACGTAAAAGGCCTTACCAAACAATTCAAACACCTTACTGCAGTTAAGGATCTTTCATTTTCAGTGAATGAAGGGGATGTGTATGGTTTTCTGGGACAAAACGGTGCAGGTAAAAGTACCACCATACGGATGTTGCTCACACTGATTGAACCAACAGCCGGTGAAGTGGAAATATTCGGACAAAAACTAACCACACACCGTAACGCGATATTGCGCGAAGTGGGTGCGGTGATTGAGAAACCCGATGTTTATAAATATCTCTCTGCCTACGAAAACCTGAAACTCTTTGCAAGATTAAGTGGTGTGAAAGTATCTTCCGAAAAATTAATGGCGCAACTTGACCAGGTGGGTCTGGCCACACGTGCAAAAGATACGGTTAAAACATTTTCGCAGGGGATGAAACAGAGGCTGGGTATTGCTATTGCACTGGCGCATGATCCCAAACTGATCATTCTTGATGAACCAACCAACGGACTTGACCCGCAGGGGATAGCCGATATCAGAAACCTGATACTGCACCTGAGCCGCGACCTGAAGAAAACACTGATCGTTTCATCACACCTGTTAAGCGAAATAGAACAGGTAGCCACCAGAGTGCTGATCATTGATAAAGGCAGAAAACTGATAGAGGGCAATGCTTCCGAACTATTCGATCCTTCACAAACAATCGTTGAATTACAAACCTTCGATAATGAATATGCATTGCAGCAATTGCAACTGAGCGCATGGAATACGCATTTGCAACCGCAACGGGACAGTGCTATTTTGATCAGGCTCGACAGGCAACTCATACCACAGTTGCACCGCAACCTGGTAGATATGGATATCCAGGTTCTTTCTTTGCAGCCGCGACATTCACTGGAAGATTATTTTTTACAGGTAACATCAGGAAACCAACATGTGGACACTTATTCAAATTGAACTATTCAAAATATTCCGCAGACCCAGAACCTATATTGCTTTTGCGGCTATTACCGGACTGATCGGTATTATTCAATTCGGTTTAAAACTGGATGGTGACGCTTATGTGGATTTTATGATGCGTGATATCACATCCTCCATCACTGTGGAAGGTAAAATATTAAATGGCTACCAGGTTTGCTATGTTGTATTACAGGTTTTGCTGGTGCATGTTCCTTTGCTTATTGCACTGGTTGCTGCAGACATGATCTCCGGCGAAGCCAATATGGGTACCCTGCGCTTCATGCTTACACGCCCTATCAGCAGAACAAAATTTTTGCTGGCTAAATTTATGGCTACTGTAGCTTACACCTTGCTGTTACTTGTTTGGCTGGCTGTATTGGCCTTGTTTGTAAATATGATTCTTTTTGGTACCGATGACCTGTTCCTGCTAAAATCGCAATACGTGGTCTTATTAAAGAAGGATGATATTTTCTGGCGTTATGTATGGGCTTTTGGTTTTGCTGCATTGGCCATGACCACGGTAGCTTCGCTTGGATTCCTGTTTTCACTGTTTGCCGAAAATTCTATTGGTCCGATAGTTGCCACGATGAGTGTGATCATTTTCTTTACTATCCTGAGTACTTTGAATATTCCGGTATTCAATAAGATTAAACCATTTCTTTTTACCACGCATATGATTGGCTGGAAAGAATTTTTTGATATTAAAGTAAATGACGCAAATGAAGCCATCATAGGCAGTATCCAGAACCCGCAAAAGATCATCAACTCTGCATTGGTATTGGTTTTGCATATTGCGGGCTTTGTAACTGCATCGGTAATTGTTTTTAGGAAGAAAGATATTTTAAGCTGATGTCTCAATTAAAAAATAAAAATTAAAAGTAAAAATATTTTAGCTGATGCGTAGAGTTATTCTATTACTTATTACCTGTCACCTGGCACTTACTGCATTCTCTCAGGACATGACCGCCCTGGTGCTGAAAGTAAAAGCCAAACTGGATATGGTGAATGATTATGAGGCAGAAGGAAGAATGAAAACAGATGTTGCCTTTATTAAAGCACCTATTGGTAAAGTGCGGGTGTTTTATAAAAAACCCAATAAATTTCGCCTGAAAAAAGATGGTGGTATTTCTTTGTTACCCAAAGGTGGTGTGTCAGTAAATATGAATTCCATTTTTGCTACTACCGATTTTGTTGCCCTTGCTGCGGGAGAGGCTGTAATAAGCGGAACAAAAACACGTGTTGTAAAATTGCTGCCGGTAAACGAAAACAGCGATATTGTTCTCACCACTATGTACATTGAAGAAAGCAATCTGCTGGTGAGAAAGATGGTTACTACAACAAGGGAAAACGGCACGTACGAAATGGAATTAACTTATGGACAGTTTGCGCAATACGGACTTCCTGATAAAGTAGTGTTTGGATTTAATACCAAAGATTATAAGCTACCCAAAGGCATCACACTCGAGTTTGATGATAATGAGAAACAACTTACCGATGCTGAAAAGTTAAAGAATAAAAAAGGGCGGGTAGAGATCACCTACACTAATTACCAGATTAATAAAGGGATCAGCGATTCTGTGTTTAAATAACGAAACCGTGCCTTCTCGGCCGCTAAGTTAAGGCGAGCGGGTGTGGGTGTGCCCTTGTGTGTAAATTATTTCCCGCACAAAGGCACGATTTTTTTTGTTGAAGATCTAGAATAGCTCTACACTCCAGCTTCGCGTAAACTGATTATTGGGAGAAAGTGCATGGATGCCTTCTTTCTGCGTAATATCTCCCGAAGCATCTACACTGTCTGCAATACCACACCACGGCTCTATACAAACAAAATCGGCATCTTTAAAACTCCAGATACCCATATAAGGGAATCCATCAAACTGCAGCTTTAAACCATGCGCGTTTTTATCACTAACTAAGGAAATGCCGGTTGATTGTAAGTTTTTAAACACCAACGCATCACCATAAAATAATTCTTTGGTGAGCGGTAAAGAGCTTGTGTTGTCTAAAAATGGAATAGGAGCTTTCTCAATTAATCCTTTGTGCGACAAGGGCCATTTGCCCACTGTTTCTTTTTCACTGAACAGGAGACGATAATCTGTATAAGCAGTGCCGGGTACCAATGGAACAGCAAAAGCAGGGTGGCCACCTACTGAAAAGTAGAGTGGTTCATCGCCTTTGTTTTCTACCTGATAAGTAACACTTAGTTTGTTTTGTTCCAGTGCATAAATAACAGAGAAACGGAATTGAAACGGGTACACCTTCAAACTCTCTGCATCTGTTTCTAAAGTAAAGGTGATACTGTTGTGGTTCTGCGCAGTAACAGTAAATTCTTTCTCTCGTGCAAAGCCATGACGGTTTAATGAATTAGTAGTGCCACGGTATTGGTAACTATTGGTTTTTAATCCGCCCACAATAGGAAAAAGCACAGGGCTTTTCTTTCCCCAGAAAGCGGGGTCGGCACTCCACATATATTCCAGTTGAGTGCCTGTGTGATAGATACTTTGTAATTCGGCACCTTTCGATGCAATCGAAACCTGTAAAAGCTCGTTAGACAGTTGGTACATGTTTGAAAAAATTATCCTTCAGATTCTTCAATACGCTCATCTACCGCATTGGCAATAAGGCGGGCGCTGATTTTTTTCAATGGGTTGCGGCGCATATCGGCATAACCGAATCTTTTACGGATGATCTCAATGCACTCGAAAGCAGCAGCAAGGAATGAGCTGTTATCGGCTTTGCTTTTACCGGCAATATCAAATGCAGTGCCATGGTCGGGACTGGTTCTGATAACAGGTAAGCCTGCAGTATAATTGGTGCCTTCGCCAAGTGCAAGGGATTTGAATGGGATTAAACCCTGATCATGGTACATGGCCAGCACGGCATCAAAACGTTCAAATTGCCCGCGTGCAAAGAAGGCATCGGAACTGTATGGGCCAAATACCATCATGTTATGTTTGGCTTCTTTAATAGCAGGTTTGATGATGGTTTCTTCTTCATTGCCTATCAGTCCTTCATCACCCGCATGCGGGTTCAGGCCGAGTACTGCAATGCGCGGTTTATCAATGCCAAAATCTTTCTGTAAGCTGTTGTGAATGATCTTTAGTTTACTTAGTATGTTTTCGCGGGTAATATGTTTGGCTATTTCATTTACCGGCACATGTTCTGTAACCAAACCAATACGCATATTTTCTGCCACCATAAACATCACTACATCCTGTACATCAAAAAATGCTTTGAAATAGGGGGTATGTCCACTGTAATTAAATTCGGCCGACTGGATATTCTTTTTGTGGATAGGTGCCGTTACCAACCCCTGTATATGCCCGTCTTTTAAAGCCTGTGTAGCCTGTTGTAATGAGATGAGTGCATACTTGCCACCGATTTCGGTTAATTGCCCCGGAGTTATGGCTACTTCTTCTTCCCAGCAATTCACCACATTTACCTGTTTGGGGTTAAGGCGGTTCAGTTCACGGGTATTGGAATAATTGAAGTTATAGTCGGCCAGCCCTTTTCGGTAAAAATTGATGCTCTTGTTGCTGGCAAAAACTACCGGTGTGCAAAAATCGAGCAAACGGTGGTCAGACAGGGTTTTAATGATCAGTTCAATTCCAATACCATTAAGGTCGCCACAGGTAAAGCCAATAACCGGTTTTTGCAATTCAGTACTCATTTTTGCTGTTTAGATCGTAAAAATAAGAAGAATAGCGGAGGAATTGGTGTTCGGAGGGTGAATCGTTTGAGGTCTGTGGTGTCTGGTCTGTGGTTGTTAAGGGTTATTAGTGAGTGGTTTCTTCAACAAATTACCACATACTAATAACAACCAAAGACTACAAACTACAGACTACAAACGTCTTCGTCTGTGGTCTGTGGTCTGTGGTCTGAGGTCTGTGGTCTGTGGTCTGTGGTCTGTGGTCTGTGGTCTGTGGTCTGTGGTCT
>DAIOVU010000023.1:0-53964 GCA_036758845.1 Sediminibacterium sp.
CCGCCCGCCAGATTCGCTCTCAGGAAAATGTGCCGGGTGTAATTTACGGGGGTGCTCAGGAGGTAAATTTTTACGCTTCTGCAAAGGCTTTTAAGCCTTTAGTGTACACTGGTGAATTTCAGTTGGCCGAAGTTAAAGTTGACGGCAAAACGTTCAAATGCATTTTGAAAGATCTGCAGTTTGACAAAGTAGATGATTCTCTGATACACGTTGACCTGCTGGAACTGGTAGGCGACAAAAAAGTGATTGCAACCCTTCCGATTAAATTTACCGGAGTATCGGTAGGCGTGAAAGGCGGTGGTAAACTGATCACTAAAATTAAAGCGCTTAAAGTAAAGGCTCTGCCTAAAGATCTGAGAGAAACAATTAGTGTAGATATTACCAACCTCGACCTGAACGGCAACATCCGTGTTGAAGATGTGAAAGTAGAAGGAATGGAAATATTGAACTCTCCACGTATTCCTATCGCTTCTGTTGTATTAACACGTCAGTTGAAGCAGGAAGAAGCAACCGCAGCTTCAACAGGTGCGAAAGACGAGAAGAAAAAGTAAAACATGGTTTCCTGAAAAGGATGCTGATACAAAAGCCCGGTCCCATTGCATGGTGGCCGGGTTTTTATTTTGCCAGGGGAAGTGAAAAAAAGAAGCTGCTTCCTTTTTCTTTGGTACGGTCTACCCAGATGATCCCGTTATTCTTTTCTACAAATTCTTTGCAGAGTTTCAGTCCAAGCCCAGTACCTCTTTCATTGGCGGTGCCCCTGTTTGAAACAATATTTTCAGGTTTGAAGATCGATTGCTTCATTTCTTCACTCATGCCCATTCCTGTATCGTTCACTTCAATGATAACCATTTGGTCTTTTACACTGCTTCGCACAAGGATGCGACCATTCTCATAACTGTACTTAATGGCATTGGAGATCAGGTTTCGTAATACTAATTGTACATGATTGGGATCTGCCCACACATAATGATGCAGGTCTTCCGCTATCAACCTGATATTTTTCTGTTCAGCAGGTTGCTTAAACATGGCAAATTTTAACCTGACCATCTCTTCCAGATCAACTTTTTCAGGCATGGCTTTAATTCCCTGCAACTGGCTGATGCTCCATCTTAACAGGTTATCAAGCGTACTGTGCAGGCTGTCTACTTCTGTTGAAAGCTTAGATGAAAACTGCTGAAAAGTTTCAGGCGAGATCTGCTGATCACTTACCAATTGTAATAAACCTTTTAATTGCCCGATGGGTGAACGCAGATCGTGCGAGATGATGGAAAACAGTTTTTCCTTGGTATCATTCATTTTCTGTAAATCCCTGTTCTTTTCTTCTACCTGTTCCTGGTAAGAGAGCTGTTCATTTTTAAAAAAGAGCAGGGCCATAGCCATAGCCAGCAAGGTCCATACAATATTGAAAACAACCCTTCCAAACGGAACGGCATCATAAATAATTGATGAATCAAGGAAAATTTTGATGCCGATAAAAAGCAGGCAGTTTACAAGACTGATAGAGATCAGGAATCGTTTTTCGTTGAAGTAAATGATGATAACTACCAGGTTGGCGAGTAAAAAATATTCGGCCCCGTTTCTGAATAATATGGCGCTGATCGTAAAAAGAATGCTGGCCAAAAATGTAAGTATCAACCTGGCCAATAAAAATTTTCCGTAACTGTTGATCACCGGAATAAGAATTTCACCGCCAAGTATCAGGAAATTGATCAACGAAAGAAGCGGTTTGTGGTTAACCAGGTTAACAATAAAAAAGAACAGGGTGGTTGGTATAGAAAAGGATACCAACAGGTTAAGCAGTTGCGTTTTTTTCTTCTCGTGAAAATTAAGTTCTGGTGTAATGCCAATATTGGCCACCTTAATGCCAAACCTGTATAGTTTATTAAAAAAGTCCCGAAACATGGAGTAGTTGTTGCTTGCAGTTGTGAAATTAAGGCAAGTCGCTTAAATCAACGAATCCTGTAATATAAGTTGCATCAACCCTAAATCCCGCGCCTTTGCGCCTTGGCGAGCATATTTTCTCGCCAAGGCGCAAAGGCGCAGTAAAATTGGTTGGCATTATTGCAATAAAGAAATGATTTACTGTTATTTTGAATGCGCTTTTGCCGGTAGTTTATTACGGACTATTTTTGATTTCAATATGAACAGATTTCTCATTATCGGTTTAGGCAATATTGGCGATGAATATCGCCATACCCGGCATAACATCGGGTTTGATGTGGTGAGTGCATTTGTTTTAAAGCACGGCGGGTTTTTCAAGGTAGATCGCCTGGCAGAAGTAGCAGAAGTAAAATGGAAGGGCAAGACCTTTATCTGTATTAAACCCACCACTTATATGAACCTGAGCGGTAAGGCTTTTAAATATTGGATGGACAAAGAAAAAATAGCTATTGAGGATACGCTTACCATTGTAGATGACCTTGCATTACCATTGAATAAACTGCGCATGCGTGGCTCAGGTAGTGATGCGGGGCATAATGGTTTGAAAGACATTCAGTTAACATTGGGCACAGACCAATACCCTAAATTACGGTTTGGCATTGGCAATGATTTTCCAAAAGGCAGGCAGATAGAATTTGTGCTGGGCAAATGGCTGCCATCCGAAACACCAATGGTAGAACAGAAAATAGCTAAGTGCAGCGAGATCATTGAGTCGTTTGCTGCTATTGGACTGGCTAAGACCATGAATATGGTTAACAGCCTTGATTTTACATAATAAAAGAACCCGTTTTGAAGTTATAGTAATGGAAATCCGGTACAAATAACCTGTTCCTTATTTTTGGTCTTTAGAGGCCGGTAAATGGTTGTTTGATCAGTATTTTTAAAATCGTATCGCTATGAAGATTTTTTGTGTTGGAAGAAACTATGCAGACCATGCAAAAGAACTGGGTAATGCAGTTCCGGAAGAGCCGGTTATTTTTATGAAACCCAAGACTGCATTAATGCAGTCGAACGCTCCTTTTTATTATCCTGAGTTTACCAATGAACTTCATTATGAAGTGGAGATCGTTTTGCGTATCTGCAAAAATGGTAAATACATTGACGAAGAAAGCGCAGAAGCCTATTACGATGCTTTTACCATTGGTATTGATTTTACAGCAAGAGATGTACAGGCCGAACTGAAAAAGAAAGGCCTTCCATGGGAAAAAGCAAAAGCATGGGACAACTCAGCCATCATTGGTAAATGGGTGCCGTTTACGCCAGAGATACTTTCAAACCCCATACATTTTTCTTTGCAGAAGAATAAAGAAACCGTGCAGGTGGGTACAACAGAAGACATGATCTTTTCATTTAACCAGATCGTATCACACATATCGCAATATTTCTCGTTGAATATTGGCGATCTGATTTATACAGGTACCCCCGCAGGTGTGGGCGAGTGTGTAACTGATGATATTCTGGAGGGGTATTATGGGGAAGAAAAAATGTTTTTCCTCGAAATCAAATAAGCAGAAAGGACTATTTTGCCGAAGACACAACAACCCATGTTGACCAGATGTTGACGCCTAACCGATTATTACATGCTTACCAACTGATGGTTACGGCCAGGTCAATGGCTGAAACATACGATGCCAACAGGCAGGTATGTAAATACGTACACTCCACCTCGCGCGGGCACGAAGCCATACAGATAGCAACCGGTTTACAATTACTCAACTGCGACTGGGTGAGCCCTTATTACCGCGATGATAGCATGATGCTGTCAATGGGATTTACACCTTACGAATTAATGCTACAGTTACTGGCAAAAAGAGAAGACCCGTTTTCAGGAGGGCGGTCTTACTATTGCCATCCCAGCAACCGCGACCGGTTACGGCCATCCATCATACATCAAAGCAGTGCCACAGGAATGCAGGCAATACCCACAACTGGTGTGGCACAGGGCATCCAATTTTTAGAACAGGCGCAATCAACTTTATTACGAAAAAATGAAGATGGAAAATTACCTATCGTAGTTTGTTCTTTTGGGGATGGAAGTGTTACAGAAGGAGAAGTGAGCGAGGCTTTGCAGTTTGCTGTGCTAAAACAGTTGCCCATTGTTTATTTGGTGCAGGATAATCAATGGAGCATCAGTGCTTCTGCCGATGAGGTGAGAGCAATGACTGCTTATGAATACGCCGCAGGCTTTAAAGGCCTTAAGCGTATGCAGTGTGATGGAAGCGATTTTATCCGCAGTTACGAAACAATGGAACAGGCAATAGACTATGCACGTTCTGAACGCAAACCAATATTGGTGCATGCCAAAGTGCCTCTGCTGGGGCATCATACCAGCGGGGTAAGAAAAGAATTTTATCGTAACCGGGAAGAATTATTGAAACACGGCTTGTACGATCCGATACCCAAACTCCGTTTGTTGCTGAATGGGGTAGGCTACCAGGAACATGAGATCAACCAACTGGAAGCTGATGTATTGGAAAAAGTGTTGAAAGATTTTGAGCTTGTACAACAGGCAGCAGATCCTTCTGTAAATACGGTAGAAGATCACGTGTTTGCACCCACACCTGTAAAAGAAGAAACCGGTCAGCGCAACCCCAAAAATGGAGAACGTGTGATGATGGTGGATGCTGCATTGCATGCCATTGAAGAATTGATGGAACAATATCCCGAAGCGGTTTTATATGGTCAGGATGTTGGAGCCCGCCTGGGCGGAGTATTTAGAGAAGCAGCTACACTGGCTGATAAATTTGGAGCAAACCGTGTATTTAATACAGCCATCCAGGAAGCATATATTGTTGGCTCTACGGTAGGGCTATCGGCCCTTGGTATCAAGCCCATTGTAGAAATACAGTTTGCTGATTATGTATATCCCGGCCTTAACCAGTTAATTACCGAGGCATCTAAATCCTGTTATCTCTCTAATGGTAAATACCCTGTTCAGATGGTGCTCAGGGTGCCAACGGGTGCCTATGGTGGGGGTGGGCCATACCATAGCGGCAGTATCGAAAGTACCTTGTTATCCCTAAAAGGTATTAAGGTGGTTTATCCATCCAATGCAGCGGATATGAAGGGTTTGATGAAAGCTGCTTTTCTTGACCCCAACCCGGTAGTTATGCTTGAGCATAAGGGCCTGTACTGGAGCAAAGTGCCGGGCACAGATGATGCCCGTACCATAGAACCAGCTAAAGACTATATTTTGCCACTTGGCAAAGCCAACCGTGTATTGGAGGCAGACCCTGCAAAGCTTAAAAAAGGCGAAACAGTAGCCATAATCACTTATGGAATGGGGGTGTACTGGGCCAAAACAGCCGCTGCGCAAATGCCCGGACAGGTAGAAATACTTGATCTGCGAACCCTTTTCCCGTTAGACGAAGAAGCCATATTTGAGGCGGTACGCCGGCACGGGAAAGTGCTGGTTTTAAGTGAGGAGCAGCAGAATAATTCATTTGCCGAGGCGTTATCGCTGCGTATATCCAATAATTGTTATCATTTCCTGGATGCCAAAGTAGAGGTGATGGGCGCCCTGAACCTGCCCGCAGTGCCCATTAATACTGAGCTGGAGGCGGCTATGCTGCCTACAGCCAATAAAGTGGTGGCACGTATCCGCAAACTTTTGGCCTACTAAAAGGCCTCATTTTCTCCAAACCTCCTATATTTGCAGCCCGTTAGCGAAAATAGCAAATGGGAATTAACCATGGCGAGGTAGCTCAGTTGGTTAGAGCACAGGATTCATAACCCTGAGGTCACGAGTTCAAATCTCGTTCTCGCTACTATATTATTTTCTAAGATAATAATGGTTTTGGAAGATAATAGTAAAAGCCGATCTCTTAGGTCGGCTTTTACATTAATTCATACTGTCTATTCAAAAAGTCTAAGATAAGGTTCAAAAATAAACCTGCGATACCTTTCTGAATCGCCTATTTTTTTTAACCAGCCATTTTCTGCAAAAGAGGTCACTAAATCGTTAGCAGCCTTTGTACTCAAACTGCAGGCTTCTGCTACATTCTTTACATTTATTACAGGGTATTTGAATAGATAGGATAATAATAGTAATCCGCTATTACTCCTGCGTCCTAAATTATTATGAATATCTTTTTCCAGTTGCGTTTTCAAATGCATAATTTTTGAAAGAGTTTCAACTGCTTTTGTCGATGTTTCTTCAATCCCCGTTAAAAAATATTTTAGCCATTGCAAAAGATCATTCTTTTCTCTTACACGGGTAAGATTATCATAATACTGCGTTTTGTTTTTTTCAAGGAATGCACTCAAATACAGTAAGGGACTTTCTAAAATTCCTTCTGATACCAGGTATAGCGTAATTAGTAATCTGCCAATACGCCCATTGCCATCTAAAAAGGGGTGTATCGTCTCAAACTGATAATGAGCGATTCCGATCCGGATTAGTGATGGAACTTTAATATCCGGATTATGTAAAAAATTTTCAAGATCACCCATTAAAGGATTTACATAATGATGAGCCGCCGGAATAAAAATTGCATCAGAAAGCGATGCACCACCAATCCAGTTCTGGCTTGAACGAAATTGCCCTGGTAGTTTATGATCTCCCCTTACGCCACTTAAAAGTGTTTTGTGGGCATTGCATAGTATTCTTGAGGATAAAGGAAGGGTTTTCAAATTTTCGATAGCATTATTTAATGCTGTGGTATAATTTTTAACTTCCTGCCAGTCATTTCTTTTTTCCGGACTGATTTCTTCTACCGGTAATAAAGCTTCATCAATGTTTGTTTGTGTTCCTTCAATTCTGCTTGATACAACTGCTTCTTTTGTAACATGTAGTTGAATGAATAAATCTATATCAGGAACAAGTCTTGCAAATGAGTTTAGCTCACCTAGTTTTATAGAGGCTTTCTCCAACAAAGTATTTAAGCTTGCATCTGTCCATATCCATTGTGTATTAATAGCTGTTGGAACAAAATACCTGAACCCTACCCCTTTTTCAAAATGGCCTGATTTAAAATTCTCTATGGAAGTATGTTTTTCTGGCATAGGGCAAAAGTATAATTAATTTTAATTAAAGTTACTTTATAGAAGTAAAGTAACTTTAAATTTTGCTAAGTTTACTTTTAAAAGCAAATTTGATAGTTATATGTAGAACACATTTAATGTGATTTTGCTTGACTTAGTAAAATTAGTTGGAGATTTTTTTGAAATAAACAGGATGAAACCCTCTGCTAATTGGTTAGATAATCATCTTATATCTCCCGCTACTTAAACAACCATTAGCCTCTTTTTAGGGCTTTTTGTGGATTGAAGAGATGTTAAGTAAATTTGAGTTATGCGAAGGAAATATGTTGATACAACAGTTTTTGAATCCAGGAATATGGAAAGGGATGGCAATATAGACTTTGGGTATTGGCATAATAAAACAATAGAAGAAAAATTAAGGGGAGCTGCCAAAATGATCGCTGTAGCATTCAATGAACCTTCTTTTACAACCCAAAAACTAGACAGGAGTATTTTCTCAGCGAGAAAACAGCAGATATAATGAATATTTTCAATGATGATTTTTGGGATTTTATTCAGAATTTAAACAAGTTTGAAGTAGAATATATTTTGGTGGGCGGCTATGCAGTTATTATACGCGGATACAGCCGCTCTACCGGTGATATGGATATTTGGGTAAATAAGACAGAAGCAAATTATCATAAATTACAGAACGCTATTGTTACATTTGGGCTTCTGTCGGAGGCCATAAAAAAAGAGCAATTTTTTTCAAATGAGTTTGATGTGTTTTCTTTTGGTAAGCCTCCGTTTGCCATTAAAGTAATGACAGCCGTTAAGGGGCTGGATTTTGCGAAAACATATCAGTCGTCAACCATTGAGCGTATTGATAATGCAATAGATATTCGGATTATTCACCTGAATCAATTAATTGAAGCTTAGAAAGCAGCCGGGAGAAATAAAGATTTGAACGATATTGAAAACCTCCCGCCTGAAATAGCATAGTTCGTGAGTAGGAATTTAAACATAGTTTCCTGTACAATCATAATGAACCACTTACGTTAAACCGTGGGTGGTTTTTGCTTTTTTGAGGATGCGAAAACTGCAAACATGCAACGCTTCATATTCCCCATGTGTCAATCTTAAAAATGGCATTATGAAAACCAAACTTTTGATTGCAGTACTATCCTTTTTACTGGCAGGGAGCGGATGTGATAAATCAACCACTGAATTGGAAAAAGCAACCTTCCATGTTAAAATTATTGACGAGATCTGTGGCAACGCCGTTGTGCAAATTCAGGATTCGGCCCTGTATCAATATGGTGCTAATGGATATGTAAAGGCCGATTCTACTTATGATCATGTTTTTACAACCCGATTCAGTTGTGCCGATATGGAAAAAATGCAAACCTTTACCGCAGACAAATCCGGCTTAGTGATCAAAGTAAAACTGGTCAAAGAAGCACCACAGGAACCGGGCTGTGTTAGATGCGCGGCTACACTGGCCAATCCTCCTGCCATTTTTCATTTAGTAGCATTCACACCAGATTGGAGTTACTGAATTTTTAATGCAGATTTTCCAATAATCAGAATGATGGGGGCTGTTATGCATTAATGGCTCCTGTCGTTTTTGTATTGCGCCATTCCAGTGTACCGTAAGTATGTAACTTACAGGAAATGCAGATTAGGCGGGTGTTTTAACACAGATGATAATACCTGTTGACCAAACCAGTTTTGTTAAAATCAGATCTGTTCTGTTTTCTAATTCGATAATGAGATTTTTGACTTTGTTCTCATGTCCCTCTGGCCAGTTAGGTTGCGGTAACATATCGTCAATGATATAGAGGCCACCGGGATTGAGCATAGTCAACACTTCATCTAATAAAATGTATTTACCATGCCAGGTATCTGCAAAGATGAAGTCAAACTTTTTATCAGGATTGGTTTTAATCCACTCTGCGCCATCCATCAGTTCAAGTTTTAATCTCTTATCGTTACCTAAGAATTTATTGCATATTTCAAGGAGCTGACCATTATTATCAACAGAAATCAAATCAGAATGCAAATCCATGCCATCAAGAATCCAGGATGTAGAAAGCCCTGTGCCAGTGCCAAGTTCAAGAAAATTAGAAGAAGGTTTTGATGAGGATAAAGTACGTAGTAACGAACCAGTCAAAATATCCGATGCCATTGTGAAGCCTGATTGTTTTGTTGCCTCCTCAATTTGTAAGTAGTTCTTTGGGTATTGAATGTTTTGCTGGGCTGTCATATTTGTAAGATAAAGATTGTAACTAAAATAATATTGCAGTTCAATTGGAAACCGGAAGAATATCCTTCTTTTTTTATTGCATGCAATCTTCACCGAACAATACTTATCAATCTGGCTAATTGTACTTTTTTGTTCAATATAGTATGCCGAAAATGGGAATAATTTGTTTTTGGCTTAGCTAACAGCTTTTCTTAGGTTACCTATTCTGATACTATTCAATCCAATTATTTGTACTTTTTGCCCTGATGGGTGGCATTCATGGCTTTTTGATTATTTTTCCTTCTAAACATTGCCTGCCATGATCAACCGACGAACACTGCTCAAACAGTTTGTTGTTTTGGGTGCCGGAATGGCCATCATTCCATCCTGCCTGTCAGACAAAAGCAAATCATCCATCTTACTTAAGAAAATCAAGATCAGCAGTGATGATGAAATGATGCTTGCCGAACTCTGCGAAACCATCATCCCTAAAACAACCACTCCCGGAGCAAAAGATATTTCCGCGCACCTGTTTGTATTAAAAATGGTAGACGACTGCACCTCAAAAGAAGAACAGCAAAAATTCACCAGCGGCCTTGCTGCATTTAATGATCTCTGCAAAACATCTGCCGGTAAACATTTTACTGCCTGCAATAAAGAAGAACGGAAAACCATTCTTAAACAGCTTGTTGCTGTTAAAGATGATACATCTGCACCTGCTGCTTTTTTTAAAACAGTAAAACGGTATACCATTCAGGCATATACCAGTTCTGAATTTTTTCTAACTAAGGTTCATGTATATGAGCTTGTTCCGGGCCGATATCAAGGATGTGTTCCTGCTTAATTTAAAAACATTACAATGGGAAATCAGAAAAATACATTTGATGTAATTGTTATTGGATCCGGCATCAGCGGGGGATGGGCAGCTAAGGAGTTTACCGAAAAAGGATTAAAAACATTGGTGCTGGAAAGAGGTGCAGAAGTTAAACACCTGAAAGACTATCCCACCACCAATAAAATGCCCTGGGAGTTTGAACACCGTAACGAAATACCCAACGATATTAAAGAAGCCAACCCGGTAGTAAGCCGCTGTTATGCTTTCAGGGAAGATGCGATGCATTTTTTTGTAAAAGATACTGACCATCCTTATGTGCAGGAAAAACCATTCGACTGGATACGCGGTTATCAAACAGGTGGTAAATCATTGCTATGGGCAAGACAAACACAAAGATGGAGCGAATATGATTTTAATGGCCCGAAACGGGATGGTTTTGCAGTTGACTGGCCCATCAGGTATAAAGACCTTGCACCATGGTACAGCCATGTAGAAAAATTTGCAGGCATCTCGGGAAATAAAGATGGGCTGGCTGTATTACCTGACGG
This sequence comes from Sediminibacterium sp., assembly GCA_036758845.1. GTDB lineage: Bacteria > Bacteroidota > Bacteroidia > Chitinophagales > Chitinophagaceae > Sediminibacterium. The sequence continues at coordinate 10,532 of DAIOVU010000023.1, forward strand.
AGAATTTTTGCCGGCACTTGATCTGTCTTGCGTAGAAAATTATTTTAAGGATTTTGTTGCTAAGAGTTATCATAACAGGCATGTAATTTATGGCCGCTGCGCACATATTACAGAACCACAAAAAATACACCTCGACCAGGGCCGGGCGCAATGCCAGAATAGAAATCTTTGCCAGCGGGGTTGTCCGTTTGGTGGTTATTTCAGTTCTAATTCTTCTACACTTCCATGGGCAGAGCGCACGGGTAATTTAACAATGGTTACGCATGCGGTTGTTCATTCCATTATTTATGATGACAAGGCCGGCAAGGCAACAGGGGTAAGAGTAATTGATGCTAACACTAAAAAAGCAACAGAATATTTTGCCCGCATCCTATTTGTAAATGCGGGTGCGTTGAACACCAATCTTATCCTGCTAAATTCTATCTCTTCCCGTTTCCCGATGGGTATAGGCAATGAGAATGGATTGCTGGGGAAATATGTGGCTTTTCATAATTACCGTGCAAGGGTATCCGGTAAATATGATGGTATGCCGGATAAAACAACAGACGGCCGCTCGCCCACCAGCGCCTACATACCAAGGTTTAGAAATGTAGAAAAACAGGAAACCAATTTTTTGCGTGGCTATGCCGCAGGATTTTCGGCCAACCGCGGATTAAACAGGAATACAGATGGTTTTGGCGAAGAACTGAAATCGAATATTGATAAAAAGGAATTGGGCCCATGGTATGTAGGCTCACACATGATGGGAGAAACCATTCCGAAAGAAACTAATTTTGTGGCCCTTGATAAAGACCTGAAAGATGAATGGGGAATCCCGCGTTTAAAGATCAGCATAGATTATGATGATAATGATGAGAAGATGGTAAAAGATTACCAGGAGCAGCTAACAGAGATGTTTACGCGTGCCGGATTTTATGATATACAAACAACCGACAGCAAACAGGCCCCTGGCCTGGATATTCATGAAATGGGCGGTGCGCGCATGGGCCGTGATCCTAAAACATCTTTGCTGAACGAATGGAACCAGTTGCATGCCTGCAAAAATGTGTTTGTTACAGATGGCGCCTGTATGACATCAACCTCAACACAGAATCCATCATTAACCTATATGGCGCTCACAGCAAGGGCAGCAGATTATGCAGTAAAAGAAATGAAGAAATCAAATATTTAGGATGTTGTATTTTGGTTTCAATAAAAGAACCTGTCTGACGACAGACAGGAAGCGGGGAAAAAGAAAAAGGGTATCCCCGAATTTCAGAGACGCTTCTTTTCTTCTGTCTTTCTTTTATTGAAATGCCTTTAACAGTTGCACTATCAGAATTTGATAGCTCTCTGCGTAAACTCTTTTACTCTGCGGCTCAGCGGTGAAGAGACCCTGAACAATGGGTGAGCCTTTAGATTATTTGGTCCTATTCACCGCGGAGAACAGGAGATGCAGAAAAGGCGCAGAGAAATTTTCTTTTTAATTGACTTATTTTGATAGTGCAATAAGTTTTATTTTAAATCATTTTGAAAATACATAGGTACATAGAAGAACAAGAAAGAAACATAGTTTTTGAACTATCCGCCCTGTTTCCTAACCTATGTAACTATGTGTTTAAAAGCACTACAGTAATATTTAAATTTCTAACATAACAAACCATCTAATGAAAATGAAATCAGTTTACACAGGTGCATTAGCAGTTATACTTTTGATAACAGCTTTTGCAACACCATCCAATGCGCAGGCAACGCTTGATGCCAAGATAGAAGGCAGATGGGACCTCACCATCCAACAGGGTGGAAAAGAACTTCCCTCCTGGCTGGAAGTAACGCATTCGGGCAGAAGCACTTTGTTTGGCCGCTTTGTATATGCTTTTGGAAGTGCGCGCCCAATTGCGCAGGTAAAACCTGTTAATGGAAAATATTATTTCTCCATCCCCATACAATGGGAGCCGGGCACCAGCGATATGGAATTTGAAATATCCGTGGCAGATGCAGAACATTTAACAGGTACCATGTTGTATACTGATGGAAAAAAATATAACTGGACTGCCGTGCGTGCGCCATCTCTCAGCAGAAAATCAGAGCCGGTTTGGGGTACACCTGTAAAAATTTATAATGGGAAGAATATGGATGGCTGGCATACACTGGGGCCTAATCAATGGCTGGCCGATGGAGGTGTTTTACGCAGCCCCAAATCAGGTTCTAATCTTGTTACAGACCAATCGTTTACTGATTTCAAATTGCATATCGAATTCCGCTATCCCAAAGGAAGTAACAGTGGTATTTACCTGCGTGGCCGTTACGAAGTACAGATAGAAGACAGTTATGGAGAAGAAGCGTTGGTTGACAGATTCAGCGCCGTTTATGGTTTTCTTCCGCCAAATGGAATGGCTGCAAAAAAAGCGGGCGAGTGGCAATCTTATGATATTACTTTGGTTGGCCGTACGGTAACAGTTGTTGCCAATGGTAAAACAGTGATCAGTAAACAGGTAATACCCGGTATTACCGGTGGCGCCCTTGATAGTAAAGAAGGAGAACCGGGCCCATTATTAATTCAGGGAGACCACGGCCCTGTTGAGTTCAGGAATATTGTGATTACGCAGGCTAAATAATTTTTTTGAACTATTGGCGTGGCTAATTTATTAGCCTCAGTGAACCTCTTTTTCTCCGTGCCATCTGTGTTAAAAAAATACCTTAAATGGAGAATTTGTTTTTTCAACACAGAGATCCCAGAGAACCTGAGTTGCACAGAGGGTGGGTAATCAATTATACAGTTGTTTCTTTTTTTTCCGGCAGGGCTGCCTCTCAAAGCTGACCACTTGGTTAGCACCTGGTAGGTATATTGTATGGGTATTGGTATCGCATTGTTATCGCATTATTGCTCATTGGTGCTTTTTGTCGCAAAATGCCCCCCCGCCCGGCTGACGAATATCTATCAGCTTTTTGTTGAGAATTTCAGCAATAGATCATTACTCAACAGGGAGGCACAAATTGAAGTTATAGCCAATTAATTTTAACCATTTTGGCCTAATAATTATGTTTCATATCATATAGGTCAGGTTTGTCCTGACAATTAGACTATGAAGAATAATCTCTTTGGTTTAAAAGTTTATAAATTTAGCTTACCTTTCATATCATTGTAGTCAGGTTTATCCTGATATATTACCTATGAAACATAAGTATATTTCAACACAGTCAAATAAAATTCTATCCTATTTCAATGGACAGAACAAGGCTTGTTTTGATTATAATGAGGCGTTCAAGGCATTGCCAGAATCAAAAGAAAGCACCCTTCGGGAGTTACTTAGCGACATGACTAAAAGAGGACTTTTGATGCGATTAAAGGAAGCTGTTTATTATATTATTCCTTATGAACAAAATGCAGAAACATTTATGCCCGACTGGCATTTAATAGCAGAGTATTTGGTAAAAGATGCTCTGCATTATATTGGCTACTATTCTGCTTTGGAAATTCATAACCTGATTACACAACCTTCGTTGAAAGAACAAATAGTTGTTTCAAAACAAATCAGGCCTTCTGAAATTAAAATCAAGAATGTTCCTTTTCAGTTTATTTATCACAACGAAAAACATTTTTTTGGAGCAAAAAAAATATGGATAGATAATTTTAATAAAGTGCTTTGCTCAGACTTAGAGAAAACTTTTATCGATTGCCTTTTCAAACCTGATTATGCAGGCGGCATTGTTGAAGTAGCAAGAGCAATTTACATTTCAAAAGATAAAATCAAGTTTGATACATTACTCGAATATGTAAAAAAATTCAATTCCCAAGCCGTAATAAAACGATTGGGGTTTCTTTTGGAGACTCTTGAAATTAACAACAGCATCATTGATGAATTGCAAAAACTGAAAACCGCTTCTTATGTTGTTGTGGATACAGAATTACCAAAAACAGGTAAACTGATTAGCAGATGGAGTATTCAACAAAATTTAGAAACAGAAACAATTAAATCGGCCATTTATACATGATTAAACCTGGAAAGATACAGCAAAAGGCCAGAGAAGTTGGTGTTCGTGACCAGCAGATAGAAAAGGACTATGTGCTTTCATGGATATTGAAAGGCGTTGCCCAACATGAGCAACTTTCTAAATCTATTGTGTTCAAAGGCGGGACAGTTTTAAAGAAAATCTATTTTGAAGATTACCGTTTTTCGGAAGACCTTGATTTTACATTGCTTAACAATGAAATACCCAATGAGCAAATATTTGCCTGGTTTAAAGAAACATTTGAATATGTTCGAGAAGAAGCCAATATCCCTCTTGACATCATTGATAATAATGAACACGAAGATGGCGGCATTAATTTTTATATAAGTTATGTTGGTCCTCTTGGTGGGCAGGGGGCTAATAAAAGAGTAAAGGTTGATATTTCCAGAAGTGAAACACTGGAATTTGCACCTGTAATCAAAACTGTATTTGAAAGCTATACGGATTTAGATGAATACAAATTGTTGTGTTATCCTCTTGAAGAAGTGTTAGTAGAAAAAATGCGTTCGGTAATGCAACGAATGCAGGCCAGAGATCTTTACGATATCTGGTTTTTATTAGAGCAACATGGGATGGACATTGCTTTTCATATGAACGAGTTTGCAAAAAAGTGTGCCAGTAAAAATTTGAACCATCTTGACTTTCCGAAAAAATTAGCTGAACGATTGCTGCAATACAAGGGACGTTGGCAAAGCTCAATGAGTGAGCAAATAAAAGATTTACCAGGTTTTGAACAAGTGGAACGGGAAGTACAAAGACATTTTAAAAAATTGAAACTATGACCCACAATTTAGAACTGAAAAAACACTTTGAGTGCTACCAATGTGACTACTTAAGATAAAGGTTGTGCATTTTCATCTTCTGTTGCATGCATTAACCGGGAAGAGTAATTAATCTTTGCAAAAACATCCCCCAACCCGAATTGCCTGGTTCTTATGCCAAGAAGTCATATTGCATAGCCTTTCACAAATATTTTTTATAAAATAATGTGTACAGGCTACCCGGAAGCATTATTGCACGTATAGGGTGTTGCACCTCTGAAAAAAAGGGAGCTTTCGGCTCCCCTGTTCAAGCTTTCTATAAAGCGTTTGTATAAGACATTATACAATTAGTTTATATTTTTTTAGCCAAAACTGTTAAATATTTTAACGAATTCTAAAAATTTATTCATATACTTGTGATTATCGCAATTATTTGATGAAATATGTGTTTTTTTTCTAATTGAATATGCGATAGGTTGTTTACTGAGATTGCTAAAAACTTCTTCTTAGCCTGTTGAGAAAAGGACACCGGATTAAATCACCATTAAAAACAGAAAATTATGATGCGGAAAATGTCATTAACTATTCTGGTTGCCTTGTTCAGTTTTGTAGCGATGGCACAGAAAGTAAATGTAACAGGAACTGTTACAGACGAAAAAGGAAAAGCCCTGGTTGGCGCAGTTGTTTCAGTTAAAAACAGCAAAACAAAAACAGTTACCAACGAGAGTGGTGCATTTACTGTTTCTGCTGAGAAAGGAGATGTGATCGTTGTTAATTATGTTGGTTATGAAACCGGCAGTCATGCTTACAGCGGAACAGGCTCACTGAGTATTAAATTAGTCGCTTCAGAAAAGAACCTGGAAGATGTAGTTGTTCTTGGATCGAGAGGCGTACCAAGAACAAAATTAGAGAGTACCGTACCGGTTGATGTGTTTGACATGAAAACATTAGTGTCAGAAATTCCACAGACCGATTTAACAGGTATTCTTAACTATATCGCTCCGTCTTTTAATTCAACCCCTCAAACCGTTGCAGATGGTACCGACCATATTGACCCTGCCACTGTTCGCGGATTGGGTCCCGACCAAACCCTGGTGTTGATCAACGGAAAAAGAAGATACACCTCTGCCCTGGTAAATCTGAACGGTACCATGGGCCGTGGATCTGTAGGAACAGATCTGAACAGTATTCCTGCAGGATCGATCGATAAAATTGAATTGCTTCGCGATGGCGCTGCTGCACAGTATGGATCTGATGCCATTGCAGGTGTATTGAATATTCAGTTGAATAATAGTGTGAACAAAGGCAAAGCAAGTATTAGCTATGGTTCAAACATTACCACCTACCAGGCTTACACACATGCCAACTCGGGCAACTTTGCTGCCGGTGTAGATCCGGTATATGTAAAAAGAAGTGTTACTGACGGACAGAAAGTGCAGGCTACCATCAACTACGGATGGCAGTTAGGCAAGCAAAAAGGAAGCTTTATCAATTTCACAGGAAACTTTGAAAAAAGAGAACCTACTGTTCGCTCAGGCGAAAGAGCCGGTAATATTGACGACCGCAAATCAGGCGATGTTGCCAGCCAGTTTTTGCTGGATAGTTTAGGTGTTACCCGCGATTATTTTCAAATGCGTGTTGGTCAGTCAAGAACACAAAATGTACAGGGTGTGATCAATGGTGCCCTTAAACTGAAGAATGATGGTGAATTTTATTTCTTCAGCATATTAAGTCAGCGCCTTGGTAACTCAACCGGCTTTTACAGGATGCCATACCAGGCAACCAATATCCCCGCCATTTTTGGAAGAGGATTCCTGCCAGAGATCGCATCCAATATCACTGATGTATCTGTTGCTGCCGGATTAAAAGGCAAATGGGGCGAATGGAATTATGATCTGAGCAATGCTTTCGGACAGAATGCATTCAAATACACTGTGCAAAATTCATTGAATGTGTCTGCATGGTATAACGACAATAATTTCAAACAAACTTCTTTTGATGCGGGTGTGTTGCAGTTTCAACAGAATACAACAAACTTTGATCTGTCGAGAAACTTCCATAACGCGCTTAAAACAAACCTTGCTTTTGGAGCAGAATTCCGTTATGAGAATTACCAGCAAAAAGCAGGCGAAGAGTCTTCATGGGCAAACTACATGCGCAGAACCAACGGTGCAGTAGATATCTATAATGGAACACCTACCTCTGTTAAACTGGCCAATGGATCAACAGGTATCCCCGCCGGCGGTTCGCAGGTATTTCCAGGATTCCGCCCGGATAACAGCATGAACAAAGGCCGTACTTCTTTTGCTTTATATGGCGATTTGGAGATCGAGCCTGTTAAAAGTCTTTTATTGGATGGTGCCTTACGTTATGAGAACTACAGCGATTTTGGCGGCAACCTGAGTGGTAAACTGGCAGCAAGATATAAAGTTGATCAGCATGTTAGTTTCCGTGGTGCTATCAGTACCGGTTTCCGCGCGCCATCATTACAGCAGAAATATTTAACCAAAACCTCTACTGTATTCCAGGGTGGTATTGCTTATGATGATGCAACCCTGCCTAACGACAGTAAAGCTGCGCAACTACTGGGTATCCCAAGTCTGCGCCCTGAAATTTCAAACAGTGTTAGCCTGGGTGTAACGATGAAATACGGAAAATTCACTTTTACTGTTGATGGATTTTCTACCAAGGTTACCGACAGGATTATCCTTACCGATGCCTTTACAGGAAAGAATGGCGGAACAGCCCAGGAGCAGCAGATCTACGATATCCTCTTAGCCAACAACGCATCAAGAGGCGTGTTCATGGCCAATGCAGTTGATCTGCGCACATCGGGTATTGATGCGATTACTACCTATGCAGTTAGTCTCCCTAAAGGCCAGTCGCTTAAATTTGAACTGGCAGCTACTTTATCAAAAAGAGAAATACTGGGCGATGTAAAATCTTCAGCAGTGTTAAAAGGCCGCGAACATATTTATATGAGCCCTGTTAACCGCGCAACATTAATTGAAGGTAATCCGCAGGTAAAAGGAAATCTGACTGTTTCTTACAAGGTTAACAAGTTCAATTTCATGATGCGTAACACCTATTTCGGAAAAGTAATTCACCTGGAAGGCGCTTCATTGGCATCAGCATTGGGCTCACAGTGGTTTTACAAACAGGAGCTGGGTGCAAAACTTGTTACAGACCTGAGCGTTGGTTACAATGTTAATCAAACCATAAGGGTCTCTGCAGGCGCCAATAACCTGTTTGATGTTTATTCTGATCTGTTGACAGCTTCTAAAGGCCAATACGTTAAATTAGACGTGGTGCCCGGCAGTGCAACCTATAACACCATTATTGATGCAAAATCTGCAAAAGATGCAGGTGTTGGCGATAACAATGGTGTATCCTCAAACAACCAGTTCAACTATTCAAGAAGGGTTACCCAGCTTGGTATGAATGGCCGTTATGTATTCCTGAAATTTGAAGTAACACTGTAAGTTAGTTACCGAAAAATTATATTGTAAAGGCCCCGCAATAACGGGGCCTTTACATTTTTATTTTGAGCAGATTTGCCGCAGAAACTCGTCTCTTTTTTCCCATTCTGTAAATACCCCGCTATAATCAGCAGTAACTGTACTGCTGCTGGTATCCTTTATTCCCCTTGACGAAACGCATAAATGCACGGCATCTATTATTACGGCAACATTCTCTGTTTGCAATACAGATTTTAGTTCGTTAGCGATCTGAACAGTTAATCTTTCCTGCACCTGTGGTCTTTGCGCATAATACTGAACAATGCGGTTAATTTTTGATAGCCCTATCACTTTGCCCGATGAAATATAAGCTACATGCGCCTTGCCGATAATGGGTACAAAATGATGTTCGCAATTTGAATAAACAGCGATGTCTTTTTCTACCAGCATCTGGTTGTAACTGTATTTATTTTCAAACAGGGCGGCGCATGGTTTGTTTTTAGGGTCCAGTCCGCGGAATATTTCTTTCACAAACATTTTTGCTACCCTGTTGGGTGTGCCTTTCAGGCTGTCATCAAACAAATCAAGGCCTAACGTGTGCATGATCTCTTTAAAATGCCGTGAGATGATTTTTATTTTTTCTTCATCGCTAAGATCAAATGCATCCTCCCTCATCGGTGTATCTGTAGATGCGCTAGTAGGTTCATCTCCCAATTGCCCATCAGGATCATCAATAAAAACAGTGTGCTCCGGCATATTTAATAACATTCCATTTTGTTTCATAAAGAGTAGGGAATCTGTGTTAAAAAATTAAACTTATTCTTATTGCTGGTGATTTTTGGATGAAGGATCATTTGAAAGTTTGGCCAACGCAAAAGCGCCAACGGCCATTACCAGGTCTCTTACTGCCACATCAAAATGATGGCCACTGATGATTAATGTAAGGGCGATGAGAATAAGCCAGAGCATAACCACCCACGCTGCTATACGCGGTTGAAATAAAACCAATGCGCCGGCCGCAATTTCTATGATGCCAACGATTGACATAAATACCGATGCGCTAAAAGGCAGCATATTAATTAATGAGGCGCCCAGGTAGTCTTTCCAGTTGGTGAGCAGGTTGGTGAATTTGTCAAGCCCCGCTACAATTGGCACCAGGCCATAGGTGTATTTTAAAACCTGTTGAACCTGTTGGGTGTTTTGAGCTGTGTTTGTCATGGTGTGTGATTTTGATGAAATAAAACTGTTGCATGGATTGGAGTAAAAACCGGCAAAAAGGTTACAAAAATTTTTTGCCACCTTTTTTGTAACCTTCCTGTAACTTTTCACTCTAATAGTCAGATTTGTTGAACGATGATGAATAAGGAAGCCGCTGCAACAGATACCATAACTGATAATGAAGTGATTGCCCGGATATTGCTGGGTGAAAAGGACCTGTATGCGGTACTGATTCGCAAATACAATCAACGTCTTTACCGCGTTGGAATGTCCATCATTAATGATGATGTGGAAGTGGAAGATGCCATGCAGGTTGCTTACATTAACGCGTATGAACATCTGTCAAAATTTTCGTTCAAAGCCCTGTTCTCAACCTGGCTTACAAGGATACTGATCAATGAATGTCTGTTAAGAGTAAAGAACAGGAGAAAGTCAATCAATATGAATGACAGTATAAAGGATAAGGGAATTCATCAGCAACTGGTAACAGCAGAACTAACACCTGCTGCACAAATGCTCAATGCTGAATTAAAACAGATGCTGGAAGCAGCTATCAGTCAGTTGCCTGAAAAATACAGGACTGTATTTATTATGCGAGAGGTAGAGCATATGAATGTTGCCGAAACACAGGAATGTCTTGATATCAGCGAAGTAAATGTGAAAGTGCGCCTTAACCGTGCAAAGAGTTTGTTGAGAAACGCATTAAGTGCTTATTATAAGAATGAAGCGGTGTTGTCATTCCATCTTTCCAGGTGTAACCGGATAGTTGAGAGCGTGATGGCAAAAATCACTATCGCCTGAGTTGAACCCTATTTTGTACCGGAAATCTTCTATTCCTGTTTTTTATATTCCTGCTTATGTGTTGTGCTATTAAATGCATCAGTACATTTTTGTTGCAATAAGAGAAGAACGAAGAAAAAGAGTATCCCAAATTTCAGAGACGCTTTTTTTCTTCTGTCTTTCTCTTATTGAAACATCTTCTAACTTGTAATCCGGATTGAGCTGTTTTGAAAGCATCATATGTTACTGAACGCTCTTAGCATCAGATTTTCAGCCGGTTATCAATTGAACGGACGGTGCGTAAACATAAGCGCATTCGCTGGCTGGTTGTATTTGTTTGTCAGGGTAATGTAAATTCTGACAATAAAAGTAATTAAATACTTTTATTTGAAAAAACTCCCTATCTTTGCTTTATCAAATCATCTAAAACCTGTTGTATGTACACCACCGAAACTGAAAATATACTTGATGTAACCTTGCTGGAGCCAAAACAGAAACACCCAACCATCTTTGTTCGTTTTGATGAGCTGACAGAAGGCGGGAACCTGGTTATCCACAATGATCATGATCCCAAACCATTGTATTACCAGTTGCTGGGCGAAAGAGGAAATATTTTTGAATGGGAATATCTGGAGCAGGGACCTGAATGGTGGAAGGTAAAGATCAGCAAACGTATTGCCGGTGACAACGATGAAACACTGGGGCAGATAGCAGCAAAAGATCTGCGTAAAGCGCAGGTGTTTAAAAAATATGGATTGGACTTTTGCTGCGGCGGAAAGAAAACGGTTAAACAGGCCTGTGCCGAAAAAGGACTGGATGTATCCAAAGTGGAACAGGATTTACAGCAGGCTGATAAGATGCCCGTTTCCCGCCCAATACCATATGATGACTGGAGCCTGGATTTTCTTGCTGATTATATTGTGAACACCCATCATAGTTATGTAAGAAAAAACTTGCCTGATATTAAAGCGTATGCAGAAAAAGTGATGAAGGTGCATGGTAAACATCACCCCGAATTAGTGCGCATCCATCAATTGGTGGAAGAAATAAATGCCGAACTAACCGCGCATATGGTTAAAGAAGAAAAAGTATTGTTTCCTTACATTAAAGGGCTGGTAGCTGCAAAAAATAATACACAACCGCCACAGGCTGCGCATTTTGGCACCGTGCAGGCGCCCATTAATATGATGGAGATGGAACATGAACTGGTAGGTAATAACCTTGCAGAGATAAGAACGCTCTCTCAAAACTATTTGTTACCAGAAGACGCTTGTGCCACCTACAGTTTACTATACCGTATGCTGGACGAATTTGAAGAAGACCTGCATATGCATGTTCATCTCGAAAATAATATCCTGTTTCAGAAAGCAATTGAAATAGAAAAACAATTGATCAAATGAAAAATATTGTTCCGTTAAAACGACACCAGGCCATTGTTTCATTTTCAAAAGACCATCATTTTGGCTTGTTGTTGGTTTGGAAAATTAGGCAGGGCCTGCAAAAAGCCGTCGGCACCGAACGGATCAGCAATTATGTGCTGTTCTTTTTTAAAGAAGACCTCGCCAAACATTTTAAGGAAGAAGAACAATTACTGTTCAGTAAATTGCCGGCTGATGATATGCTGCGCCGGGAGGCAGAATCTGACCACCAGGCAATTTATCAACTGGTAGCAGCTATCGGACAAAAGAAAGAGAATGCATCCTTTCTCAATCAACTGGCCGATGAATTGGAAAAACATATCCGTTTTGAAGAGCGTGAATTGTTTAATCATCTGCAAAATAATATCTCAGAAAAAGAACTGGAACGGGTAGCCGGCCGTATGTCGAATAACAGTAAAGAGATCGAGGAAAAATGGACGGATGCTTTTTGGAACAAATTGATCAAACAAAAAATAACAGATGCTTAGTCTTACCTGTAAAACAGCCATTAAAGCCGTTATTTACCTGGCTTCCAAACACGGGTTGGAAGAAAGATCGGGTATCAGAGAGATTGCAGCATTTATTGATGCCAGTGAACATACGGTAGGTAAAATGCTGCAAACATTGGTAAAAGAAGAAGTGATCAACAGCGCCAAAGGCCCCAATGGCGGATTTTATATTACCGGCAAACAAATGAATCAATCAGTCATCAATATCATTTATGCCATTGATGGCAAAGAAGTTTTTTCAGAATGCGGCCTTGGGCTGAGTAAGTGCTCCGCCACACATCCATGCCCCATGCACAATGATTATAAAGCGATCAGGGATCAGTTTAAAACCATCGTCCGGAAAAAGAGAATCAGTGATCTGTGTGAAACAGTGAATGATGGATTGACTTACCTGATGGGCTAAACTTCGGTTCCTCAAAAAAAACAGTCATTTTAAAGCAAAGAAGGTTGTCATTTTTGGCAACCTTCTTTGTTTTGTTTAGAGTTTTTTTTATATGTGAAATGAAAATAATTCGAACATATCAAAATAAAGCAGCTAATATGGAAGCTCCTGAAGCGTAGCACAAATTCTTTTTTCTAAAATATTTTTTTGTTGTTTAGAGATGCGAAACGACTGTAATAGTAAATATGTAACTATTACACAACTTTGATTCCGTAAAACCGGGTGAATAGAAAAAAAGAATGAGATTAAAATAGGTGAATGGAAAAATAAAAGGGATTTTTCTATATTTATCACACCAAATAATGCTAATGCCATATAAACGTATGCTTCTTCCCGAACTACAGCATGCGATCGCTACCGACGACGATCAGGTAGCGTATGCGGAGTTATTTGCAAGATTTAATCCGCCATTAGTAACATTTGTACACTCCGTTGTTCATCAAAAAGAAGTGGCTGAAGAAATTGTTTCTGATGTATTTATCCGTATCTGGCAAAAACGTAAAACCCTCGACCAGGTTCAGAACCTGAAAATGTACCTGTACGTTTCTGCAAGAAATTATGCCGTGAACAGGCTCCGGAGCAAAAACCACCAGCTTTCTTTGCAGGTGGAGGAGCTATCGGTAGATCTGCAGTGTTATTCAGAAAATCCTCACGAAAAAGCAGTCATAGCCGAAGTACAAAAAGAACTCCACAGGGCTGTTAACAGTCTGCCCGAAAGATGTAAGCTGATTTTTAAGCTGGTTAAAGAGGATGGGCTGCGCCAGAAAGAGGTAGCCGAACTCCTGCATCTAAGCCCAAAAACGATTGAAAATCAATTAGCTATCGCTTTAAGCAAGCTGGCAGAAACCATTAGCCAGGCAACCGGGCAGAAAAAAGAAAAATAAATTTTAACAAAGCTTGGGGGATTGGGCGGCTTTTCTTGTCCTTGAGGAAGAACCGATTGTTATGCCAGACAGAATATGGTATTTGCTGAGTATCAAATTATCAGGTGAAGCCACCCAGGCCGAGCTGGATGAATTTTATATATTGCATGAACAGCATCCTGAATTGGAGGAAGCTATTCAGCATATCACGCGTTATTGGCTCCAACCAAAAGAAACCCCCACTTTTTCTTCCGCCCCCGATTGGTTAAAGCACCTGGAACGGCTTAAGGCTTCCGGCGTTGAATGGGATGAGGATCATGCATCCTTTACTGACTCAGAGGTTTTATCCGTTGTTTCTGTTAACGAACCGGTACATCGCATACGCCAGATGAAATGGTGGATGGTTGCTGCTGCTGTGTTTATCATCAGTCTGGGGGCGGGATGGTTGGCCTTTATCCGTCCATCTGCTACCGTTGAGCAGATGGTTCTTGCAAAAAATAACAGAAATGAGTTTGTTACCAGGCCTGCATCGCGGTCGCAGCTTACTTTGCCGGATGGCAGTAAAGTATGGCTGAATGCCAGCAGTAAACTTTCCTACGAAACCGGTTTTGGAGAAGATAACAGGAATGTTTGGCTGGAGGGTGAAGGTTTTTTTGAAGTGTATAAAAACAAGGCGCTTCCTTTTATTATCCATACATCCAGAATGAATGTTAAGGTAACCGGTACGGTTTTTAATGTGCGGGCATACCCACAGGAAGCTACGTCTGAAACAGCATTGATAGAGGGTTCTGTTGAAGTAGCCCTTTCAGGCGAGAAAGAATGGAAATACCATCTTAAGCCACATCAGAAACTGGTTGTTGATGAACATGGATTAATTGCCGAAAATACTAATAAGCCCCGGCATCAGGCATTTTCACCCGCTGTTACCGTGCCGGCGTTTACGGCCAGTCTGCAAAGTCTTTCCAAACCATTGGCCGATCAGCAGGTGGTTGAAACAGCCTGGGTATATAACCTGCTTTCTTTCTCTGATGAATCATTCCGCCAGGTAACTAATAAAATGGAAAAATGGTATGGCGTAACCATTCGCTTTATGGAGGCTGATATGGAGAACTGGCATTTTACCGGTAGTTTCAAAGATGAAACATTAACGGAAGCCTTAACGGCACTGAAGGTTTCTACCGCATTCAATTTTGTGATCCAGGGCAATACTGTATTTATTTCTAAACCCTATACCAAATAACAACGCCATATGAGAAAAAATAACCGACAGGATTCCGGTTAAGGAAGGGGGGCGGCCAGCTACAACCAATCCCCCCTTGTTTGATGGAAAAACAATGACAGTAAAGCCGTAATATGCGATCCCCGCCAAGGAAACGCCATTACACTAAACCCTTAATTTTTCAATAATGAAAATACAAAAAAGACGCTTGATTCCGCGAAGAAATTCCGTTACACCAATAATTGTAAAAATTATGAAACTAACGATTGCTCTTCTTTTGTTTGCCAGCCTGCATGTATATGGTAGCGGGTATTCTCAATCAAAGATTACCCTCTCGTTACAGTCGGCCAATCTGAAAGAAGCGCTGAAGCAGATTGAAAAGAAGAGCCAGTTTCGGTTTCTTTACAATCAACAAACCCTAAAGAATGCCGGTAAAATATCTCTGGTACTTACCAACGCCAGTTTAACAGAAGCAATGATTAAACTGTTACAAGGCACAGGTATTAATTATCAACTACTTGGTAATGACTTAGTTGTGCTTAACACTACCCTGGCTTCAGGAGCCCCTGCACCAGCACCGGTAAAAGTTTCCGGTAGAATTGTTGCAGCCGATGGTTCGCCTGTTGCCGGAGCCAGTATTGTTGTGAAAGGAAGTAAAAATGGTACTGCCGCCGATGCCAATGGCCGTTTCACTTTAACTGTGGCAGATGATGCTGTTCTGGTTATTTCTGCCATTGGATTTGTTACACAGGAAGTTTCCGTAAAAGGCAAAACGGAGATCAACCTCTCTCTGCAATCGGTTTCTAATAACCTGAATGAAGTGGTGGTAATTGGTTATGGTACAGCCAGTAAGCGTGACCTGACCGGATCTATCGTTAAAGTAGACGGTAAGGATATTGCCGATAAGCCCAACACGAACCCTGTTTCTTCACTGCAAGGTAAAGTAGCGGGTCTGTCTATTGTTAACTCCGGTACACCTGGTGCTGAACCGGATATCCGTATCCGTGGTACAGTAAGTATTGGCGCCGTAAAGCCTTTGTATGTAGTTGATGGAATCTTCAACGACAATATCGATTATATCAATCCAAATGATATCGAATCTATTGAGGTGTTGAAAGATCCTTCTTCTCTTGCCATCTTCGGGGTAAGAGGTGCTTCTGGTGTTATTGCCATCACTACCAAAAAAGCCAAGGCCGGCCAACTGATCGTTAATCTTAATTCAAGTTTCGGTTCAAAGAAATTAGTTGATAAAATTAAAATGGTAGATGCGGCAGGATTTAAAACCCTGTTTGATGAAGAACAAACCAATATTGGTGTTCCATTGAACCAGCGTTTTGATTACACCAAATGGACCGGTAATACTGATTGGGTAGATGTGATGACAAGAACTGCCACTTTTAACAGCAATAACATCAGTCTTACATCAAGTACTGATAAGAATAAATTTTACATGGGCGTTGGTTACATCACTGATGAAGGTGTTGTAAAACATGAGAAACTGGATAAGATCCTCTTTAATGTGAATGATGAGTTGCGCGTAAGCAAAGCTGTTAAGTTTGGTTTTTCAGTAAATGCTACCCGTCAGAAACTTCCATTCAGCCAGGCTGATGGTCTGTTATACGATGCACGCAGGGTATTACCAATTACCGAGCCTTACAATGTGGCAAACGGAGCTTATACACAACTTGCTATCCAATCTGCACAGATCGGTAACCCGCTGATGAATCTTGAAAATAAGTGGGATAAAGAATTACGCACAGAGTTCCGTACAGTGGCAAGTGTATATGGAGAGATCAATTTCCTTAAGAACTTTACATTGCGTTCTACTTTCTTTGCTGATATGTCAAATCTTGATGAGAGGACCTATAACCCTGTTATCAATACCTACAATCCTACCATCGGTGCTTCCGGTGCAGTATTTGTAGATCCTAATAACAGAACTACTTCTGTTAAGCAGGTTAATTCGAGATGGAGTAAGTTTCAGCAGGATCATGTGCTTACTTTCAAAAAGAGCTTTGGAGATCATAGCCTGACAGCAATTGGTGGTTTTACTACTTATTTCAGCAGCTATAACTCTTTAACCGGAAATGTAAGTCAGCGTGTTACCGGTGATGCTATTCCAAATGATAAGCGTTTCTGGTATGTTGATAATGGTTTTGGAGATCCTACTACTAAACGTTCTGAATCAAAGCAATGGGAAAGGGCAACTGTTTCAAGCCTATTCCGTGTATTGTATAACTACAAAGGAAAATACCTGCTGAACGGTTCATTCCGTCGTGATGGATCTTCACAGATATCTCCGTTCAACCGTTACAAAAACTTCTACTCTGTTGGTGCCGCATGGGAACTGACAAAAGAGAAGTTCATGGAAAAACAGAATGTATTCAATTTCTTCAAGCTTAAAGCATCATGGGGTATCCTGGGTGTGCAGAATACATACGGATATGATTATCCATTCTATCCTGCATTACAGTCGGGTAATACCGCAGTGTTTGGAAACAATATCGTTCCTGCTTACTCATTATCATACGACCCGCGCCGCGACCTGACATGGGAAACTGTAAATGCTAAAGAGATAGGTTTCGAATTCTATGCGCTGAATAACAGGCTGCATGCTGAAGCTGCATACTTTGATAAAACTACCAAGGATATCATGACCATCGTTCCTACAGGTTCTGGCCGTTACAGGTTAGATAATGTGGGTGATTTGAGAAACAAAGGTTTTGAACTTTCTGCAGGATGGAATCAGAAGCTGACTAAAGACTGGTCATTCTCTGTAAATGCCAACATCACTACTTTCAAAAACAATGTAGTTGATCTTGGTGGTAACAGATTACCTGCAAGTGAAGAGCGTCCTAACCAAACAGAAGCAGGCTATCCTATCGGTTATTTCTATGGTTATGTGGTAGAAGGTATCTATCAGTCATATGCTGATAAACTGGGTTCACCAAAAGTGATTGGCTATGATTATGGTCCTGGTGATCTGAAATACAAAGACATCAACGGTGATGGTGTGATCGATACAAAAGACAGAACTATGATCGGTAACCCTACCCCTGATTTCATGTATGGTATTTCATTATCAGCTAACTATAAAGGTTTTGATTTTGGTATTGATTTCAATGGTGTTTATGGAAATGAGATCTATCGCTACTGGGGTAGTTCAGAGTTACCATTCACTACTTTCAACTATCCTGCATTCAAAATGAATCGCTGGACAGGAGAAGGAACATCAAACTGGGATCCTATTCTGGGTGCTAACCATACCATCAACCGTTTACCTTCTACTTATGGTATCGAAGATGGCAGCTATTTCAGAATCAGGAACGTACAGTTAGGTTACAATTTCAAATCAGATGCCTTGTCAAAAGTTTATATCAAGAATATCAGAGTTTTTGCCAATGTTCAGAACCTGAAAACATTTAAGCGTAACTCTGGTTATACACCTGAATTTGGTGGTACTGCTACCTCATTCGGTATAGATAATGGTAATGGCCCCGTTCCTGTTGTATTTACAGGTGGTATCAATGTAACCTTCTAAAAATTTAAAAAAATTAGATTATGAAGAATTTGAAAAAATTAGTGGCCGGTGCATTGTTCTCTGTACTACTGACAATGGTTATGCCCGGCTGTACAAAATTTCTCGACAGAAAACCACTTTCGGCAACCCTTGATGATTTGAATCAGGGAGGTCTGGAAGGTCAGATTTACGGTTTGTATGGCGCCATCAGAAATGGTGACGTAGCAGGCCAGGGCTTTGGAGGAATTCCATGGCTGGCCATGAACAACTTCCGTTCAGATGATTCTGAAAAAGGAAGTAGTCCGTCAGATGGTGCCGATTGGGGTGTGATCTTTGATGAATTTAAGTATGTAAAAGACCACTGGGCGTCTAATACTTACTGGGATCAGCATTATGTGTTGATTGGACAAGCCAATACCGCATTACAGTTAGCCGATTCTCTGAAATTAACGGATGCTGCTTCATTGGTGAATATTGCCGAAGCAAAATTCTTCAGAGCATTTGCATATTTTGATTTGGTAAGGGCATTTGGACAGGTTCCTAAAATTGATTTCCGTGTATACAATCCGGCTGATGCCAAGAAGCCAAAAGCTGCTATCACTGAATTATATGCGTTAATCGATGCTGACCTTACCTATGCTGAAGCTAATCTTCCTGCAACATGGGCTCCCAAATACATTGGCCGTTTAACCAATGGCGCTGCTAAAAGCCTGCATGCAAAAACAATGCTGTACAGGCAGAACTGGAGTGGTGCATTAGCTCTTTGCCAGCAGGTGATCAATTCAGGTACCTACGCTCTTCAGTCAGATTATGGTAAAATATTTACCGATGCAGGCGAAAACAGCAGTGAGTCTATATGGGAGATACAGGCAAGTGTAGGTGCTAATGGCGCTGATAACTATTTCTCATGGTATGCTATTGCGCAAGGTGTTCGTGGTGCAGGCGAATGGGATCTTGGTTGGGGATGGAACACACCTACCGATGCACTGGTTAGTGCGTATGAAGCAGGTGACCCGCGGAAAGACGCAACCATTCTTTACTCTGGTCAGGCAGATGGTGTATACGGCAAAGTATTACCTAGTTTCCCTGCTATCCCGCGTAAATACTGGAACAAGAAAGTGTATCCGGATCCTGCCATGCAGGCTACTACCGGCTCACGCCAGGGTGGATGGATCAACCAGCGTGAGATCCGTTATGCAGATGTGATATTAATGGCTGCTGAAGCTGCCAACGAAGTAGGCGGTGCAGCAAATGCAACACTTGCTCAAACCTTTCTTGAGCAGATCAGGGCAAGGGCGCGTAAAGGAGCATCTGTATTACCTGCAGTAACTTTTGTTGACCAGGCTCAGATGAGAACTGCAATTCAGAATGAAAGAAGATATGAACTGGCTATGGAAGGTGAACGTTTCTATGACCTGGTTCGTTGGGGCCTTGCACCAACCGTTCTTGGACCATTAGGTTATCAGGACAAGCATAAATATTATCCTATACCTCAGCCTGCAATTGATTTCTCAGGTGGTGTATTGGTGCAGAACCCTGATTGGCCATAATAATCAAACACCTTATTCTTTACATTCAAATCAACAAAATGAAAAATAAATCATATTTATTGTATGCCTTACTGGTAGTGCTGGTAGCAGGTGGCTGTCAGAAAATGGACAGGCCGGCATTGGGTAACTATGTTAAAGATGCCAATCCTCCCGGTGGGCCGTTAAAGTTCTATGCTGCGTATGATGGTGCAGATGTGGATAGTATCCGTGCAAACTTTGCATCAGTTAATCCATTCACTTTTGTGCCTGGTATATCAGGAAAAGCTGTGCAGGGGGTAGATGGTAAAGCGATTGTTTATCCTTCTGCCAACGACTTTAAAAAAGTAACCAGTTTCTCTATTTCGTTCTGGATCAAGAATGCCGCAGCGGCTGGCCGTACAGAGTTTTTATTCTCTTTGGTAGACCCTACTTATGGATGGCATAACAGTGCTTTATTCCTGCTGATGGAAAACCAAACCGCTACCCAAACAACCATGAAATTGGGATTGATGGATCAGTGGTTGGAAGGTACTTTTGTAAAACCTGTTTTTGATGGCAGTTGGCATCATATTGTATATTCATACGATCAGACTACATCAAAAATGACCTATTATTTTGATGGGGCTGTTGTAACGGGGATGACGCCTACACAAACCGATGTAAAAAATAGCGGTACTCCAAGAGGTGCAGTTGACTTCTCAAAAGCCGGTCAGTTAATTGTTGGCGGCTGGAATAAGCATGGTAATGCTGCAGGCCCAACAGACGGATGGATCAGTTCGTATTCGGGCTCGTTAGATCAGTTCAGACTGTATGGCAAAGCACTCTCTGCTACAGAGGTTACTGCTTTGTACAACAGTAAACTATAGTCGTTTCGTTGGTTGTTGTTATAGTCAGGGGTGTACCATCATAGATGTGCACCCCTTTTTTTTCTTACTGAAAATTTATCTTATGCGTTTTCGTACAACCTGTGCCTTTTTAGTTGTTTGTATGATCTGGTTACTATCATGCAAAAAGCCTGAACAAATGTTCGAGAGTATTTCGGCTTCGCATAGTAATATTCAGTTTATTAATAAACCTTTTGAAAAAGATACTTTCAGTATCCTGTACTATCTCTACTATTATAACGGAGGTGGTGTGGCTACAGGCGATATTAATAATGATGGTTTTATAGATATCTATTTTACCAGTAATAGCAAAGGGGGTAACAAATTATACCTGAATAAAGGTCTTGGCGCTTCAGGAACCGGCAGTTTCGAATTTGAAGATATTACTGAAAAAGCAGGAGTGGCAGGTACTTCAGACTGGTGTACAGGAGTTACCATGACTGATGTAAATGGCGATGGATTTTTAGATATCTATGTTTCAGCTATTAACGGGATCAGAGGTTTACAAGGGAAGAACGAACTTTTTATTAATAAGGGCGATGGTACTTTTAAAGAAAGTGCAGCACAGTACGGACTGGATAATTCCAGCTTTGCCACACAGGCTACTTTCTTTGATTACGACCATGATGGCGACCTGGATTGCTTTATACTCAATCATTCGCAACGTCCGCACCAGAATATCGCAGACACCAGTGCGCGCAGAATTTACAGCAAAGATGCAGGAGATCGGTTGCTGCGCAATGATATCAGCACAACAGGAAAATTTACTGATGTGTCTGCCGCTGCCGGTATTTTTCAAAGCAGCCAGGGTTATGGCCTAGGCATTTCTACCAGTGACATTAATAACGATGGATGGGATGATATTTATGTGAGTAACGATTTTCATGAGAACGATTATTATTACATCAATAACGGTAACGGAACATTTACCGAAAGCGGTGCAAAACATTTTAAACATTACAGCCGCTTTAGCATGGGTAATGATGTGGCAGATTATGATAATGATGGCCAACCCGATGTGGTAACAGTTGATATGCTGCCACCGGATGAAAAAACAGTAAAGACATATGGCAGCGATGAGAACGCTGACATTTACAAAGTTAAAATTGAAAACAACGGCTACCAGAATCAATATTCAAGGAACAGCCTTCAACATAATAATGGTAATGGCACAAGTTTTAGCGAAGTGGGCATTATGAACAGAATGTATGCTACCGACTGGAGCTGGGCGCCTTTATTGGCAGATTTTGATAATGATGGTGTAAAAGACCTTTTCATCTCAAGCGGGATTGTTAAAAGACCGGTTGACCTGGATTATGTTCGTTTCATTTCTTCATTGTATGTTAAGCATGCGGCAGACAATACGGATCTCTACGATCAGGAGGCCCTTGATAAAATGCCGGATGGCGCATCGCATCCTTTTTTCTTTAAAGGAAATATCGCCAATGGATTTAGTGATGTGAGTAATACCTGGGGAACCGGAAAAATGAAAGGCTATTTTACCGGGGCTTCTTACGCCGACCTGGATAATGATGGCGACCTGGATGTGGTAATGAATTGTATCAACAGCAAGGCAATTGTATTAAAAAATAATGCACGTCCTCAAAATCATATTTCTGTTTCGTTTAAAGGCAATGATCAAAACACTTTTGGAATTGGTTGCAAGGTTTACCTGTTTCAAAAAGGCGGTATGCAGTACCAGCAGTTAACAGCAACAAGAGGCTTTCAGTCTTCTGTAGCGCCTATTCTCAATTTCGGGATGGGTAATACAAATATTATTGACAGTGTTCTGGTAGTGTGGCCTGACCAAAAGTATGAGGTGATGCGTAATGTGGTACCCGGCAATCATTTGCTGATGAAACAATCGTTGGCTTCAGGTCATTTTAACTACCAGACATTCTTTCCCGCAAAGCCTGATGTGCTGGTAGATGTGTCGAAAGACAGGGCGGTTGCATGGAAACATCATGAAAATGATTTTCTCGATTTTAATAAACAATATCTGATACCGCACCAGCTATCTACCCGCGGCCCCAAACTGGCTGTAGCTGATGTTAATAATGATGGACTGGATGATTTCTATGCCTGTGGTGCCAAAGGGCAACCCGGTGCATTGATAATTCAGACACCGGGCGGAAAGTTTGTAGCATCCGACACAGCGCTGTTCAGCAAACTCCGTAATGCAGAAAATGTGGATGCAGTTTTCTTTGATGCAAACGGGGATTCTTACCCCGATCTGTATGTTGTAAACGGAGGAAATGAGCTGGCAGATGGTAGCCCTGATCTGGCGGATCATTTATTGCTGAATGATGGTAAAGGCCATTTCAGACTGGCAACGGATGCTTTGCCTAAATTGCTGGTAAATAAAACCTGTGTGGCAGTGGCAGATATAGATAAGGATGGCGATAATGATATTTTTATCGGAGGTATGGCCGATGCCACACATTATGGTATTGCACAACCTTCGTATCTTTTATTAAACGATGGGAAAGGACATTTTAAAACGGCCGCTACCTCCCAGATCAATCTTGATAAAGTGGGAATGATCACTGCTGCCTCTTTTGCAGATATGAATAAAGACGGATGGCCCGATCTGGTATTGGCAGGCGAGTGGACGGCGGTACAGATCTTTCTCAATCAAAAAGGAACGTTTAAACAATCGGATATCGGTGGCTCAACAGGCCTTTGGCAGAGCCTGCATATTGCCGATGTAAATGGTGATGGCCTGATGGATATACTGGCAGGTAACTGGGGCTACAATTCAAAACTGTATGCAAACAAGAATAATCCGCTCAAACTGTTCATTAAAGATTTTGACAAGAACGGAACCCTTGAACAGGTTATGACCTATTCTATTGATGGGAAAGATTATACCTTCCTTGGAAAAGATGAATTGGAAAGGGCGCTTCCGGTATTAAAAAAAGCATACCTCACATACAGCGAAGTGGCAGGTAAAACAATCGATTATATGTTTTATGACCTGTTTAAGGATTATACGGTGCTGAAAGCAGAAACACTTGGCTCTACCTGTTTCATCAACAACGGCAAGGGTGGTTATACAGCACAGCCATTGCCCAGACCGTTACAGACTGCGCCACTGTTTAGTTTTGCTACTTTCCCTGATGAAACAGCGGGCTTTTTGGCAGGCGGTAATTTTTACGGGGTTATTCCTTACGAGGGAAGATATGATGCCATGCTGCCTTCCTTTTTCTCTTTCAGCAATAAAACCAATGATTTCGGGATGGGCTTTAATCTGCCCGATGTATCGGGTGAGATCAGGGATATCCAATGGTTACGAGGGCCGGGAGGCGTACCGAACCTGGTGATTGCCAGGAACAATGAACCGCTTTTGTTCTATCAGCGAAAACAAACAAAATAAGAGAATCGGATCTTAGCATTCTAAAAGTCCTGCATCGTGTTGATGCAGGACTTTTGTTTACACCCAATATCAAACCGCGCCTTTGCGTCTTTGCGTGCATTTTTTTTCACGCAAAGGCGCGGGAATTAGAGGGATAGGCGGAGCATTTAGCGATATAAAAGATGCAAAAAAACTGGTTTTGTGAGCTGATAAATTACCCTGACCACAATCATTCACTTAACTATATTCTGTCATTGTCTGCCCCTTGCATGGAAGATACTTTTGTATCTGAAATTGAGTATTCTCCCACAGAAATAAATTCATTTTTATGAAAAAAATTATAATAGCTTTTGATGGAAATCATTTTTCCGAAGGAGCTTTTGAATTTGCGCGCAGACTTAATGATCTTGAACCTGTTTTATTGACCGGAATTTTTCTACCCAAATTTGAGCTGGCTAACCTGGGAACATATGCAGATGGTGTAGCCGGTATTTTTGTTCCGTTGATTGAAGACAATGATTCGGACGAGTTAGTACAGCAAAACATCAGCCATTTTGAAAAACTCTGCCAGGGAAACGGAATAGACTACAGGGTGCATAAAGACCTTGTTGAACTGGTATTACCCGAGTTAGAAAAAGAAAGTCGGTTTGCCGACCTGCTGATTCTTGGCAGTGAAGTGTTTTACGAAAACATTGATACCGGCTCGCCTAACGAATACCTGAAAGATGCTTTGCAGCATGTGTCCTGCCCGGTTATACTGGTGCCCGAGAAATTCGATTTTCCGGAAAGTATTATTCTTACCTATGATGGCAGTGAAGATTCCGTATTTGCGATCAAGCAATTCGCGTATCTTTTACCTGAGTTATGCGACAGGCAAACACTATTGGTATATGCCAATGAAAACTGGGAAGAAGATTTTCCTGAAAAAGTGCAGATTGAAGAACTGGCAGCAAGGCATTACAAAGATCTTACCCTGTTTAAATTAGACATCAACCCAAAAAAATATTTCAAAAACTGGATTTCAGAGAAGCGGTCTGCCCTGCTGGTGAGTGGCTCTTACGGACGGTCGCCTTTTTTGCAACTGTTTAGAAAGAGTTTTATTAAAGATGTGATCAGTGAGCACAGGTTACCGGTGTTTATTGCGCACAGGTAATGGAAGACAGGTTATTGACGGTTTTGATTGATTTAGAATAATAAGTCATAAAGTGGTACTATTAAACACATAGTTACATAGAACAGGAAACAGGGTGTATAGTTTTAAATGCTATGTTTCTTTTTGTTTTCCTATGTGCCTATGTGTTAAAAAAAACGAGATAAAGAATAGTCACATTAATTTTTTTAAATAAAGCACATCGCTATATAGGTTTCAATAGTACAACACATTAAGTCATAGTTATATTGACAAGATAACAGTCATGAAAAAGATTATTGCAGCATTTGACGGTCTTAAATACTCAGAGAGTACCAGGGACTATGCCATTTATATGGCCAAACAAACCAATACACACCTGGTGGGTGTGTTTATGGACGACCGGATATATAACAGCTATAAAGTGTACGAGCTGATGGTGAAAGACGATAAGTCGGGGGGTAAAATGAAAAAATTAGAAGCGAGAGATAAGGCTACGCGTGATGCGGCTGCGAAAGATTTTGAAAAGGCCTGCCAGAAAGAAGGTCTGGAATACACCATTCACCACGATCATAATATTGCCATCAATGAACTGAAGCATGAAAGTATTTATGCCGATCTGCTGATCATTGATTCGAAGGAAACCCTTACACATTATACAGAAAAGCAACCCACCCGTTTTATCCGCGACCTGTTGAATGATGCGCAATGCCCCGTATTACTGGTGCCGCAGAAAAAGAGTCCGATTCAAAAAGTGGTATTATTATATGATGGTGAACCTGCCTCTGTACACGCCATCAAGATGTACAGTTATTTACTGCCGGAGTTGAATGATATTGAAACAGAAGTGATCTCTGTAAACCCCGCAAACACCACTTTGCATATGCCTGATAATAAGCTGATGAAAGAATTTATGAAAAGACATCACCCTAAAGCAAAGTATACGGTACTGAAAGGGTTAGCAGAAGATGAGATCATCAAACACCTGAAACGCTCGCAGGACAATTCATTGGTGGTACTTGGCGTTCTCAGAAGAGGAACCGTGAGTCGCTGGTTTCGCGAGAACATGGCTGATATTTTGATGCGGGAATTAAAACTGCCATTGTTTGTAGTACATGATAAATAGCGGTTATATTTTGATGGCATCCCTTTTTTATTGTTTATCTTGGTAGCAGATATGAGGGCGGCAGGTAATGTCATTATGAATAAACCATCACTATGGATTCTTTCACTCACCTCGCACTTGGGGCCTGCATGGGAGAAGTTTTTGCAGGCAGAACACTCGGAAAAAAAGCAATGCTTTGGGGCGCTTTGGCGCAAAGCTTTCCCGATATAGATTTTATCGCATCTTTCTGGATGAATACCTCTTCCAATTTATTGGCTCACCGCGGATTTACGCATTCGTTTTTGTTTTGTGCTTTCATCACCCCTTTTTTTGCCCTACTTGCCGAACGCCTGCACCGGCCACATAATATCAGGCTATGGAAATGGATCTCATTCTTTGGGGCAGTCATATTCATACATATTTTTATAGATGCCTTTAACAATTATGGTGTAGGTTGGTTTGAGCCATTCAGTCATAAAAGAATTTCTTTCAATGCTATTTATGTGGCCGATCCCTTCTTCTCTATCTGGTCGGGTATAGCCTGTGTGGCACTTATTATTAAACAAAGATGGTTGCCTGATAGAAAAAAGTGGTGGGTAATGGGACTTGGGCTAAGTGCTTTGTACCTGCTGTATTGTTTGTTCAACAAAGCAAAAATTGATTCAGATGTAAGAGAGATATTGAAGAAACAGGATATTGCTTATACAAGATATTTTACCACACCTGCACCGCTGCAAAACTGGTTATGGTATGTAGTGGCAGGTAATGATAGCGGGTATCATGTAGGTTTTCGTTCATTGTTCGACAGTAAGAAAGAAATTGCTTTTCAATATTTTCCGCGGAATGATTCTTTGTTACAACCTGTTTCAGATCATGAAGACCTGGAACACCTGATCCGTTTTTCGCAGCAGTTTTATACAGTTGAAAAATGGGGTGATACGCTTGTATTTAATGATTTGCGTTTTGGCCAGATCATAGGCTGGCATGATGGCCACGGCAGGTTTGTGTTCCATTATTATCTGCAGCACCCGCTCGATAATAAACTGGTGGTACAGCGTGGCCGTTTTGAAGGATGGAATGCGGAAACCGGCCTTTCGTTAATTAAAAGAATAAAAGGGAATTAAGTTATAACTTGATAAATGTAGGTTCAACTCATAAGCGCAATTTTTTTGTAGCACTTGATTAGTTGTTTGATAATTAAATTTCCTTACTGGTCTATTTTTTCGTATTCAATTCCAGTGCATTTTGAGTTTGTAATTTCCTTTCTTAATCTCTCAGATATAAAATAACCAATACCACCAGAAACATAATCTAATATAAAAAAATCTTCCTTCAAATTGTCGGGGTTTAATGATAGCTTGTCAATTACGTAGTTTGCATTTGTAGAAATACTTTTGCCCACTAATTCGCTTAATTGATCGTTAGTTTTTACTTTCAAAAATGAAACCTCACTCTTTATTCTGCATTTAATAATAGTGTTATCAAAGTCTATATAATTGTTTCTAAATTCAAAAGGGTTTAATATCCAATAATTACTTTCAACGTTTCGGCCCGAGTGAACCCTTGTCTTGAAAAACTGTATACCAGAATATCCGGTATTCTCAATTATTTCTTTAATCCTTGAGCTTAATAGTAACTTAAAATGAAGAAAACTTGCTGATATTAAATCTGTGAGTATAGCTTTCGGATTTAAAACGAATTCAGGTATTTCAATTTCGGTGTCTTCAATTTGGGTCATAAAAGCCTTTAAAATTGATTTTTCCGAATCCCATGTAGAGACAAATATGCCTTTGTTACATTGTGGGAAGACTCCAATTTCTTTGATTTTTGTTGACATTTTTAATCTATAATAATTCATTTTAAAAAGGTAATTGGTTAAGTGATATATTTGGATTTGCCTTAATCTGTCCCTTAATATAATTAATTAAATCTTGTAGCTCTGTATAAGCTTGAGAGGGAGTCATATTATCAATGCCATTATATTTCCTGACAATATCATCCACATATTGAATTACTTTAGCGTCATATTGCGGATGGCTACCAGCCTGCTGCAAGCTTGTCACTGCTATGCCATTTAAAACTTCATTAATATGAAATCCTCCCTCAGCAGCTTTTTGTACTAATTGCCCTTCCGCTAGACTAAAAGGTATAACATGATGTGCAATTAGGCCATCGCCCTTTACCAATCCCAGAGCTTTCCTAAAACTACTTTGATCTCTTGTAAATTTAATAAAACCATCAGTAGCCTTTAGCATTATATTCTCACCTTTAATAGCTGCCTTGGCTCCGGCAGAAACCCAACCGGCAACAGGAACTGCAGCAAGTACACTTAATGACGCATTAATACCCTCGCCATTTAGTGTGTATAGTGTTGCATTAACTAAATTGGCAACAGTTCCTACTACTGGTATCAAGCCAATTATATCAAGCCCCATATGTATGGTAGATCTTGCTGCTTCATATCTAATTTTCCAATTATTCCAATCAGGGTGTTGCAATTTTAGCATCACACAATTAGTGGTATAGGCAGTTCCCCACTTGGCAGCATATATTCCTATAGGAATCACGGATGGTAAAGGCAAGTTTGGTTCAATTACTGTTTGAATATAGGCCGCGCCATACGGCCCAGATGCCATGTTATTAATTTCTTCATCTATTACTATTTTGGCGGCAATAAGGCTATTTGAAAGATAAGCTGCCTTGTCAATTGACTCGTCTACTTGAACTTCATTAATCCAACTTAACAAATTAGACGCAAAGTTGCGATTATTAAAAAGCCAATCGATTTGTGCTTGCGACAAAGCATTTCCCGAATTATTAAAACCATCAATTAAAACCCTTGTTCTGGTATTAAGTGGGTCATAAACATCGCCCCAACCTAATCCACCAGAATAGCCACCACCTCCAGAAGTGCCACCTGTTCCGCCTGTGAATCCCCCTCCAGTATCTCCAGAAAACATACTACTCGAATAGCTGAAACAAGACGACTGAGGAACTATTACTTTTACAGTACAGTCTGGGCAGCCATCACAACTTCCAAGCCAGCCATAACAGTTTCCGGGAGCAATACAATTTGTATAACTCACTTCTACATCATAATAAATACAAACTTCCTGATCCACTAAATTACCCTTAACTCCAAGATTTGACAATGACGAACTTCTAAATATAATTTTCACTTTAGAAGAATCTTTTTTTGATGAGTAAACTTGAGCTAAATTCTTATCATAAATTGAAAACGTGTCTTTGTTGAATATTTTGTGATCAAAAGACATACAACGTATGGCTATTTCCTGCGCCGTTATTTTGTTAGATGAACCAGCATACCCATATTTATAATAATCTTTCCCTTTTATTAAGATTATTTTAACTGAATCAGACAAATTTGCTACAATAAACGAGTTGACATGCTTTGAGCTATCAAATGCAAGAGGTATAACGATAGTAGTGTCTGGAGCAGTAGTGGTTGGGGTGTTGCTCCCCGATTTCCCAACGGAGTTTGTTTGGATATGTAAACTTCCGCTCGAATTAATCTTCATTTCGGCAAAGTCCCACTTAGGCATACCACATTCTGCCATTAGTTTGTTAAGAAAAGGTTCTTTTAACTCTCGCTGCTTTAAATCATTAACAATTCTCAACAACTTTGGATCGGCGTCAAACGATAATTTAAAAAATTGCTCAAATTCTTCACTTTTAATGAGTGGGTTAGTATTCAAATTATCCTTTCTGCACCCCAAAAAGACAGTGGAAAGCAACAGGATCGTAATCAATACTTTGCTAAGTTTTACAATTTGATTGCTCATGCAGTAGGCTTATTTATTGTTAAGAATTAAGTGAAATACTGGATAACAATTGGTTACGTTATCAATATTGTTCTATTGTGTTTGATACGATAAACTAAATTAGGAAAGAGATGCTGAAAAAAATACCGTTAAAACACCCTATTTATTGAATGGCGGGTAATACCTATTCTTCTTACTGGGTGATCAAGTAAGAAGAAAGCTTTATAGGCATTATTATCTATTGTGGCTCAAGTTTACTAATCTTTTTCCTGTTAGCCCCGCAAAGCCAGGACTTTAGTTTCTGTTAAAATGTATTACGAATCATTTTGCTGCCTTTGCACTTGCTCAGCCAGAACTTAAAGGAATAGTTCAGTACAAGAACGATTAGTTCTTCTTCAAAACCGCTTTTTCAATTTCTCCTTTGTTCAGCCTTTGTTCCGGCGGGATGTATTTCAGGCCCAGGAAATGATACATTTCTTCTTCTGTTGAGCCAGCTAATCTTTTATTGGTAGTAGCATCAAAAATGCCGTATTCATTCAGTTTGCAGCCTTTTTCTTTGGCCAGCATCCGTAATTTAATATTGTGCTCTTTGGAGCCGGTAAAATACAGGAGGGCGGCACCAAATTCGTAAGCATTTACTAACCGGAGATCTACCTGTACTTCCTGTTTTGTAAGCAGCACACTTAGTTTTGTAAGACCTCTTGCCAATACGCGTTTAACCTGTGGCAGCTTAATAAATGTATTAACGATCTTTTTGCGGCTTTTGGGTTCGGCCTGAACTACTATGTCAATATCGCCAATGGTTTCTTTTTTCCGTCTCAGGCTTCCTGCCAGCACTGCTTTTTGCACCCCGGGAATTTTTGCTACTTCCCTGAGAATCTCATTACCTGTTTTTTCAGCATCAGCCAATAGCATCCGGTTGTTTGCTGCATACAGTTTCAGGGCCCTTTTCATGTTCTCAATTTTCCTGTCGCCAAATCCCTTTAATCCCCGCAGTTTATTGTCCTTCAACGCATCAATTAAATCATCCCTGTTACTGATATGGCGTGTGTTGTGCAGCAGTTTTAATGTAGCGGGGCCGAACCCTGTAATGTCCATCAGCTCAAGTAATTCATAGGGTACCTTTTTTTTGAGTTCTTCAAATGTATGTATGGAGCCCGTTTTAAGGTATTCGATGATTTTTTCGGCAATACTTTCGCCAACACCTCCAATGGCATCCAGCGATTTTACATCAGTGGCATATTGGCTGATATCCTCCTTCATGTTGTGCAGGATATTGGCAACATTTTCGTAGGCAATGGCACGGAAGCGTTCTTCATTCCCCAAATACCTGTAACAGGCAGCCATATGATGGAAGATGGCGGAAAGCGCCGCGTTGTTTTGAAAATAATGTGGTTTGAACAGGGAACGCAGCATAAAAAATGAATTGCATTTAATGAGCATCCTGTTTATGTGTTATACCTGCTTCATAAACAGGCAGGTAGAAGAGCTACGCTGTAGTTCTTCCTTACTACTCGTTTTAATATGGCAAAATAACTGAAAATGCCGGCGCGGACTAATGAGCATAATCAAAGGTATTGGTGACAGCTATCAGTGTTTTTGGGGATTGCGAAAGGTATTTTTACTGTCTAAAAAGAATGTTATGAATACGATTGTAACACCAGAGATCAGGGAGGTGATGGAAGCTGTACATTACCGCCCCGCCATATCTATCATTATGCCTTTTGAACCAAAGATCAGTTTACAGACTGAGATATTGTATTCATTAAAAATTGCTGCGGATAAAGTAGAGCAGGAATTGGTAAAGAACTACCCGGATGAGATGAGTAAAAGGGTGATAAAAAAACTCAGAGCTATCTTCAAAGACCTGGATTTTTCTACACACAAAAAAAGTATTGCCATTTATGTGTCGCCGGTTTTTGAAAAAGTGTTATACCTGGATGTAGCAGTGGAAGAAAAAATCATTATTGATGAATCATTCGAGATCCGCGACCTGATATACAGTAAAAAGCAATTGCACAAATACCTGGTGCTGTTATTAAGCAGTAAGGAAAACAAAATGTACCTGGGCAATTCAGACAATTTTATCAGGCTGGTGTTTGATGTGCCAACTGAGGAGGTTGATAAGTTTAGTGTGTTGCCTGAAAAAGTGGCTAATTTTTCTGATCTGTCGGGCAGGAAAGAAATACAGATGGATAAATACCTGCATCATATAGATAATGCACTTGATGGGATCCTGCATGCATATCATCTACCGCTTTTTGTTATGGGAACTGAAAGAATAATGGGACATTTCAAAAAAATGACTAAGCATGCAGCAGAGGTTGCTGAGTATATACATGGCAATTATGATGAAACTACAGAACCGGAATTGATGAATGTTTTGAAACCATATATCGCCAACCTGAAAAAAGAAAAACAAAAAGAAATACTCCTGCAATTAGATATTGCTGCCGGTAGAAAAACACTTTCATCCGGAATGAAAGATGTGTGGCGTGAAGCGATGGATCACAAC
Organism: Sediminibacterium sp.; assembly: GCA_036758845.1. Taxonomy (GTDB): domain Bacteria; phylum Bacteroidota; class Bacteroidia; order Chitinophagales; family Chitinophagaceae; genus Sediminibacterium. The sequence goes on from DAIOVU010000023.1 coordinate 43,012, forward strand.
GGTAAGTTGCTGGTAGTTGAAAAAAATTATATGTACCCAGCGCAACAGGCAGGTGTGGATGATGTTATTTATAAAGCAGATAAATCAGTCAGCCCGGTTGCTTATATCAGGGATGCAGTGGATGATGTGATAGAAAAAGTACTGGAAAAAGGTGGTGATGTAGAGTTTGTAGATAAGGATCTGCTTAGTAACTACCAGCACATAGCATTGGTTCATTATTATTAGGCAACAGAAAAAATCAGGTTATGAAAACAATAGTGGTACCAACCGATTTCTCAGCTATATCGCTGAATGCCGTTAACTATGCCGCCGATCTGGCCTGCGTTATCGGAACTAATTTATCATTACTGCATGTAGTTCCCATGCCCATCACTTTTGGCGAGTTATTGACTCCTGCAGAGAGTATGGCCGGGATGACCACAGAGGGCAACGAACAACTAAACCGCCAGGCTGAAAAAGTAAGGATCAGAACAGCAGGTAAACTTGAAGTGGTAACAGAACTCAGGCAGGGAGATGTGATAACTGCCATAAACGACTATTGCAATTCAACAGATACTTATGCAGTGGTGATGGGTGTTGAGAGCACCGGTGTTTTTGAACGGTTCCTGTTTGGCGGTAAAACATTTTCGGCCATGGAGCATCTTTCCTGGCCACTGATCATTGTTCCGCCCGGAACTAATTTTGAAGGGATCAAAAAAATAGGGCTGGCATGCGACCTCCATAAAGTAAAAGAAACAGTACCAGTTGATGAGATAAAAAGCCTGCTTAATAAATTCCAGGCAGAGTTTCATGTACTGTATATCAGCGATGGAACTGCGGATGCTTTTAATGCCGAAACAATTAAAGAATCGCTGTGGTTAAGAAATCTGCTGGGGGTATTGCACCCAACTTACCATTTTATCGGCAGTAAGGATATAGAGGAAAGCATTAATGAATTTGCGAAAGAAAATGCGTTTGATTTTCTGATCATCATTCCCCGTAAACATACACTGATCAATAAAATATTTCAGCATAGCTATTCAAAGAACCTGGTGTTACATACCCGGGTGCCTGTTTTGGCTATACATGAGTAAACCAAGATGATGATGCAAGCCTATATTAAAAAATTTAATGAGATAGCCATTACAGATGTTACGGCGGTGGGAGGGAAGAATGCCTCATTGGGAGAAATGTTTTCGAAACTTTCTTCAAAAGGTATTACCGTGCCCGATGGTTTTGCCACAACATCAGTTGCATTTGAAGCATTTCTTGCGTACAACTCATTAAAAGAGCTGCTTAAAGGGTTGATGGAGCAATTAGATAAGAAAAACTATTCTAATCTGAAAGAGACAGGAGCAAAAGCAAGGGAAGCCTTGCTGGGTGCATCATTATCTCCGGAGTTACAACAGGCAGTTATAAAAGCGTATAAAGAACTGTGCCAGGGTAATTATTTTGAGGTAGCGGTGCGCAGCAGTGCAACAGCCGAAGACCTGCCGCAAGCCAGTTTTGCGGGGCAGCATGAAAGCTATCTGAACATTAAAGGGGAAGAAGATTTGTTGAAAGCAGTTAAAAAATGTTATGCCTCACTTTATACCGACAGAGCCATCAAATACCGCGAAGACAATGGCTTTGCTCATGAAAAAGTAGCCCTGTCTGTTGGTGTACAAAAAATGGTACGGTCTGATAAAGCCTGTTCTGGTGTTGGCTTTACGCTGGAGCCTGAGTCTGGTTTCAGGGATATCATACACATCAGTGGTGTATGGGGTTTGGGCGAAAACATTGTGCAGGGAACTGTAACACCCGATGAGTTTCTTGTTTTTAAACCAACCTTAAAACCTGGAAAGAATGCCGTGATCCAGAAAGTGCTGGGCGAAAAATCAAAAACCATGATCTATGGCAGCGATGAAATGAATGCTGTAATGAATATCGCCACCCCAAAAGAAAAACAGGAGCAATTTGTTTTAACAGAGGAAGAAGTAACCACCATTGCCCAATGGGCCCTGATCATTGAAGATCATTACCAGAAACCAATGGACATAGAATGGGCCAAAGATGGTATTACCAATGAGATATTTATCATCCAGGCCAGACCCGAAACGGTTCACTCTCAAAGAAACCCATTGCTGGTAAAAGAATTTAAACTGATCAATAAAGGCGAATCCATCACCCAGGGAGAAGCCATTGGTTCTAAAATAGCAATAGGCACAGCAAGGGTTTTACGATCACCTGCCGAATCGGGCAAATTAAAACCCGGCGAAATTGTTGTTACAGAATTAACCAGCCCCGATTGGGATCCTATACTAAAAAACGCAGCCGCAATTGTAACCAATAAGGGCGGCAGAACCAGCCATGCGTCTATTGTAGCAAGAGAACTGGGTGTACCTGCTATTGTAGGATGCGGTAATGCAACAGAAAAAATTGTAGACGGCGAACTGATAACCGTAGCCTGTTGCGAAGGTAAAACAGGTTTTGTGTACAGGGGTAAGGTTGATTATAAAGAAACAGAACTGAATTTCTCCGATATCAAAAAACCGGAAGGCACGGAGGTAATGCTGATAGCCGGCGATCCTGATAAAGCATTTCAATTATCATTCTATCCCAATGATGGCGTGGGCCTGATGCGTATCGAGTTCATAATCACGCATGCCATACAGATACATCCTATGGCATTGGTAAAATTTAATGAACTAAAAGATCCTGCCGTAAAACAGAAGATCGAAGAATTAACACATCACTATCCCGATAAAGAAAAATATTTTGTTGACAAACTGGCGCAGGGTGTAGCTACCATTGCCGCTGCCTTTTACCCAAAGGATGTAATTGTTAGAATGAGCGATTTTAAAACCAATGAGTACGCCAACCTGATTGGTGGTAAAGACTTTGAGCCCAAAGAAGAAAACCCGATGATCGGTTTCCGTGGGGCATCACGTTATTATCACGATCTGTACAAAGAAGGATTCAGGTTAGAATGCGAGGCTATCAGGAAGGTAAGAGATGAGATGGGATTAGTAAATGTAAAAGTGATGATCCCATTCTGCAGAACACTGGAAGAAGGAAATAAAGTGATAGCGGTAATGAAAAGGTATGGCCTGGAGCAGGGTGTTAATAACCTTGAAATATATGTGATGGCAGAAATTCCAAGTAATGTAATTCTTGCGGAAAAATTTGCCAAAATATTTGACGGTTTCTCTATTGGCTCTAATGACCTGACCCAGCTAACACTGGGTATAGACAGGGATTCGGCCATCATCAGTAATCTCTTTAGCGAGCAGAATGAGGCTGCAAAAGAAATGATCGCCACCATGATCAGGAAAGCGAAAGAAGCCGGCGTAAAAATAGGTTTGTGCGGACAGGCCCCAAGCGATTTTCCCGAGTTTGCGCAGTTTCTTGTAGAGCAGGGCATTGATAGTATCTCTTTTAATCCGGATGCTTTACTGAAAGGAATTGAAAACATTAACAAAGCGGAAATTAGTGCAGGCGTATATGTGGAAGATGAAGAATTGTAAATACTAACGTGTTGTTTTATTAAACACATAGTTACATAGGTCAGGAAACAGGGCATATAGTTCAAAAAGCTATGTTTCTTTTTTGTTTTTCCTATAAATCTATGTGTTTTAAAGTGATTTGAAATAAAGAATAGCCGCATTATTAAATGCTTTTAAAAGTAAAACACATTAGTATAGGTAGATTTTAATAGAACAACAGGTTAATTACTATTTGTATGATTGGTAAGCTAACAAACGAGCAGATAGAAGAAGTGCTGAAAGAAAATGTGCTGGGCAGGATTGGCTGCTGCAATGGCCGGAAAACCTATGTAGTGCCGGTTAATTATGTGTTTGACGGAAAATTTATTATTGCCCATTCATTGGAAGGCATGAAAGTGCAGATAATGCGCAGCCATCCAAATGTATGTTTTGAAGTGGATGAAATGAAGAACTTCAGTAACTGGAAAAGCGTGATAGCATGGGGCGTATACCAGGAGTTAACAGATGAGCGCGACAGATACTATGCGATGAAATTGTTTGTAGACAGGATGTTGTACATGAAAATAAGCAGAACGGCCATTCCGCACGATATGCCGGAAACAGGGATGCATCTGCGCTCTGCAGGAAATTTTACTTCGGTGATATACAGGATTGTATTGAATGAACTTACGGGTAGATACGAGCAGGACCATTCATTGTAGCAAACGGCATCCGCATTTTATTGGTAACTTCCGGTAATATTGTTTAAACACATAGGTGCATAGGAGGAAACATAAGTTTACACTATATGCCCTGTTTCCTAACCTATGTAACTATGTGTTTAAAAACACATATACAACAGGCTTAACCCAATGAAAAAGGATAAACTAAATCATATCACCCGCCAGCAGTACCGTAAAATAAAAAAATACGGTAAAAATATATTGCCGGGGTATGATGTTGAAACCATTCACCAGTTCAGGGTATCATATAAAAGACTAAGGGCATTTTTACGGATGATAGCTGAAGCGGATGGAAAGAAAAAAGAGGTAGCCATTTCCAAAAGCCTGAAAGCGGCTTACCGTGTTTCAGGAGCCATCCGCGACAGGCAGTTGCAGCAGCAAAGAATTAGGAAAGCTACCCGGCACGATGTTATCAAACCCAAGGCATATCTCAGTTTACTTCAAAAAGAAATCAACAAATTAAAACCAAGGTTGGTTGAAATACTATCAACTGATCCTGTTGACAAAAGCAAAAAGAAAACAGATGCAGCTATGCCGCATCTGTTCCCTGAAAACAAATTCAGGGATTTTGTACACAAAAAGCGTGACGATGTGTATGAAATAATAGCAGCCGGTCATTTTACCGATACCAATATTCACACCATCCGCAAAAACCTGAAAGACCTGTTTTACAATTTTGAAATATACGGTGGGGTTGGGCAGGGTATGCTGGCGCATGGTATATGGAAGGGAAAGGGAAAGGATGACAAATATTTTTCCGGCTTGCTTGATGAATTGGGACTGTTTCAGGATCAATGCATAGCCATTTCATTAATCAAACCCGGGTGGCTTAATATTCTGCCACAAAACAACCATACCCAGCTTGAGCGCATACGAAAAATATGGCTAAAAGATAAGCTGGAAATGAAGCAATTACTGGTGAAAAAACTAAAGACTGATCTGATTTCGCAATAAACTCCCTCCAATAAAATCTCCTGCATATCTACCACCGGAATAATAAGTGATGACAATCAGCAGAAGCGTTGATTGAGGTCATTAAACAGAACAGAGAAAACGATGATTTTTGGACTTGCAAATGAGATGAATTATTTGCAGCTGCAGGTTATCAACCTGCAGGTTAAGTTTAAAATCTTTTATCCTGTAGCAGGTTGTTGGCTGAATTGAAGGATATACGGATGTAAAGATCACACTATGTTATTTCGAAAACCAGATATAAGCAGCATTTGCTTCTTTTTTCTAATCGCCGGATTGTTATTGTATTTGCCGGTAAGCGGACAACCCAAAGAACCACAGGTAATTAATGCAGGTGGCGGTTATTATGCACAAGGCAATCTTTTAGTAGACTGGAGTTTTGGAGAGCTGCTTTCTGTACAAACGCTCAACGCCAATTCAGGATTCATAGTTACTACAGGTTTTTTACAGTCGAAAGTTGATGCGCTTACTCCGTTTAATCCAATTGGAAGTGCCGATTCCAACAAAATATTTGCCGGTCCAAATCCTGCGAATTCAATTATTGCGATCAGGTCTACTGTTATTGAAGCTGGCCGGATACAGATTGTGCTTACAAACGAGTATGGAAAAGTGCTTCAAAAGATGGAAGAGATGTATGAAGGGATTGGTTACCAGAAGCAGTTAAATATTACGATGTATCCATCCGGTCTTTATTTTGTTTTTGTAACCTATTTGAACGGTGGTCACCCAATGAAAACAGCAACCTATAAAATAATTAAACTATAGCACAATGAAAAGAATCCTTTCTTTTCTTGGTATTGTTTTCTGCATGGCACAATCTGTTGATGCACAGTTGGTGAATGGGGTTAATTTCCAGGGTGTTGCAAGAAATGCTGCTGGGATGATCATTTCCAACAGAAAGATCACTGTGCGGTTAACTGTGCGTGAGGGTTCTGCTACAGGTGTTTTTGAATACAGCGAGGTTAAATCAGTTGTTACCAATGCGGTTGGATTATTTGTGGTGGTTTTGGGAGATCCTACGCCGCCTTCTACCATTATTACGGGGTCTTACACAAACATTAACTGGAGTACCGGAAATAAATACCTGCAGGTAGAGATTGACCCTAATGGTGGAATCGATTTTGTTTCAATGGGTAGCCAGAAGGTAAACTTTGTGCCATTTGCACACTATGCTTATGGCGTTGATGCAAAAAATGTGGCAGGGGTTATCAGTTTGGCCCAGGGTGGCACAGGCGTTAATAATCTCATCGACCTTAAATCTATTTTACAGGTTGATAAAATTGATAATACAAGAGATGCAGATAAACCGGTAAGTACCGCAACAAAGAATGCCCTTGATAAAAAGCTGGATGCGATTTTGCTGGGGGTACCTAATGGTGTTGCGGGTTTGGATATAACAGGTAAAGTGCCATCTGCACAATTACCACCCGCATCTATCGCCTCAGTAGAAATAGTGAACAGCGAAGCTGCCATGCTTTCACTTGTTACTGCCCCTATTGGAAGTGTGGCCATCCGTACAGATATCAGCAAGAGTTTTATTCTTTCAAGGATCCCCGGATCTGTGCTTGCTAACTGGAAAGAATTGTTGTCGCCGGCGGCAGCGGTTCAGTCAGTAAACGGCAAAACAGGCATTATCTTCCTGACCAAATCAGACCTGGGGCTGGATAACGTTGATAATACAAGTGATCTGAATAAACCTGTCAGCAATGCTGTTAACACATTGTTGGGCACCAAAGAAAACAGCACTAATAAAAGCACTAATATAATAACGGATTCAGCTTCCGATACCAAATATCCGAGTGTGAAATCTGTGAAAACATACACAGATTCTATCGCCGCTACCATTCCGGCAGCGCAGGTTAGCAGCAACTGGAATGCTGCCACCGGTGTGGCGCAGATCTTAAATAAACCTGTTCTTACAGCAGTGGCCACCAGTGGCAGTTATAATGATCTTTTAAACAAGCCCGCATTGTTTGATGGTAATTATACCAGCCTCACCAACAGGCCCGCTTTATTTAGCGGTAACTATAACGACTTAACAAATAAACCAGTAGCCTATACATTGCCTGTTGCCTCTGCCGCAACATTGGGTGGTGTTAAAACCGGCAGTAATATTAATATAGATGCCAATGGCGTTATCAGCGCTACAGGAACGGGATTGGGAAGTGTAACCAGTGTAGCCTTAGCGCTGCCGGACATGTTTACCGTAACAGGGTCGCCCATAACAACAATGGGTACATTTTCTGTAACCCTTGTAGGCCAGAATGCTAATCTTGTTTTTGCGGGCCCTGCTTCAGGCAGCGCTGCTGCACCAACATTCAGGGCGTTGGCTGCTTCAGATATTCCAGTCCTTAATCAAAATACCACGGGTACTGCAGCTAATGTAACAGGTACTGTTGCTATTGCAAATGGCGGAACCGGGGCAACAACAACTACTGCAGCAATTACTGCTTTGTTGCCTGTACAAACAGGTAATACGGGTAAATTTTTGCAAACAGATGGAACCACACTTAGTTGGGTAGCTACATCGGGCGGGCTTGCGGTGCCGGTTACGGGAGATAATGGAGGTACAGGTGTGGCCAATACGGGTAAAACAATTACGCTGGGAGGAAACCTTGTTACTGTTGGTGCGTACACTACTACTTTAACAGCAAGCGCCACCACTAATCTTACGCTACCCACTACCGGAACGCTTGCTACCCTGGGGGGTACAGAAACGTTTACCAATAAAACATTAACAACACCAACTATATCTTCACCCACTATTACAGGAACATTATCACTTCCATCGGGGGCTACAGGTGTTACTGCTACTGCCGGCGACAATACAACAAAATTGGCAACCACAGCATTTGTGTCAACGGCTGTTACCAATGCCACACCTAATGCCACCGCCAGTGTAAAAGGTTTATTGCAACTGGCAGGTGATCTTTCAGGAACGGCCAGTGCGCCAACGGTAGCCACTGTTGGTGGAGCCACTGCTGCCAATATTGCTTCAGCAACTACATTAGCCAATGCCGCTACTAATGCCAATACAGCTAATGCCATTGTGAAAAGGGATGCTTCGGGCAATTTCTCTGCAGGAAATATTACTGCTGCTGTGTTTATTGGTACACTTTCAGGAACTGCCGGTACAGCCACCACAGCAGAAACAGTTACTGCAGCGGCGCAACCAAATATTACCAGCCTGGGAAGCCTTACGGGATTAACTGTTGCGGGAGATGTAAATGTTACAGGTACACTCACCGCAGGCACTTTGAGTGCCACAACCATTAATGGTACCCTGGGTACAGCGGCACAACCCAATATTACCTCAGTTGGTACGCTTGGATCATTGAATGTAAGTGGAACAGTAACTGCAGGTACTTTGAGTGCCACAACCATTAATGGTACCCTGGGTACAGCGGCACAGCCAAATATCACCTCAGTTGGCACACTTGGATCATTGAATGTAAGCGGCACTGCAACAGTTGGTACATTAAGTGCTACAACAATCAATGGGTCGTTGAGCGCTGCTGCGCAGAATAATATTACCAGTTTAGGAAACCTTACCGGATTAACCGTTACCGGAGATGCAAACATAACAGGAACTGTAACCGCAGGTACTTTAAGTGCCACAACAATCAATGGTACACTGGGTACGGCATCGCAAACAAATATCACCTCAGTTGGTACGCTTGGATCTCTTAATGTTAGTGGTACGGCAACTGCCGGAACATTGAGCGCTACAACTATCAATGGCACATTAAGCACTCCTGCACAAACCAATATCACAAGTCTGGGAAACCTTACGGGTCTGACTGTTGCAGGCGATGCAAATATTACCGGTACAGCTACAATAGGCACATTAAGCGCCACAACCATTAATGGTTCATTAAGTACAGCGGCCCAAAACAATATTACCAGTTTAGCAAATCTTACCGGCTTAACAGTTACCGGTAATGCAAATATTACGGGAACAGCCACAATAGGCACATTAAGCGCCACAACAATTAATGGCACATTAAGCACTCCTACGCAAACCAATATCACAAGCCTTGGAAACCTTACGGGCCTGACTGTTGCAGGCGATGCAAATATTACCGGTACAGCCACAATAGGCACATTAAGTGCCACAACCATTAACGGTACATTAAGTACTGCGGCTCAAAACAATATTACCAGCTTAGCAAATCTTACCGGCTTAACAGTTACCGGTAATGCAAACATTACAGGAACGGTAACAGCAGGAACATTGAGTGCAACAACGATTAAGGGCACATTGAGTACTCCGGCGCAAACGAGTATCACCAGTCTGGGAAACCTTACGGGACTGACTGTTGCAGGCGATGCAAATATTACAGGAACAGCTACAATAGGCACATTAAGCGCCACAACCATTAATGGTTCATTAAGTACAGCGGCCCAAAACAATATTACCAGTTTAGCAAATCTTACCGGCTTAACAGTTACCGGTAATGCAAATATTACGGGAACAGCCACAATAGGCACATTAAGCGCCACAACAATTAATGGCACATTAAGCACTCCTACGCAAACCAATATCACAAGCCTTGGAAACCTTACGGGCCTGACTGTTGCAGGAGATGCGAATATTACCGGCACGGCCACAATAGGCACATTAAGCGCCACAACCATTAATGGTTCATTAAGTACTGCAGCCCAAAATAATATTACAAGCTTGGCAAATCTTACCGGATTGACAGTTACAGGTAATGCAAATATTACCGGCACCGCAACAGCAGGTACATTAAGTGCAACAACTATCAATGGTACATTGAGTACAATTGCCCAACCTAATATTACAAGCCTGGGCACCCTTTCAGGGTTAACCGTTTCGGGTAATGCAAATATTACGGGAACAGCTACAGCAGGCACTTTAAGCGCAACAACCATCATTGGTACATTAAGCACACCGGCTCAAACCAATATTACTTCTTTGGGTACACTTTCTGGTTTAACAGTAAGCGGAACTGTTACACTTAGTAGTTTTGGAACAGAAGGATTTGTGAAAAATAACAGTTCAGGCTTACTGATTTCAGGAGCGCTTACTGCGTCGGAGATTACCACAGGTTTGGGCTATTCTCCAGTGCATAATCATTATGGATCATTTTATTCTACTGTTACGCAAACAGCTGCTGTAATAAATACCGCTTACTCTATGACATTAAATGCAACGTATCTTAGTGGGCATGGAGTAAGTCTTGTAAATAGTTCACAGATTAAGGTTGATAATGCCGGTGTATACAATTTGATGTTTTCAGCACAAACAGATAAAGCGAGTGCCGGTAATACTTATATAACAATTTGGTTTAGGCAGAATGGCACGGATATTCCCAATTCAGCAACAGATTTTAATATAACCGGAAATACAGCATTGGAAGTAGCCGTATGGAATATTTTTGTTGAGATGGCTGCAAATGATTACCTCGAAATAATGTGGAGTACACCCGATATTCAAGTAACACTTCAGGCGCAGGCTACAAGAATCACTCCCACAAGGCCAGCAGTTCCTTCATTAATTGTTACCATGAATCGGGTAGACTAATTAGTAAACCAGCCCTGAGAATTTATTGTGCCCAACCAACCGCGCCTTTGCGCCCTGGCGAGCCATTTACTCACGCAAAGCCGCAAAGAACCACCCCCACAAGGCCGGCAGTTCCTTCATTAATCGTTACTATGTGTCGGGTAAACTAATTCAGATAATTTATTGTGCCCAACCAACCGCGCCTTTGCGCCTTTGCTTGTGCCATGAGGTTCTTTTAACGATGGAAAAGAGAGAATAAAATCTTTCG
>DAIOVU010000024.1:0-53293 GCA_036758845.1 Sediminibacterium sp.
TCAAATAAAAAAGAGCTCTAATTGCTTAGAGCTCTTTTGGTCGGGAAGACAGGATTCGAACCTGCGACCCTCCCGCTGCAAAGCGGGATGCGCTACCTACACTCTTTTATCTCAAATAAAAAAGAGCTCTAATTGCTTAGAGCTCTTTTGGTCGGGAAGACAGGAATCGAACCGCCTTGTTTTATTTAATTATTTTTAATTTATATATGTACTTAACTAACTGATCTTAACCTAATTTAATATTTCAAAAGTTAAATATAACTAAAATAATAGTTATCTAAATTAAGAAAATCTGTCCGAAATCTGTCCGAAATAGGTTCGATTCCTCATAACTTTGAACCTATGGCATTCATCAATTATTATCTGGACAAACCCTTTTCACAAGAGGTAGCAAAAGAGAAAGTAAAACAAGTTGTCGCAGACTGTTCTGCTGGTAATAAACCATATCCAAAGAATATTTTAAACGATAAGCCCACCGCACTTTACCTGTTTTTTACATTTGAAAGAGGATCAAGAATTAAAATAAAGACCAACTTCCGGATATTACCGGAACAGTGGGACTTTAAGAAGGGCAAATATAAAAGCACTACCCGTGGGAGCCTGGAATTAAACAACGAACTGGATACTTTATCTAATACACTTCTTAAACAATTCAGTAAACTGAAGGATGATGACCAGGCAGCATTGGATCTATCTGCAATTCAGAAAATGCTTAGCACCGCTATCAATGGTAAAACTACGGCAAAGGCAAATTCACTTACTAAGGCAAGAGCCGATTTTCAAATAAAAAAACAACGCGTATTAACAGAAGGTACACTCAAAGAATACCGGACCATCTTTAAGAGTCTGGATGATTATGAGGATACCAAAAAAGTTATATTAACCTTCCAGAGTTTTAACCAGACATTCTTCAATGATTATGAGAAATTCCTTTTAGGAAAAGAAAATCCTTATAAAGAAGAAAGGGGGTTATTAAATGACACGATAGCCAAATATTGTGCTACGCTGAAATCTTTTTTGCAATGGGCTTATGAAAATAAATATCACAGCAATGCGGCGGGATTTACCAAGATCAAAACCCAGATCAAGCGAAAAAGTAAAAATGAAATTGTAGCACTAACAGAGGATGAGTTGTTTAAAATTCTCAATTTTGATCTTTCCGAAAATCAAAAACTTGAAAGAGTGCGTGATCTATTTTGCTTTGGCTGCTTTACCGGCCAGCGTTTCTCCGACATCATGCGATTCAATCCAGATGATTTCGATGGTAAGAAATGGAACTTCGTTTCTATTAAAACAAAGAAGAATACCATTGTTCCCTTTACCGGTTTTATCGCGAACGCTTTGCCAATACTAAAAAAGTTCAATTACCTGTTCCCGGAAATCTCTAACCAGAAATTCAATGAATATTTAAAAGATATCGGTAAGCTTGTCAAGATTGATACACCCGTTCGCATAATCCGTTTTAGCGGTGTTACAGAAGTTCAGATCCGGCAGCCTAAACATGATTTCATGTCATCACACATGGCAAGGCGTACTTTTGTAACCTTGATGCTTGAAAAGGGTGTCCCTATGACGGTAATTCAAAAAATAACACAACATTCTGATATTAGAACCCTCCTGAAATATGAAGGTCATGGAGAAAATGCTTTATTTGAAAGTTTAAAAAATACCTGATCCTATGTCCATACGTAGCTTCCTGATGAATAGCATGGCATTCCGGAATATGATGCTGATTTCCGGGTATGAAAATAATTACAGCCGGAAAAAAGGAGCGTTCATCCCTTATTTTAATTATGTAATTGGTCCTTATCAGCAAGAGAGTTTCCTGCTTAATTTTCCAAAGGAGCCTTATGCAGAACAGTATTATAATTTCATTTTTACCAAGTTGTTTGCCTATAATGCTGCGGATGCAATCCGGTATATAAGTACGCATTATGATCTCTATCCTGATCAACCGGCCTTTCTAAATTTTCTTCAGCTTGAACTGCGGCACCGGATTGATCGTTTGGGAACTAATTCCAAAACATCCAACATTATCAAGTGGCGATCAATTATGAACCTGAGCCTGGAATGGGTCGAAAAGAAAATAAATGATGTTAGCGACTCACGTAAACAATTAATGTATAATCAGTTTGTGCGTAACGATTTAACGGTGCTTGTAAAAAATGAATTGCAAGGGTCGAATAATTCTAATGCATTTGATGATGCGCATTTAGATAGGCTGGCTGACAGAGTAAGCGAAAAAGTACAACCTATTGTTGAAAAGATCATGGATCAGGTTGATGGCAGATTGGCTGACCAACAACAAACAGGATCAATCAAACTTTCAAATATTCATTTGAAGGATAAGTTAATCGGGCTGTTCCAGGTATTAAAAGAATTGCAAAAGGAAGTTAAGTCCAAAGACACAAATAAGCACCAGCAGGGCGAACCCCTATTTACCAAAATGGATAATATTGATATCGCTCATTTATTACTCAATTTTGTGCCCTTCAATCAATCCAAAATAGAGGCTGCAGAAAAGCAATATTACAGGGTACGGGGAGATATAGACAGAGATGATCCAACCTATCAACAACTTAATAAGGCGTTGCAAAAGTACTTTTTTGGATAGTCCATTGTAACATTAACTATTTAAACCAACCATTCATATTTTACCTGTGATCCATTCCAGGTAATTGTCCTGATCGACAACAGCAAAGCTTGCTTCCGGGTATGCCTTAGCAAAGGCCACTGGCTTTTTCGCTTTTGCTGCTTTCCATTTACATTCAATGGCCTGTAATTGCCCATTATTCAATTCGATTAAATCGATTTCCTGGCCGTCATAAGTTCTCCAGAAAAAATACTGTGGTTGGTAGTTCCTGTAACTATTGTATTTTATCCGTTCGCTTAAAATATATTGTTCCCATAACTGGCCTATATCATTGCGCAGTTCCAAAGGATTGAAATTACCGATCAGCGCATTTCGGATACCGTTGTCAAAAAAATACCATTTCTTGCTTTTTGTAATTTCTTTGCGAAGGTTGTTGCTATATCCCGTTAATGGATAAATAATAAATACTTTACTTAACAGATCAAGATACCTCTCGACTGTTCCTTTATTTAGCTGCAGGTTGTTGGCTAATTCGACGGTACTAACCTGGCTTCCTATCTGCCATGCCAGCATTTGTAGCAACTTGTATAAAACATCAGCCCCTTTTATATTCTCCATCGTCAACAGGTCTTTTAAAAGGTAGCTGCTTACCATTTGTTTCAAATAGTTTTCCTGTTCCTGTGGTTTATCAATATGCCATAATTCCGGATAGCTTCCATGGATCAACCGTTGTTCCAGGTTTCTTACGGTAGTAAGGTAATCTTGCGTAGCCGAGAGTTCTACCTGCGCAATGGGATAAAGGTAATATACGAGGTTGCGCCCGACAAGAGGTTCACCGGTAGAATATACTAGGTCGAAGCTACTACTACCCGTTGCGATCACCGTTATACCTTTTACAGAATCGATCATTAGTTTTAAAATTTTGCCTATCTCCGGCACGACCTGCGCTTCATCTAAAACTATGATCTTTTTTCCTGCTGTTAGCTGCTTGTAATTAGCTACTGTTCTTTTTTGCAAAAGCTCAGCTACCTGCATATCCTCACCTTGCAGCAATAAGGCTTCATCGCCATATTTTTGGACAATATTTTCAATAATCGTCGTCTTTCCCGTACGGCGGGTACCGTACAGCATGATTACTTTCTGAAGGCCAATTTTGGCTTCTATTTGCTCCTGAATAACTCTGGAAATATCCATTTTTTGTAAATTAAGCTAATCAACTGTCGCAATTTACATTAATTAGGCTACTTAAATAGCCTAATTGATACTTTTTAATACTTAATGTCTTGCTAATATACCAGCCTTATCAAACTGATACTATTTAAAGAATTACCATGAGATTGTCCGCAAACTTCTTTGATACCGAAATGCTTACTTTCCTGGGCAAGCTTATGGCCATGGATCCATCAAAAGAGATCTTCTCCAATACCTTTATTTTAGTACCGATTCCAATATCAACCTGTTGTAAGTATTTAAGAAAAACAGCAGAACTATCGTTTACGCCAACTACCTCGCAGCTTTTATTAATTTGTACATCAGATAATGTAATTCTTTGACCTGCGTGTAGTTCACCATTTGCAGAAGGTATCGGGTCTCCGTGTGGGTCAAACTTCGGGAACCCCAAAAACCTTTCCAGCCTGGTGATTAATTCTTCTGATTGAATATGTTCCAGTTGTTCAGCTATTTCGTGAACCTCATCCCAGCCGAATTGTAATTTTTCATGCAGGAAAACTTCCCATAGCCTATGTTTTCTTATTACCAGAATTGCGAGCTGCTTGCCGGATTTGGTTAATTCAATCTTTCTGTACTTTTCATATGCTATCAGTTTCTTATCAGCAAGCTTCCTTAGCATATCTGTGACGGTAGACGGCTTGGTGGATAGCTGTTCCGCAATATGACTTGTAGATGTTTCCGGCGAGCCATGCTTTTGCGTAAGGGAATAAATGGCCTTAAGGTAATTTTCTTCCGTAAAACTCAAAAGAGTTGCAGACTTCATAACCGAAAGATACACCTAATTCTAAAACATAATTATTAGGCTCGTCTAAAAATATATTTTGGCATAACCAAATATATTTTACCTTTAGCCAAAATTACGGATGGGTAAAAGGCAAATTTTATTGATCACCATGTTACTGGGATCTGTTGTGGTCACGGTATCCTGCAATAAGCTATTGCCAGGCCTTCCCGCAGATGATAGTGTGCTGGACGGGCCTGTTGAAGGTCTGAGCGGCGAACAAAACCAGGCTTTCCTGCGTGGGGACATTGCCTTTAATGATGATATTTTCACCAGTTCTAATGGGCTGGGGCCAACCTTTGTAGCCACCTCCTGCGGTTCATGTCACGCGGGCGATGGAAAAGGACATCCCTTTACCACGCTCACACGTTTCGGACAGAGCGATACACTTGGAAACAAATTCTTACATCTGGGAGGCCCGCAATTACAATCGAGGGCCCTACCCGGCATTCAGCCTGAAACGATTCCAACAGGCGCAACTTTTTCCAGTTTTACACCTCCCGCCAATACGGGACTTGGATTACTGGAAGCGGTGCCTGATGCTACCCTTCTTGGTTTATCAGATGAACTGGATGCAGATGGCGACGGTATATCCGGAAGACCCAACTGGATACATATTCCCGTGTACTGTTTATCACGCCCAGGAACGATTGAGCGTAACGGAAGATATATTGGCCGCTTCGGTAAAAAAGCAGCAGTTTATGATCTTCAACAGCAAACAGCGAACGCATACAACCAGGATATGGGTGTGAACTCGTCCTATGAATCTTACAACACATATAATGGACTACAGATCGATCCGGAGATCTCCAATCAAAAAGTACTGGATGTGATCTTTTATCTGAAAACCCTCAAAGCGCCGATACAGCGGGATCAGAACAATGCGGATGTAATAGCGGGTAAACAGATTTTTACCAATATTTCATGTGGCAAATGCCATACACCGCAAATGCAAACAGGCCCTTCAACTATCGCAGCATTAGCTAATAAAACAATTTTTCCTTACACCGATCTCTTATTGCATGATATGGGACCATCGTTAAATGACGGTTATACTGAAGGAACAGCTATGCCAGCCGAATGGAGAACGCCTCCGCTTTGGGGATTGGGCCTATCAAAAAATTCGCAGGGCGGTAAAGTATTCCTGTTGCACGATGGAAGAGCGAAAAGTATCGAAGAAGCCGTTTCATTTCATGGTGGTGAAGCCTCACAGAGTAAAACTAAATTTCAACAGCTTAACGCGTCAGATAAAGCGAAACTGATACAGTTTTTAGAATCATTATAAAAAGAGAAATGGACAGGAAGGATTTTATCGTTAAAGCGTGCACGGCCTGCTTATCAATGACGGCTATGGCTTCTGTGCTTTCATCATGTGGCGTAACACATTTTATTGCGGGCAACATCAGCAACGATGGAGTAAGGATCAGTAAAAATGATTTCAATTTTAACCAGAAGGGAACACCGGCATACCGCTCTTTTATCATCATAAGAAATGATACGCTGCAATACCCCATCTATGTGTACCGTTTCAGCGACCAGGAATATTCTGCCTTGTGGATGCGTTGCACACACCAGGGAACAGAATTGCAGGCATCCGGCGATTCGCTGCAATGCCCTGCCCATGGAAGCGCCTTCAACAACAAGGGCATCGCTACCAATGGTCCCGCAGATAATTCCTTACGCAGTTTCCCCATACAGGTTACTAACAGCGACATATTCATCGACCTAAGAAAACAATCATGAAAAATCTCGCGATATTATTTCTGCTGGCTTTGAGTATTTGCAAAGGATTTGCGCAAATAGACCCGGTCCTGTTACGGAAACCTGTTACCGATACTTCAAGGATGTTATTGAATATGGATGCCGTGTACAACAGGCCGTTGCTCGCTGCCGGTAAGCTGCCTGTTTCGTTGGGAGGATATGTAGAAGCCAATTATCAATACCTGAATGAAAATGGTATCAGCGAGGGCCACCAGTTCCAGATGAGAAGGCTCACATTGTTTGTTGCCTCTTCCATTTCCAAAAGACTAAAATTTCTTTCCGAGATCGAATTCGAAGATGGAACCAAAGAGATCAATATAGAATTTGCATCTATCGATTTTGAACTGGCACCCCTTTTAAATTTCCGCGGTGGCGTGGTCATGAACCCCATCGGTTCTTTTAACCAGAACCACGATGGCCCCAAATGGGAATTTGTTGACCGTCCGATTTCTGCTACACAGATGCTGCCCGCTACCTGGAGTAATGTTGGATTCGGCGTATATGGAAAAAAATACAGCAAAGATTGGGTATATGGTTACGAACTTTATTTAACAAACGGGTTTGATGAAAGCATCATATCGAATGGGCAGAACAAAACTTATCTGCCTGCAGCAAAGGAAAACCCCGACAGGTTTGAAGAATCTTTTAATGGTGTGCCGTTGCTTACTGCAAAATTTGCCCTGCGTAACAACCGCATTGGAGAGATCGGACTTTCTTATATGGGTGGCGTTTACAATAAGTTCCAGGACGACGGCCTTATCCTCGACAAAAAAAGAAACGTAAATGTGTATGCGATTGATTTCAACACAACACTTTCCAAAACAAAAACATTCATCAATGGTGAATGGGCATGGGTTTCGGTAGATGTTCCCAACACCTATACTGAGCAGTTTGGGCGCGCGCAACAAGGTGGATTCCTGGATATTGTTCAACCCGTATATTCAAGATCACTTTTTGGTTTTGAAAAATCTGTTATCAACGCAGCGATCAGGTTAGAACATGTGGATTGGAATAAAGGAAAATTTATCTCAACTGGGGATAATATTGCAGATCATATTTATTCAGTTGTTCCCGCCATCAGCTGGCGGCCGACACCGCAAACAGTTTTCAGGTTTAACTATCGCTATAACTGGCAAACAGATCTTTTAGGTAATCCTCCATCCAGGCTGGCAGGATTTCAATTCGGATTCTCGACTTATTTTTAAGCCCTCTTATTAGGTGCCATATTGCAGCAATGGAAATTAGTCTTCGGGCTCGGTAGCCAAGAGTAATTTTTCCATTTTTTCTTTTATTTCCCACGCAGGTTAAAGTTCTTCGCAATTTTACAGTTATTTTTTTTACTATTACCTTGTTTTAGAAATCTACAGCATGCTTAAAAATATATTTTCGCTTTTTTTTATAGGATTAACTTTGGGCTTTCTGAATGCCTGCGATTCGCAGTATACTCAATTTGAGATCTTTCCGATTGATCCTGGCGGAAGTCATTTGACAGTCTCATCGGTTGATTCGCTTCCTGTTAAACATTTCCTCCTTGATGGACATATTGACCTACCAGACAGTGTAGAAGTCAGGAACAAAATCCTTGCATACGTTTCATGGAATGAAAAAGAAACACTTACTAAAAACAAAGCGGTTGAATTGATGTTTTATATATCTCAAACAGGATTTAATAAAGATGCTAAAGCGGTGCACAACGATTTAAACAAAGTGCATGACCCGTACTTATCTCTCATTTATCGAAAAGGTAATTTGTACAGTTCTGCATTTTATGACGGCAAAAAAATGTTGGGTGTTTCTTATGAGATGTATAAATGATCCAGATTAGTATAGCTACGGATTTTAAAGCGCAATAGAAATTACATTACGGCGCAGGCGGCAAGAATTGACTTTCGGCAAAACTGTAGATTAAGTGATCTCATTTTACTCGACCCAATTCCATCCCCTAAGATTATAATATTTTTTGCGTGGGGTGGCATTCAATGGATCTATGCCATTCTTGCGGCAGATTCTAAAATGAATAATAGTTCCAGCTGCAATTAATACAAAAGGGAGAATAATTGCATAGTGGCCAATAATGTAATACAGCCCAAGGGTTATCGTATCGATCAGCAACCATTTCAGGAGTTTCTTCCAGGCAGGAGTTTCAATTTCAAATTTGGCAAAAAATGAATTTGCAAAAGCTTGTATGATGAGCAAAATAATTAATTCAAGTTCTATTCCCATTGTATGTCAATTTTAATTACCGTGTAACAGGGTGGTTTCCTCACTATTAAAAAATGAATCAACAATTGTTGATCACTTGGATCATTGATTTTTCCGTGAAAGCCTGTACATTCCCCACCAGGCAACAGGTGCGAGTAGCAAAACACTGGCCATCCCAGGGAAATATCCGTACGGTTGTCCGGTAAAAAAAGGAAAAATAAAATGGGCAAGCTCTGTAATTCCCATAGCCGCAAAAAATGTCCATGCTAAATAATAACCAAATGCATAACCCTTTTTTACAAGAACTGGAATGGTAATCCAGGCACCTACAGAAACCAGCACGAGCAGTATTACAGGCCACGAAGAAATAGCGGGTGTTTGAACGCCGGTAATATCCGAAAGACGGGCAAAAAAACCGTAAATCTTTTCTTCAACTCTATGTACGATGAATAAAGAAAATGATACCCAAAACGGAACACGTAGGGAAGCAAAGGATGGCTTTCCCGTTACGAAGATCCACAACAAATAACCGCCAAGAAAACCTGAGGTAAAAATCAACGCTGTCCAAAAACCAAAAGCAATATAGCCCAATAATAGAATTACTGCAGTAAATAGAAATGCGCCTATGACAGTAACAGTTTGCTGTTTCATGTGCAATCTAAATAGAGAATCAATGGGTAAAAGAGGCCTGATCTTTCGTAAAAATATTCTCAAATTTAAACCATTTGAACAGGACTAACATTGGTATATTTACAGATAGTAAATTTGTAAAAAAAACAATGCCATGATCCGGGGGCTTCTTGTATGTTTATATGTTGGCTTTTTGTTTTCCTGTCACGACACGTCGGACCACAACATTCATGGGCCTGAGCCGGATACTGCAGATATAAAAGCAAAAAATCAAAAGCCTGACACCTCGCATCACATTGGAACCATTATCGGTTTTACTGACAAGCTAACGCATGAGCTGAAAGATGCGGAAAAGGCAGTAAATACAGAGATTGCTTTTATCAAATTAATCACTATACATCGAAAGGCATTGATAGATATCGCAAATGTTGAGCTATCGGTAGGAGGCCGGGAAGGCCCAGTCGTGTTAGCAAGTGATATAATCTCACGCAGTTATAAATTAATTGGTGCTCTTTCCAAAATTGTAATCAAAGACACCAGTGTACAAAAGCCCCATCAACTTTTGTATAAAATTCCCATGTCGGAAAATGATTTTGAGAAAATGGCTCATTCAGGGTCAGATGATCAACTGTCTCTTGAAATGTCGGTCCTCATTGAAAAAAGTGAAATCATGATAGCCCGTTCGTACCTTAAGACAGGAAAGGACTCTTATCTTCGGGATATCGCTGTCAAGCTCATTAAAGACAACACTAATGAAATAGCAAAGCTTGCCTCGTTAAACACTATTAAATAAGTGCAATGCTTCAACTATTGATTAACACATGCCTGCTGGCTCTGATGCAGGCACTTATACCTAATCACTGGCTTCCTTTAGCCGCCTTAAGCAGGTCAGAAAACTGGACCCGGCAGCGCCTGGAGCTGATGGCATGTATATGTGCATGTGCGCATGTTATGGGTACTTTACTGTTGGGTATTTCATTTGGAATAGCGGGAACAAAACTCTCCCATACTTATGAGACATACCTTCACCTCGCCGCACCAATTGTTCTTATCCTGTTCGGCATTGCTTATTTCCTGGTTGCCAATAAAAATGAACGAAGAGATGAAAGTTATGAACAGGAAAAGCGCACAGGCAAGGCATGGATGGTGGGCATTTTCCTTATGATGCTGCTCTCTCCCTGCCTGGAAGTGCATGATCTTTTTATCGCGGCCGCGGATTATGGTTTTAATAATATCTTATTGCTCGCCATGTTTTATGCTATGGTTAATATTTCGGGGGTACTGCTGATAACGTTCCTGGCTAGCAAATGGTCTGGTAGGATTTACGCGAAGCATGGTAATACACGTCAAAAAAAAATAACGGCACTATTGCTTGTACTCGTAGGCGCAGCGAGTTTTTTTATTCATTGACGGTGTACAGATTTAACATATCCAACCAGCCCTGCTTTCGTATCTTTAACACCCACTAAAATCAATTATAATGAACAGAACATATTGTTACAAATGCGTAATCGTACTGGCTTCACTTATGGGTATGGCCAGCCTGATGTCTTAAATTCATTTTTATGTAATGGGCAAAAAAATGCGGGTTTTATACCCGCATTTTTTTTGCTTTTAGCCCATTGTTTATCACGGCTGCGTGTCGTCAAATTTAATCCGCTGTATTCTTACTGCATTTAAGATCGCCAGTAAAGCAACACCTACGTCTGCAATTACGGCTTCCCATAAAGTAGCAATACCACCGGCACCCAGGATCAGCACGATCACTTTTACAGCCATGGCCAGAATGATATTCTGCCATACTATCTTGCGGGTAATCTTTCCAATTTTTATCGCTACCACTATACGCATCGGCTGATCGTTCTGGATCACCACGTCTGCTGTTTCGATTGTTGCATCACTGCCCAGGCCTCCCATCGCAATACCCGCATCTGCGAGCGCCACCACAGGTGCATCGTTAACTCCATCACCTGCAAATGCAATATGCCTGCCTTCGTTTTTCAGTGCCTGCACCTTTTCTACTTTCCCTTCCGGTAAAAGATCTCCATATGCTTCATCAATACCTATCTGTTTAGCAACATTGTCTACCACAGCCTGCTTGTCTCCGGATAGCATCACTGTTTTGATGTTGAGTTCATGCATGGCTTTGACCGCGGCTGCTGCATCCTCTTTGATCTCGTCAGCAATGGTTATATAACCGGCATATTTACCGTTCACACTCACCGTAACAATGGTATCTGCTATAGATTCAATTTCTGCGGGATAACTGATATTAAACTTTTTAAGCAGCTTAACATTACCCGCAAGCACTTCTTTACCATCCACTTTGCCTTTCAGACCGTGGCCCGCTATCTCTTCGATATCCGTTGCTTTTGCGAGGTCCCCCTTCTCCTTTGCATAGTCAGAAACAGCTTTGGCAACCGGGTGGGTAGAATTTGCTTCAACAGCAGCAGTCAACTTTACCAGTTCGTCTTCCGACATATCCTGCGGTTGTATTTTCTGTACTTTGAAGACACCCTTGGTCAGTGTGCCTGTCTTATCCATGACGATTGTATTGATCTTTGTCATGACATCCAGGAAATTTCCGCCTTTGAACAGTATCCCGTGCCTGGATGCAAGACCGATACCGCCAAAGTAACCCAAGGGAATGGATACTACCAGCGCGCAAGGGCAACTGATGACCAGGAACACCAACGAACGGTAAAACCAGGTCTGAAAAATATAGTTGTCTACAAAAAAGTAGGGAACCAGGCATACGCCAAGTGCGAGCAGGAATACGATGGGTGTATATACTTTGGCAAATTTTGAAATAAAGAGTTGCGTCTGTGATTTACGCGCGGTTGCATCCTGCACCATTTCAAGAATGCGGCTGAGTTTACTGTCTTTGAAAAGCGCGGTCACTTTGATTTCAGCAACACCGTTGAGGTTGATCATACCAGCCAGCACTGCCTCGCCTTTGCGTTTGGTATCAGGCTTGCTTTCTCCAGTGAGCGCTGCAGTGTTGAACGAAGCGCTTTCAGAAATCAGTTCACCATCAAGTGCTACTTTTTCTCCCGGTTTCGCCTGTATGGATTCCCCGACCAGTACTTCTGCGGGCGATACTTCCAGTGGGCTACCGTTACGCAACACCGATACTTTATCGGGGCGCACATCCAGCAATGCCTTGATGCTTTTTTTGGCGTTAGCGACCGCTGCATCCTGGAACCATTCCCCTATACAATAGAACACCATGACTGCAACACCTTCACTGTATGAACCGATAATAAATGCACCGATCGTTGCAACCGACATGAGAAAAAATTCGTTGAAAAAATCAGCCCGCTTCGCTTTGCGCCATGCCATATCCAGCACGCGCCATCCTGCCAGCAGGTAAGCTGCGAGGTTTATGATAAGATCGGGCAATGGGGGTGGAACATATCTAAACCCGAATTTGAGCACCATCAATACGGCTAATATCGCAAGCGCCAGCAGAAGATCCCAGTGCGATTTCCAGCCCGTCGTTTCTGCTCCTCCATGATCATGCCCATCATCGTCACTATGTTCCTCTTCATCCCCGTGATCGTGACCGTCGTCTTCAGTGTGTTTTTTTTCACCGTGATCATGCCCGTCATCTTCGCTATGTTTCTCCGGTTTGCCGGATGGTACAGCAGTTCTTTCTGTCGCCTCCGGTTCAGATGATTTTTCAGCTTGCTGATCATCCTGCGTGTTGTAACGATCTTTTGCCATGGTATTAAATTTAAAAAATAAAAAATGATAGTATACCTGTTATGATAAGTGTGATGCCTGTAATGATGCCTGCATTATGTTCCAATGCATGCCAGTTAAGTTTTAGCAAACCCTTATATGCCCGTGACACCAGCCATGTCATGCCAGCGGCTGTAATAACTACATACATAGCAGCTATAATTACCACCAGCCATTGTGACTGGGTGCCAGCCATCAGAAAATAAGCTTCGATTTCCATACATGGCGAGAAAAACATAGCTAGTACCAACGCAATAATGATTCGATTTTTGCTATAAATTTTCTGCGGCACATCCGAGAGTTGAAAATGTTTATGCCGGTGGTGACGGTAGATAAAGAAAGTTCCAAGTATGATGAAAATAATTGGGGCCACCAGGTGCGTAAAATGATTGATCTTTTGTGCCATTGAATTCCCCAGAAACCCTAATAGGAGGCCAATGACAACCGTGCTCAGCCCGTGCGCCAGTGCTGCCACCAGGGTCACTTTGGAAGTTTCAGCAGCCGACCATTTTTCCCTTCTTCCTATGGCAAGTACTGCTAGCCAGTGATTGGGAATAATGGCGTGTAAAACACTCAATAAAAAACTTCCGATAAGAATACTGAACATTTGTTTATTTATTTTCTCTCGTTTTTTTAAAACTGTAAATAGATCAGTGCAATAGCAGCAACTGACATTATTATCAGCGTAAGCCATCCGAGTACGTTGGATAGCTTACCATTTGTATTCTCTTTCATAATCTTCTTATTATTGGATATATGCAGGACAATCGCTATCAGTATAGGCGAAGTTAATCCATACAGAATGGCTGTATACAGCAGTGCCTTGATTGGGCTGATACCAAAGTAGTTAATGGAGAGTCCGAGTAAAAGTGAAATGATGATAACAATATAAAAGGATTTGGCCCGGTAAAATTTTGCATCCAGGTTTCCCTTCCAGCCAAAAGTTTCAGATACAATGTAGGAGAGAGATCCACTTAAGACTGGTATAGCAAGAAAGCCGGTTCCGATTACCCCAATGGTAAATATCAGGTAGGAAGCTTTTCCTGCCACAGGCTCCAATGCCTTAGCCGCCTGTTCTACTGTATCTATTTGTGTAATTCCATTGGCAAACAGGGCGGTGCCGGTGGCAAGGATGATAAAAAACATAACCAGGTTAGACAGCAGCATTCCCAGGTTTACATCAAGCCGCATTTTAGCAATCAACAGGCTGAGGAAGTTTTTTGTTTTTGCCTCTAAGACTTTGGTGTCCTCATCCCTTCGGGCAATTCTATTTCTGGCGAGTATGAGCTGCCTGGAAGATTTGACGTCTTCGGCTTCCATGGTAACCTGCCAGAAAAAAAGATAAGGCGATATGGTTGTACCTAAAATAGCAACAAGTATTTCAACAAACTCTTTATTGAAATGGATGGTAGGAACAAACGTATTTTTAAGGACTGCTCCCCAGTCCGGGTGCGTAAAAAACGGAACAGCAATGTATAGGAACAAGGAAAGGCATAGGTATTTCAGGACAGACACGATCTTTTGGTAAGGAAGGTAGACTATCATAACAATCAGAACCGCAGTAAACAAAACGCTGAATAAAAGAGGTGATACCGAAGGAAAGATCAGGTTTGCGACCGCACCCATGCCCGCGATATCTGCCCCAATATTTAGGATGATCGCTGGGACACTGAAGAGAAGCATCAGGTAAAGTATCGGTTTGGAATAATGTTTCTTAAGTGTTGTGGTCAATCCAACCGAAGTCAAAATGCCGATGCGGGCGCACATTTCCTGGATCGCTGCCATCAGCGGGAAAGTGATCAGCGAAGCCCATAGGGTCGCAAGGCCGAATTTCGCGCCCGCCTGGGAATAGGTGGCGATACCCGACGGATCGTCATCACTGGCACCGGTGATCAGCCCTGGCCCTAGGGCTTTAAAAAACTTACTAATTTTTGCTGAATATTTTTTCATAGTCGGTTCGCCGCTTTTTTTTTGCGTTTTTGTTTTTTACAAATGCTATTCTCAAGTACACAAATACTGCTAAAGGTGTCAGCATGTTTACCGTTGTCGAAAATCCGGACCTGAAAAAGGCATGGTGAAAAAATGAATACGCATTGGTTGCAATACAAACAACAATAAGTGCTTCAAGACAATAAAAATATTTTTTCACTTTCCCTGTTTTTAATTGTTTACTATTTACACACTATTTGCCAAATCCCGCAATGGTATTAATGGTCAAAGCCACTATTATCGTATTAAACACAAACGAAATAAGACTGTGCATCAGCACAAAACGCCTGATTACCCTTGATTCAACCTGCACATCAGAGACCTGGAAGGTCATACCGATCACAAAAGAAAAGTAAGCGAAGTCTACATAGTCGGGGGCTTCTTTGGAAGGGAAACTGATACCGCCCACATTGCTTCCTGTTGCCAGTGAATTATGATCGTGATACAGATGCGCATACCGGATGGTAAAAATGGTGTGCAATAGTATCCATGATAAGAGCACAGGCGACAATGTGATTGTCATGTAGAGTATTTTATCCATGTAAGGTTCTGACTGACTGCTTAAAAGCAACAACGTGGCAAATACGCTGAAACAAAGCGCAACGAGCACAATGGTAAAAATTACTTTTAATCCTTCATCCTGAACAGCCACGACGTCACAGAGTTCTTTTTCTCCGGTTGAAAAGAAGAGAGCCCAACTCAGTGCGATCATAGTAAGGCAGAAGGCATCCCATGCGAGGATCATGCGGCATTGCATTTCAATGTTGGTAAGCCTTAAAAGAAAAAAAACAATTGCAGCCATGCAAATAGCAAATAGCAGTTTGGTTATGCCGCTGGTTTGTTTCAATTTCCTGTATCTGATCTTTTTCATGATATGGCGCATGGATTAAATATTATTAAGAACGTCCTCTGTTTTGTCGATGTGTATTTCGATAGTGGTGTGGTTAATTTTAAATCTGGTAGCCAGCAATTCTTTAAGTGACCGTGAAATTTCGCTGGCCTCTTCAAGTGAGGTTTCGGGTTCCATAATTACATGCACACTTAAGGCATACATACCTGAAGTAAGTGTCCAGATATGGAGATCATGAATACTGATGACACCAGGCTTGGCAGTAAATAGGTTATTCACTGCATTGTAGTCTATATCTTTAGGTACGGCTTCGAGTAAGATATTCACCGACTCTTTTAAAAGATTATAGGTCCGGGGTAATATAAAAAGGCCAATGGCAGCGCTCATAATTGGGTCAATGTATAACCATCCTGTCGCCAAAATGATACATCCCGCAATAATCACTCCCACAGAACTCAACATGTCGCTTACCACCTCCAGGAATGCTCCTTTGATATTGATGCTTTCCCTGGAACCGGATCTCAATATCTTCATCGAAATCAGGTTGATGATTAACCCGCAGAAAGCCACCACCAACATAGGGATACCAGCTACAGCGGGCGGGTTGCTGAACCTTTGCCAGGCTTCGTATAAAATGTAGCCGGAAATAAACAACAAAACAACCGCGTTGAGCAGTGCCGAAAAAATTTCCGTGCGGTAGTAACCGTATGTCTTCCATGCATTGCGCGGCCGGGAAGACATCCAGATAGCAAACAGCGCCAGGCCTTGTCCTCCAACATCCGTAAGCATATGTGCTGCATCAGATAATAAGGCAAGGCTGTTGGACATAAAACCCACCACCACCTCGATCACGAAATAGACGAACGTAATAATGAAAACGGTTTTAAGTGACCGGTTGTGTTTACCTCCTGCTGAAAGTGCAACAATATCCTGTGCCATAACTGAAAAATTCTTGGATAATGATTTTAGTCTTCGTCTTCGTGATGCCCCGCACCCTTAACCATTCTTTTCTTCCACTGAATATACCATTTCTGGTGGTGCAGGGAAAGGAGAAAATACAGGGTCAGTGCGCCAGCCAATGCTATGATATACATATCCAGGCCGATAGCCACCCCCACGGCAGCAGTACACCAAACAGTTGCTGCAGTAGTAAGCCCGTGCGAAGTGCCTGCACTGTTGTTTCGATAGATAATTCCCGCGCCAAGGAAACCAACACCTGTCACAATGTTAGCAATCACCCTGGAGGCGGCAGCAGGGTCACCGGTGAGATGACATGCGATAGCTGTAAATAGTGTCGAACCAATACATACAGCAGCATATGTCCTGATGCCTGCATCCCTCCCATGTATTTCCCTGTCATACCCGATCAAGGCACCGAGTATAAAAGAGGCCAGTAATTTTACGATGATGATGAGTTCAAATCCGATGTCCATAACTTGCATTTAAATTTTTCTTTTGCATTTGCTTTCTCCAACAATACGCCCTTTTCACTAAACAATATTTCGCCTTTTGCAGTATTGTAAAAAGCGGGAAGAATTGCTGGGATTTTTTACATTTTAAGGTATTTCAGTCAAAACACTTTTCTACACCTCGATCCATTTCATCGCTTTTTTGCGATCCTGCAAACCAAAGCATCGAACGTCTGCGTTTGGTGCAATTCCTTTTATTACTGTTAGAAATACCTGCCATTTTTCAGTCGCAACTATCGCTATTTTCTCCATCGCTGCTGCGCGTGGGAAAGCCAGCTGGTAATCACCATCGGTCGCCGGTTTGCTGCAATAACTTTCGTCTAAAATGGAATTATCATCTATTTCAAAATACCATCTGACCTTCTTGCCCCTGCTTTCAATGTTGTGAACAAGCGGAAGAATCTTCGCATACCCGGCAGCGCTCAACATGGTGTCTGTGCGGGTAGCGATGATATTGTTATGCGTAAATTCAAGCAGTTGAAGCATCTTGTAAGAGGTTTAAAACTGATTATTCTTCTTCCTCTTCCGAGTTGTTCATTTTAGATAACAGGTCATAGGCACCTTTGATTACAATCTTGCTTTTGGGGTCAAATTTTTCAGGCAGGATCACGGCCGTAAAACCGTTCTCCGTTACGCCTATACCCACTTCGACCCTTCTGAACGAATGGTGCTTTTCTTTGTCCGCTGTTTTTGTGTTTTGCTCTCCTTGTTTGGATGGCTCTTCCACAAAAATGTAATGCTTTCCACCTGAAGGCACGACCGCAGCCTGCGGCAAAGCTGGTGTGCTGGACGTACCGATTTCAACGATGGCATTGACGAACATACCGGGCAGCATATTGCTGGTTAATCTTTCAATAGCGGCATGCACTTCCACGGTCCGGTCGGTATCGATGTCTTTACCAATCAGGAATACTTTGGCCGTACGTTCTACGCTGTCACCGGTGGCACGGAAGCGTACCTTTTGCCCGAGTTTTATATTCGGCAAGTCTTTTTCAAACACTTTAACCCTGATCATGATGTTATTGGTATTGGCCATATCAGCCATCAATTCGTTGGGTCCGATGAATTTGCCGACGTTGGAATATACGTGGGTAATGTAGCCGTTGGTCGGGGCATAGATACGGGTTACGGAAGTAAAATTACCGGCCTTAACGCTGGACGGGTTAATGTTCATGATTCGCAGCCTGGCCTTCAAGCCCTCAAGCCTCGCATTCATGGTGTTGTATTCACTCGTTGCTTTCTGTAACGATTTGCGCGCTGCGATGTTTTCTTTCACCAGTTCTTCCTGTCTTGTAAGATCCTGCTGTAAAAAACTGAGCTGGCTGCTGGTTTCCAAATAATCCTGCTGCACCTGAACAAACTCCGGATTTTCAATGGTGGCGATCAGTTCGCCTTTCTTCATGTATTTTCCTTCGATGACAGTGGTGCTCCTGATCGACCCTCCATAAGGTGAAGTAATACTTACCAGATCCTGTGGGGGAACATCAATGGTGCCGGATGCCTTAATATAGTTGCTTAAGTTGGTAGTGATAACCCCACCGAAACGGACATCTACAGTCTGGAACTGTTCATTGGTAAATTCAACCACATCCGGGTTGTGTTCCTCTGCCTTCTCTACCTGAACTTCTTCTTTTTTGGAAGAACAGGCTGTAAAGAAAAAAGAAAGGGTGAGTGCTATTGCATAAAGTGTTTTGCGCATGGTAGTAAAAATTTATAAACCTGTAATTAATTCCAGTTCGATCGCTGACTGGTTGTATTGATTCAATAATTCGATGTATTGGCGGCGGACACTGTTTGCATTGTTCAGTGATTGAGACAACTGGTAGTAATCCATTTCTCCGGCTTCAAATGCGCGCTGCGAGGTACGTATGAGCAGCTGTGCCTGGGGAAGTGCCGTTTTGCGGTAATAATTCAGCTGAATCGTAATTCGCCGTAGGTCAGAAAGGAGTAATGACCCTCTTTGTGAAAGGCTGAAATAAAACGCCTGGACTTCAGCTTCCCTTCGCTGCCGGTTGATCTGGGCCGCACGTATCCGCGCTTTCTGGGGTCGGGCAAAAATCGGTATGCTGATACCTGCCTCAATGCCCTGGAAACGTTTACCTGCGCCATAATATTTAGGAGACCCGTTTACATCGTAGGTACCTACCAGTGACTGATTAAAATAGCCCACGTTAAAATCAGGCAGGAGTTTACTCTTTTCTACGCTGATCTCCTTTTCCGCAACGGCGATTTGTGACCGGAGTGCCTGTAGCTCAGGGTTATTACTGAGCAAGCCTGAATCGAGATTCATTACAAGATGTTTTTCTACCAGAAGTGTATCTGCAATCCCGCTGAGGCTTGAGTCGAAAGTGAAACTGGCCAATTGTCCGAGATCCGTCCTGATCTGTTCCCCAAGTTGGTTGCTCTGCGCGATGGCTTCCTGGAGCTGGGTATTGGCGTTGTATTTCTCCAGGATATTGGTTTCACCGGCCGTAAAGCGGGTGTCCGCTGCTTTGAGTACCCGCTCATATAGGCTAACCAATGTGTCGTTAAGCCTGCGTTGTTCCTGCCGGTAAATCAACCTGTAGTAAATGCTTTTAACCTGGTAAGTCACCTGGCTTCTATAGATGCCCACCTGCAGGCGGCTCGCATCGATCGATGCATCGCTGAGTTCGGAAAGCCGTTTTAAGTAAACAGGGTTGGGAATGTTCTGCGTAATGGTGATGTTGTTGTCATACACGATCGGACTGTTATACTGCCCCAGCGTTAAGGTGATATTGGTTTTGCCGATATCTTTTGCCGCCCCTTTAAGCGCCTGTTGGTAATCAATGTTCAGGTTGCCCGCCCTGATGTTAGGGTTGGCATCCAGCGAACGGCTTATGGCCGACTGAAGGTTGATCCTTGTATTGGTGGCAGTAGCCGGCACCTGTGCATTCACTGTAGCTGAACCGCCCAAGAACAATAACAACATGGTCACTACCGCCGTCAATTTTTTGGGCTCTTTACCTTTGCCGAACCTTTCAAAGAAAGTGTAAAGCACAGGCAGTACAATGAGTGTGAGCAGTGTTGCCGTAAGCAGCCCACCAATCACAACTGTCGCAAGCGGCTTTTGTACCTCGCCACCGGCACCGGATGAAAGTGCCATAGGCAGGAAACCAAGTGAAGCCACTGCTGCAGTCATGAGTACCGGACGCAATCGGATAGCGGTTCCCTTCATTATGATATCATTTAAATTGGTTAGTCCAGTTTTTTTAAGCCGGTTGAATTCCGAGATAAGAACGATCCCGTTCAGTACGGCAACGCCAAAGAGGGCGATAAAACCTACACCGGCTGAAATACTGAAAGGCATGCCGCGGATCAGCAGTGCGAACACTCCGCCGATGGCTGACATCGGGATTGCGGTGAATATGAGTAAAGAATATTTAAAGGAGCCAAATGCGAAATACAGTAACAGAAGGATAAGCCCCAATGCTACAGGTACTGCTATGGACAGCCTTTTGTTAGCTTCTTCCAGGTTCTTAAACTGACCACCGTAAGTAATGTAATAACCCACCGGCATTTTGATCTTCTGGTCAATTTTCAGCTGCATTTCTTCTACCACAGATGCGATGTCTCTTCCACGAACGTTAAAGCCAACTATGATTCTGCGTTGCGCCTGTTCACGCTGCACCTGGTTGGGCCCTAATACCAGATTGATATCTGCCACCTGTTCGAGCGGAATCTGGGTTCCGTCAGCAGCCACCACAAAGAGCCTGCGTACATCTTCAATACCCTGGCGCTCGGCCTGTTGTAATCGGATAACAAGATCAAATCGCTTCTCTCCCTCAAATACGGTACCGGCCTTACCACCGGCAAAGGCAGTATTGATTACCTGGTTGATATCGGATACATTTAGACCAAACTGTGCGATCTTGTCACGGTCGAGCTTAACTGAGATCTGTGGCAGACCACCCACCTGTTCTACGTACAGGTCCTCTGCACCTTTGACTGTGGGAACGATACTACCGATCTTTTTAGCCAGTTCGGCAAGCACCTGCATGTCTTCCCCGAATATTTTAATGCCCACGTCCTGGCGCACTCCCGAGATAAGCTCATTAAAACGAAGTTGTATGGGCTGTGAGAAACCAAAACTTACACCGGGGATTCTTTCCAGCGCTTTTTTCATTTTCTCAGCCAACTCTTCGCGTGTACTTGCGCTCACCCATTCTTTTTTGGGTTTAAGAATAATAGTGATGTCTCCAGCTTCGATAGGCATGGGATCAGTAGGTATTTCAGATGCACCGAGTTTACCAATTACTTCTTTCACTTCCGGAAATTCTTTGGTGAGTATATTGGAAGCCTGGGTTATTTTTTCAACAGTCTGGCTTAGGGAACTTCCCGTCAACAACCTTGTTTCAACCGCCAGGTCGCCTTCTTCCAATTGCGGGAGAAATTCTCCACCCAATTTAGAGAACACGAAAAAAGCAATAACCATCAGAGAAACTGCGATCAGTACCACTATTTTTTTCATGCGCAAAGCGCCTCTGAGCACAGGTGTGTAAATACGATGGAGGAAATCCATCATCTTATCTGAGAGATTTCGTTTATGTTTTATGTTTTTGCTGAGAAATAACGCACTCATCATGGGAACATAAGTCAGTGACAGCAGGAAGGCGCCAAGGATAGCAAAAGAAACGGTCTGCGCCATTGGCCGGAACATTTTACCTTCTATGCCTACCAGTGCCAGGATAGGCATGTAAACTATAAATATTATGATCTGCCCGAATGCTGCCGAGTTCATCATTTTTTTTGCCGACGAGCCTACCTCGCGATCCATCTCCGCCTGGTCAATTCTGCCCTCTTTACGGCTGGCAAGGTGATGCATGGTCGCTTCCACGATAATGACCGCTCCATCTACGATCAACCCGAAATCAATGGCGCCAAGGCTCATGAGGTTTCCCGATACGCCAAAGAGATTCATCAGCGAAATGGCAAAGAGCATGGCCAGTGGAATCACGGAGGCAACGATCAAGCCTGAGCGGATATTACCCAGGAAAACCACGAGTACAAATATGACGATCAGCGCTCCTTCAATGAGATTTTTCTTAACCGTGTCGATCGCCCTGCCTACAAATTCACTGCGGTCAAGGAAGGCTTCGAGTACCACGCCTTCAGGAAGGGTTTTCTGTATCTGTAAGACTTTTTCTTTGACTCTTTTTACCACTTCGCTGGAATTACTGCCTTTTAGCATCATAACAATTCCTCCAACAGCTTCACGATCGTTTCGCGTTAATGCCCCATAACGATTGGCTGCCCCAAAACCGACGGTTGCAATGTCGCGAATGGTAACCGGGAAACCGGTTTGGGTTTTTTTCACCACGATGCGTTCAATATCACCGAGGTTGGTAATGAGACCCTCACTCCGAATAAAATAAGCATTTGGTTTTTTATCAATGTAAGAACCACCGGTATTCTGGTTGTTTTTTTCTAGCGCGGTAAATATGTCCCCTATGGAAATATTGTAACTGCGTGTCTGGTTTATGTTCAGGGCGATCTCGTATTGTTTTAAGAAACCACCGAAACTATTGACTTCGGCGATGCCGGGTGTACCGAGCAGTTGCCTCCTTACATACCAATCCTGCAGTGTGCGCAGGTCGGTTGCATTATATTTATTTTCAAACCCTTTTTTTGGATGAAGTACATATTGGTATATCTCGCCCAATCCGGTAGAGATGGGTGACATTTCCGGTTCTCCGGTACCCTCCGGTATTTTGCTTCGTGCTTCCGGAAGCCTTTCAGCTACCTGCGAGCGGGCCCAATAAATATTGGCATCATCATGAAAGATGACGGTTACCACTGAAAGCCCAAAGCGGGAGATAGAGCGAACCTCCTGTATTTCCGGAATCAGGGACATGGTCTGTTCCACCGGGTAAGAAATGAGCTGCTCTACTTCCTGGGCGGCCAGTGACGGACTAACTGTGATGATCTGTACCTGGTTATTGGTGATG
Source organism: Sediminibacterium sp. (assembly GCA_036758845.1). GTDB lineage: Bacteria > Bacteroidota > Bacteroidia > Chitinophagales > Chitinophagaceae > Sediminibacterium. The sequence goes on from DAIOVU010000024.1 coordinate 23,216, forward strand.
TCAGGAACCGCATCGATCGGAAGTTTGTTTAGAGACATTACGCCCCATATAATGAGGGCAAAGGTGAAAATGCCGACGACTAATTTATTCTTGACAGAAAAATCTATGATCTTATTTAACATGACCTATAAATGATTTGAAATCAGATGAAAGTATTTCAACAACATACCCGCCATAGCCAGCAGCAGAACAATAGACAGCACAACAATGGTAATGGACTTGGTAATTCGGATCCATTTTGGTTTAACCGGGTCTTTTATTTTGCTATAAACAATTTTCTGCTTGCGGCCTGGCGGCTTTGACTTAGCCATAACCACACTGGTTGGATAGTGAGAAAATGATGATAGTCCGTGCATTAAGCACAGCAGAATTCGTGCGTTTTAGCGCACTACAATTAAGCTATTAACTGCGGAGGTTGCCAGATGGGCAAGGATATACCGGTGATGTCACCAGGTAAATAAGAAGGTATTTTGTTAATGTAAATCTGAGGTGGCATTTCCAAAGAGAGGAAACTTGTTTTGATAAATACATTGGCGCAGCAACCGCAATGGCAAAACGGCGGGCAAAGATCATTGTTACCCTGGTTTTCTTCGTGGTTGGTTTGGGCAGTGATTTCTGTGTTTGCTTTTCCAGCTTTCATAGCGTTGCCCCTGTCTGCACACGGGAGAAGACTCAGTCCCAGTACAATAAACGTTAATATGAAAACGGTAATACGCATGAGGTGCAAAAGTAGGGTGTTTATCGGCAAAACAATTTATTAGATAGGGTAAAAAATCACAATGTGGTTGCAATTACATTATATGGAGTCCTCAGGTTCCGTTTCAATAAGTAGTTTTTCCAGCCTGTCCTGCACTTCTGCAGGTAGTTCCGGATCCAGCTCCAGGTAAAAAGTATGGCTGGTTTCATCAGTTTTCAAAATAAAGGTCTCTTCAAAGCGTTTATGCAGTAAAAGTGAATCATAACTGGCCTTTAGTCCTGATACCCCCATTTCAAAAGAAGTCCGCCATTTTTCCATTTTAAGCCCATCCATACATGTATTTTACAAAACAGTGGAAAAAATCGTGCCCACACTCCAAATCTTTGCCAGGGGTAAGATTTTCCTTAAAAAATGAGAAACAGGTACGCTGAGAATTAATTATCAGGATCAAGGATCGAGTGAAAAGCGGCAAGGTCTCTGTCAATATCAAAGGGTGACTTAATCAGAATGGAATTGTAGCTGCCTAGCTGTTTGGCAATGGAAACTTGAAAAAATAACTCGCTTTCCAGAAGAAACCTTTGGATTTCCGGGACAGCTCCAGATTGTAAAAAATGAAGCAGGGCTCCCGATCTGTTTGGGCTGAGTCCGAAAAGACTGCATTGAGATGAGGCTTCCCCAAACAGGTCTTCCGGAAGAAGGGAAAGATCAGGAAAATTGTTCGACGCAAAAAGCACAACAGATGGGTTGGCAGTATCATAATTCATCGTTTGTACAAACCCTTTGTCGGCGCCCAGGCCGTCAACGTCATTTGAAAGCAATTCAAACCGCCACCGTGATGCCCCGAGCCATAATAAGATGTCTGAATTTTCCGTATCTGGAGACGGCGGCAATAAAACATATTTGTCCATTTTACCACAACAAAAATCCGCCAGTGCCAAATAGTGGCGGAAAAGACTGCTATATATGATAGGGTCTACAGGTTGAAGGCCTGTGGCCGGATAGGATAAGCTTCCGTCAGTCAATCCCGGCATTGATTCGTATGCGGGCGGTTCGACATAGAGATAAGTAAACAGTCCCTTTATTTCTTCTTTTCTAAACTGGATAGGGGTCATGAGTCAAAAGTAGTTCTTGTGCCAATTGGAAAGACTTTGGTACAATTATTTTACAAATAAATTTGCAGGTTACTGGACGCTCCTAACCTCAACAGCATTGTGAGCGATTTAACACGACCTTTTTTGGTTAGTGCCTAGTTTTTGACCTATTTAAAAAAACACCTTTATGAAAAACCCGTTTATAAAACTCTTTTCTCTTTTTGCCGTTTCCGCTATACTGTTCACCAGCTGTTCCTCAAAGGCTTATATTCAGCGGGATGACACCGTCGATCTTAGCCAGTACAAAACATTTGCATGGTCAGAAACACAGGAAGTGCACGAGCAGAAAAAACACAACGACATTCAGGAAAGTAAAATCAGAAATGCTGTAAATCAAAGTCTGATAAGTGCAGGATGGCGGGAGGATCCCACAAACCCGGACGCTGTTTTAGCTTATGATGTACTTGTTGAAAGAAATACCCGAAGAACAAGTGATCCTGTCTACACGCCCTCTTATTCGCGCATGTATTACAACCCCTATACAAGAAGATTGGGAACTCTTTACTATCCCTCCCGCTTTGCCGGTTATAACAATTCGCAATATCAGGTAACGGAAGGTACTTTAACCGTAAGTTTAATCGATGCAAAAACAGACAAAACCTTCTGGCAAGGCTGGACAACAAAAGAGGTAAATACCAAACTGTTATCAGATCAGGAAATTGAAAGTTCAGTAAAAAGCATTTTCAAAAAATTCAGTAAGTAATCAAATCTAAATGCTGATTAATAAATGCTTTTGTTACTCCTTACTTCGTTGGAAGGATAGTCTATCTGCAAAAAAATTGCATTAGATCTATAATAAGGTGGTGTGAAAACTATATGTCTAAAAAATCATGTTTAAGATTACCCGATTAAAAACAATTTTTAATCGGGTAAAATCTTAGGGTTACTTCCTAGGATGATGTTCTTTCTCTTTATGATGCTCATCATGTTCATGATGCTCTGCTTCCGGGTGTTTTTCCAGCACATTAGGATCCGTATTCCCATCGTGATGTTCAGGATGTGGATGATGTTCCAGTTCCTGATGATGTTCAGCATGCTCATGCTGTTCCGGGTTCGCTTTACCTGTGCCAGGCGTTTGGTTGACACCGTCTTTTTTTTCTTCGTTATTGTTTGTCATAATTTGAATTTTATTAAAATATGAAAAAAACATGCCACCTCTCTACTTAGATTAACCTTCTGAGGTTAGCATCTCTGCATCTTTGCCTGTCCACTATATTCTACGCTTTGTAGTTATTTAAATAGCTGGTTACGCTACCTGGTCTAATTAGGTAAAATGCCATACAATCAAAATAGACTATTTGATATCTGCCATCTTCCGCGCTGCATCAAATGCTCACCTTGGGCTAACAACAGTTCTCTCCCCCCTGCATTGGCGGACACTTCATTGTTCCATAGCTGCAAAAAACACAGCAGTCCCCTTGTTTTGGTTTCAAGCGTGTTTTGCAGTTTTCACACTCGTAAAAAAAAATACATGCATTTGTTGGCATTATTTCCTCTTTGGAATGCCCGCATTCCGGACAGGTAATAGTGGATCGCAATACAATTTCATTTGTGTTGTGAAGCCTGTTCCTTTGAAAATTCCAAATGGTTGCCGCCAACATTCCAAACATTCCGGCGTAGAGAAAATATATCCAATTGTCATTATCATTAAAATGATATGCGTAAGAAATGATAAGCCCACTGGGAACAGCCACCAATAATGGATACAAACAACCATGTTTTCGGTAAGAAATATAAAGTCCAAGTATTGAGACCAATACCATAGCCTGAAAGACCCACATAGTCCAGCCACCAAAAAGTTCAGCGCTGCCCAACCCAAGAGCAGATGCCGCAAATGCAAAAAGCGGGAAACAACACGGTGAAAATATTGCTGTCAGAAATAATCCTGCAGTACCAAATTTGTCGATATTTTTTAAATTTTTAAATGTCATCGGTTACAAGGTAATATAGATTTCATTAGCTGGGCTATTCGCTTTGATAGAATAAAATTCTTTGAAATCGTAAACAGAAAGATATTTATCTATTAACATCACTCGTTTTTAGTGGGATCGTTCAATTCCTTCCTTTTAATATGCATTGAATAAATTATACTCTAACCGGACAAACAAACCATTTGGAGCAGTACGGTAAAGTGAACTGTTCAATTGTTGCCTGTAACCAATGTCAACCCTGGCAACACTATTAAAGATAAGCTGCATAGAAGGAGCAATATCCATATAATATTTGCCGGAACCCAGGTTGAATTGATTCAAAAATTCCAACATCAGGTTCAAATTGGTTTGTTTATAATCAGTGTAATCTTTCGGCAACATCAATTTCCCTATTGATAAAGTATAATTGATTGCCTGCCTGTCGAGATTGCTGTATGGGAATTTATTACTGTTACCATTGTCCAGCGCTTTGACAAATGATAGACCTGATGAAATCGCCACTTTGTGCAGCAACTGTGTGGCAACAACGCCCGTCTCGAACCCTGTGTTATGGCCATAAAGGTTGATCTCTTCCTGGTGAATATCGCTGTTGTTAAAACTGTACCTGCAAAAAGCTGCCATACGAAAATGTTTCTGCACTTCATCATTACTCAGGAATCGATATTTGGCATAGATACTGCCACCCTCTACAGATAATCCTTTGTTTCGGTTTGATAGAAAGGCATCAAAATGAACCATGGTAGTTTTGGAAACGCCAACCATGATCTCAGGTATCATATGATAATTGGTTTTGGCCGTGTAAGATTCGGGCATGATGAAATTATTCAGCCGGAGGCCAATACTTTTGGCAGCCATATTACTGGCCGGTTCAGTATAAACATATAGTTCCTGCGCCATGCTGCTAAATGAGATCAGCAACATCGCAGTAATTAGTTTGGTCTTCATATAAAAAATGTAAAGGGCTTTGCCCGAAAGCAAAGCCCGATGATTAAATGGTTACATTATACACGCCGTTTCCGCTTGTTGGGGCAGCCAATGTATTTTTCTTAAAATCCTTTGTTGATACAAATCCTTTATCAACGATTCTTACCTGTTTTGCGCCGTTCAAAGATTTTTCTTTTGCATTAAGAATGTAAAAAGTTTTATCACCGACCTTAACGGGTTCGTTGGCTTTTATTTCTGTATTAGCGAAATTCACAAATGCAACAAAGCTCGCAACAGTGAATCCCGCATCTTCTACTTTCTTTTTCAGTTTATCGAAATCAACAGAAGAACCCTCCTTAAAGGTAATTTCGAATGTAGATGTTTTGATATTTGGATTTACATTCTGAACAAAATCGATTGTCTTTAAAGCCTTGTTGATCGAGTTGCTGCACATGCTGCATGTTAGACCACTTGCCTGTAAAGACACTTTAGAAACCTGTGCATTGGCTGCAATTGAAATGGTTATTGTTATTAAAAAAAGAAATGTTTTCATGATATAAATTTTGATGATCGTCTTTTAAAAAATAATTAGTCTTTCGTTTTAGGTTTTATGGCTGTCAGTGCCATGCCGCATTTTGAACATTTACCGGGTTTGTCGCTTGTAACGTCTGCGTGCATTGGACATTTGTACCCGTTCATTACTTCCACTTTCATTTGTTCTTTTTTAGAAAGGTTGAGATTCATCCCGCATTTAGAACATTGACCCGGTTTATCACTTGTTACTTCCGGATGCATGGTACAGGTATATTTTACCACACCCGCTTTCATCAACTCTTTTTTGGAGAGATTCAGCGCCATGCCGCATTTAGCACACTTTCCCGGCTTATCACTGGTTTCTTCGGGGTGCATCGGGCATATATAGCTTACAAGTGTATCGGAGGCCTTCACATTTTTGAGACGGTCAGATTTATTGCTTTGTGCGTTAACGGACTGAATAGTTGCGATTGCAAACAGCATCGCAAAAAGTATTTGAAACTTTTTCATTTGTAATATTTTATCAATGATTGAATAGTAAAGAAGCCGGCATTATAGAAATGCCTTTGACCCGCGAGAGGCGGGCATTACATTACAAAAAGAAAAATCAAATTCGGAAATTGCAGTTGCGGATAAAAATGGGTATTGTTTCCACACCGGGTGGTGCGTGAGAAACGGGGTAACTAATCGAAAGTGAGGAATGATCACTATATGAAAAATAGCATGGGACACTTATATCTGAAACAAAGGATAGAAACTGGAAAGATGATTCGGAGATTTTCTGGTCCTTTTCGATCTGTAGTTTTTTCTGTTCATCTTTGCAGCAACCTTTGTGACCAACTTTTTCCATGCCGCAACTACCACAGGTGCCTTTTTGCTCCTGTTTCAGATCTACTGTCATCAGTTTACCCATGCAATAATGCATGTTGATAGTAGCACCGCTTGAGACGGTGATGTATACAACAGCTAATATGGTTACCAGTAGTTTTTTCATGACTATCCTTCTCTAAAGGTATATTTTTTCTTCCTATCCATGCAAAACGCAATGTTAAGATATCAAATACCGAGTGTTTACCCCTTAGACATAATTTTCGTTGCAACCTTACAATAAAGTGTTTTTCTTCCAAAACTTGTTATAGGGCAAGTCGTGCTGTACTGATTTTTTTCAATTTATCATCTGTCCATGCAAATACAATGCTGTTACCGGATTTGGTCATTTGGGGGAACCCGCTGGATCTTGATTGTGATGAAGAAGCAATTGTGATAGAGGGTCCCTTTGTTCCGTCAGCATGAATTTTCGCCGCTTTTATCGCATCCCCTTCCATCCAACTTACCATAGCAGTTTTGTCATCGAGCAGGATAATATCGACACGGCCAATCGTCTCGCCCCCATCAACACGGATCGGGGCATCGAAGGTTGCGCCACCATCTTGTGAAAAAACAACACTTACCTGTCCCTTTTTATCGGGTGACGTAAATCTTGCTACTGCCATGTTATTGCCGCGTGCATCAACCCTTGGACCGTTAACGGGACAGCCCGCGATCGTCCAATTGTCAGCAAAGATGGTTTTAGGTTCTGTCCATTGACCATTAACAAAGCGCACAATGGATATATCCCTGACTTCCGATTCCGAACGGTCGCGGTAAATAACAATAGGTCCGTTTGCGGTGATCGCTGCTGTGGTTTGGCAGCAATCGCAAACCCGGTTATCCAACTCCCATTCTGAAATTTTAGTTCCTGACTTATCAATAACAGCGGCCCGCAATGTCATTTGGCCATGGTGTCCTTCACTATGACCCCCTTTCCCTTCCATTGCAGCATTTCTACCGTCAAGCCACGCAACAAAAAAATTGTTTCCATAGGGAACGAGTGATACAAATCCATGTTCCGCCTTTTTCCCATCTTCATTCAGGATCTTTGGGGTGCTCCAGGTATTACCTCCATCTCCAGAGGTGACCAGTTTTACATCATAGGTATATTTGCCTTTTTCACTTCTCTCAAGAAAATGAGCGACCATACCGCCAGATCCATCAGAAGCAAGCATAGGATAATCTGCCCAGTTAACAAACCAGTTGTCGCCGGAACTGATGACAGTTGGCTTCGACCATTCATCTCCCTTCAGCCGTGAAAAAAGAAAGGTACTTTTTTCTTTCGTTTTCTCAACCCATGAAAGAAAGTTAACACCAGCGGAATCTGTAAACAAAAACGGTTCCCCACTGACTGAATCAACATTTAGAACAAGCGGCTTTACATTGCTTTGCTCTGTTGATTGATTTTTACAGGCAATAACCAAAACAGTTAATGCAAAAAGAGATAATAGTTTAGTCATGTTGTTGGGTTATTTTTTTGATCAGGTTGATATTATCACTTTCACCCCAATTACGGGAACCCATTTCTGAGAAAACAAGGTTTCCCATAGGATTAATAATAAAAGTGGTTGGTAAAGCCTGGAGATTTAATGTTTCCCCGTTTTCAAGATGCACATACCGGAATTGATAGCTATGATTTTTACTGAACTCCTTAATTTCATCAATCCCCTCAGATGATGCCAGCAGGAAAACTATTTCTTTGCTCTTCATGATACTTTGCGCCTTTTCTATCGAAGGCATTTCTTCAATGCAAGGCTTGCACCAGGTGGCCCAGAAATTAATAAATATCGTTTTCCCTTTGTATTCGTCAAGACGAACAATCTTGTTATCAAGATCAACCAATTGTATCTTAGGGAGCAGCCCTTCAATCTTGATTGGCTCTGCAGTTTTTTCTTTATTATTAAACCGGCATCCACTTAGTACAAGTGTAGATAACAGTAAAAACTTGAGTAACCTTAGCATCTTCTGACTATTAAAGCAGCAATTAATTAATAAGTTATGGTAAGCCCGGCTCCCAGGCCCATGTCGCTATCATAATGGCTGGATAGCGAAATATACTTCGTGAGAATATACCTGAACCCTGCTGCATATTCTTTATCGGTATTGATCATCCAGTTAAAGCGTAACCGTGGCGATACCGGAACATCTTCCCGGCTTAACTGGAACCTGAATTTTCCATCTCCATCAATTCTTCCATCTGCGGTTACCAGCATCGGAAGTGTATAGGCAATACCAGCGACTACCGTTTTACGATTGTTCTTATTACTTGTTTGACCGAACCATGTTTTCTCCTCATCACCGAATATATTTTTGGGTCCGCCTTCCATTTTAAAATGATAGTCGAAGCCAACATAAGGAAACCACCACTGCATCCTGCCTAAATAACGTCCAATCATTGTTTCACTTTCATACCCATGCATGTCATGAAAGCCCAGGTGCCACATGGTAGTTGCCTTCCATCTTGTGTTTGCAAGCATGAACTCACCATCAGTACCATTACTTTCAATGCCAATTCTTCCCATAGGATGAAACTCCCTGTCATCGGCAAACAATTTTCGCTGCGCCAGTTTCGGGTTTGGTATTTCCGGGTTAGCGGGTTGGTTCTCGTAAGAAAATACCCGTCCCATACCGCTCATCATGTGGTACAAAATATGACAATGAAAGAACCAATCGCCATAAACATTAGCATTGAACTCTAATGTATCCTTCTCCATGGGCATAATGTCGATGATGTTTTTCATAGGTGCATATTCGCCCTGGCCATTGAGCAACCTGAAATCATGTCCATGCAGGTGCATCGGGTGGCGCATCATACTATTATTGTAAAGAATGATCCTGATGTTTTCTCCTTTTTTGATCAATATCTTATCTGATTCTGAAACTACCTTATTGTCGAGGCTCCACACATAACGGTTCATGTTTCCGGTTAAATTAAACTTCAGTTCTTTCACCGGTGCATCTTTAGGGAGAGAAGTTTTTGTAGGAGATTTCAGCATGTTATAATTAAGGGTAACAATATCCGGCATTTCTGCTTCCATGTTCATACTCTGCATACTACCCTTTGGCATCTCTTTTTTAGATTTCTCTTCTCCTGTTATTTCAGGATACATAACTGTATTCATGTCCATGATCTGATTTTGCATAACCATGCCTTCCATTTCAACCAGGTTCCCTTTCATATCCATCATGTCGTTCATCATCTTCATGCCGGCAAAATATTTTGGGCGCTTCATTTTTTTGGCCGCAACTTTTTCACCAGCGCCCAGCCATACGGATGCAAACTTGGTACGGTCCTCTGGTGTTACTAAAAATTCATAACTTTTATTTTCAGGAACGGTAATCACTACATCGTACGTTTCTGAAACAGCTACGATCAACCTGTCAACCTCTACCGGTTCTACATCATTGCCATCCGAAGCTACTACGGTAATTTTCCCTCCCGCATACGATAACCAGAAATAATCAGAGGCTCCGCCATTTGCTATCCGAAGCCTTACTTTATCGCCCGCTTTAAATTGTGGTTGTTCCAGTTGATTTTTACCATTTACCAGGAATTGATCATAATATACATCTGTCAAATCCATTGCGTTCATCCGTTTCCATTCATTGGTAAGCTTTGTTTTCAGATGACCTTGTTTTATGGCTTCGGTATAACTTTGTGTACTGCCTTTTTGAATCGCAAACCAATCCGTTGCCGCATGGAGGCTTCGATGTACCTCTTTCGGTTTCATATCTATCCACTCACTGAGTACAAGTGGTATGGTAGGTATGTTCCATTCTGCTCTCTTATTCATGATAAACATACCGTACATGCCGATCTGTTCCTGTAATTCGGTATGGCTATGGTACCAATGCGTTCCACTTTGAATGATCGGGAATTTATACAAATGGGTGGTATGTGGTTTAATAGGCATTTGAGTCAAATTAGGAACGCCATCATATTGATTAGGTAGAAACAGACCATGCCAATGCAGCGATGTTTCCTCATTCAATTCGTTGTGTACATAAATCTCCGCCGTATCGCCTTCAGTAAATGTCAATGTCGGCATTGGGATCTGTCCATTTACGGCAATGGCTCTTTTAGTTTTTCCCGAAAAATTTACCATTGTGTCAGCGATATATAAATCGTACCGCACTGTTCGTGGCGGAGTATTATTGGGGATAGTTTTTATTGGACCTAAACTTACTTTTTTCCCCTCCATGTTCCCCATGTCGTGATCCATTTTCATATCCATCTTTTTTGCGGATGTATCTTTCTTGTTCATGTCCATGCCTTGGTGATCCTGGTGAGTGGCTGGTGCAGCATTCGTTTTTGGTTTTTCTACAACCAGTTTCATCCCGCATTTAGGACAGTTGCCCGGTTTATCAGAATGTATTTCAGGATGCATGGGACAGGTATAGGATAGCGCTTGCAGTTTTTTAGCTGCGGGAACGGTGTCCTTAGTGTTATCCGGCATTTGCATAACAGGTTTACCAATCTTAGGCTTCTCTACTTCCTTTGGTTTGACAACCGGTTTTGGTTTCTCTTTTACCAGTTTCATCCCACATTTTGGACAGTTGCCCGGTTTTGCAGCATGAATCTCTGGATGCATCGGGCATGTATAGGTTACAGAGGGTTGTTCTTTATTTTCTGTATTCCCTATATCCATTCTTTTCCCATCATGAGCGCTGCTACATAAATAAAGCCCCAATCCCAATACGATTAAATTTATTTTTTTCATTTTACTACTTTTATTTTTTTACGGATAACATGCTTGCATTAATAGCAACCACGATTGTACTTACTGTCATTAAAACGGCGCCTGCCGCAGGACTTAATAAAATTCCTTGGCTGTATAAAACACCTGCGGCAAGAGGTAGTGCAATAACGTTATACCCAGTTGCCCAGATTAAATTCTGAATCATTTTTTTGTATGTGGCTTTGCCAAATAAAATCAAATTGACAATATCTTTTGGATTACTGTTTACCAAAACAATTCCTGCGGTTTCGGCAGCTATATCACTGCCGCTTCCAACAGCAATCCCAACATCGGCGATGGCTAATGCCGGTGCATCATTTACACCATCACCAGTCATGGCAACAAACTCCCCCTTGCTTTGCAGTTCTTTAATTTTCTCTAACTTTTGATGAGGCAAAACTTCCGCTATAAAACTTTCCATGCCCAGTGTGTTACTTACGCTTTTTGCCACTTTACTATTATCGCCTGTTAGCAAAATGGATTTGATTTTGTTTTCTTTCAGGATTTGAATAGCTTCTGCTGATTCCGGTCGTATTTCATCCGATAAAGCAATGTATCCGCCGAGTTGATTATCAATAACCAGGAAGACAACCGTTTCTGTATCATTGGCAACAAAGTTTTCAGGAATGGGAATATTATTTTCCTTTAAATAACCCGGACTTACAATCAATATTTTCCTCCCTTCCACCGTTGCTTCTACGCCTTTGCCTGTGATGGCATTAAAGTTTTCTGTCTCAGGGATTGTGATCGATAGTTCTTTTGCTTTTTGCAAAATACCTGTCGCAATCGGGTGTTCAGATTTTTGTTCAAGCGCCGATGCTAGTCGGATGATATCCTTTTCAGCTAGATCATTTTGAAGAGATACAATTTTTGACACTTCAAACTTTCCAACTGTTAGCGTGCCGGTTTTATCAAATACGATAGTGGTTATTTTCCGGGCACTCTCAAAGGCAGTCCTATTTTTAATCAACAATCCATTTTTTGCCGATAAAGCTGTTGATTTTGCAACCACCAAAGGAACCGCCAGCCCCAGAGCATGTGGGCAACAGATAACAATTACCGTAACCATTCTCTCCATGGCAAAGGCTACAGTTTGCCCTGTTAGATACCAATATAAAAACGTAGCGATACCGCATATCAAAGCAATCACAGTTAACCACCTTGCAGCAGTATCCGCTAATAATTGTGTTTTTGATTTCGATTTTTGTGCATCGTCTACCAGTTTAATTACCTGTGAGAGATAAGATTCCTTCGCGCCGTGTGATACCGTTATCTTAATAGAGCCGTTCCCGTTGATTGCGCCTGCAATTACTTTATCACCTTTTATCTTTTGCACAGGTTTTGATTCCCCGGTCAGCATGGATTCATTCAAATAACTCTCACCCTCAAGTATGATGCCATCGGCAGCTACTTTTTCTCCTGGTTTTACCAAAATGATGTCGTTTTCTTTGAGTGTATCAGTCTTGACATCGTGTATCATTTCAGGCATTACCATATGCGCTTCGGCAGGCATCAACTGAACCAATAGTTCCAATTCTTTTGATGCACCGGCGATCGATTTCATTTCTATCCAATGCCCCAAAAGCATAATAAGTATAAGGGTTGCCAGTTCCCAAAAGAAGTCCATACCCTGTAAACCAAACACAATGGCTACGCTATATACATAAGCAACTGAAATGGCAAAACCGATCAAAAACATCATACCGGGATTCTTTGCTTTTACTTCATCAACCAAGCCTTTTAAGAAAGGCCAGCCACCATAAAAAAATACGATAGATGATAATGCAAATAGAATATAGGAAGACCCATTAAAATGCCAATCCACACCAATAAACTGCTGTATCATCATTGACAACAGCATGATAGGAATCGTCAAAAAGAGAACAACATAAAAGCGCTTTTTGAAATCCGCAATCATCATTGCATGATGGTTATGTCCCGCATGACCCATCGACGGGTTGATTTCATGCTGGTGATCCGAAATCGAAGGTTCATTAGTTTTTTGCAAAACCAATACCATACCGCAAATTGGACAGGTTCCTGGCTTATCCTGCACTATCTGAGAATGCATGGGGCAGGTATATTTTTCGGGATGCTGGTGTTCCATAGTTTTTATTGTTTTGTACTAATGGCTTCATTTGTTTGAGTTGCCCAATCAATTATTAACGCTTTGTCCTCTTTTGATAGCTTCGCATTTTTGTGAATAAATGTATAAGAAGCAAGCGGCATGGAATTATCATTCACCTGGTTTGCAATTGATTTTAGTTTGCTTTTCTGCCTGCGAATCGTGTAAGAACCAAACTCGCTGAAATTCAATTCGGCTTTCCCTTTCTGAATATGACCGTTTACTATCCATCCTATTGGCTGCACCGTAGCATACCATGGATAATTTGTGTTGTTACTGTGGCAATCATAGCATCCTGTTTTCAATAACGCACTAACCGCCGGGGAAACCGGAACTGTTCTTGAAATATCAGTTGGCATAACCTGCCCGCTTTTATTACGGGCAGGTTGCAGGAATTGAATTGCTATAAATATCACAAGTAACAGTAATCCTATTTTTTTGGCCCTGCGCATCAATTCTTATTGAATGGTTTCTTTTACGGTACCACAAGTCGGCATTGTTTTTCCGAGATAAGGGTTTTTAATATCCTTTGTCTCGCTTAACCATGTTGCACCTTTATTATTATTGTACATCGGGCAAAAATCATTGTACAATGTCTGGCCACCACCGAGTGTTTTTACAAGGTCATACACATCTTTGCTTAAAGTCGCAAAATGCTCGCGCTGGTGTGCGATCTTCTCAGCATTTACACTAATATGTTCGGCATGCTCTTTGGCATCCGCCTGGATATCAGTAAAGGTTTTCTTTTGTTCGGCTGTAAGAGAGGACTGATCAAATTTGGCAAACACATCTGCCAATGCCTTACCACCGTTGGCCGCTTCCTTTCCATCATCTTTAGTCAATGCATTTTTTATATGCAGGTAATGTTCAACAATGTCTTTTACAGAAGAACCACCGGTAACCGGTGCAGCCGTTGCTGCTGAATTGGTTGTATCGTTGGTTTTCTTTTCCTCTGTTGTGTTGTTGTTGCATGCACTAAGGGCAATGGCCACAATAGCCATGCACATAAATGTGTTTTTCATAACGGATGAATTAAGAGATAATAAAATGGTGATTGTTACAAAGTGGCTTTCACACTTCCACAGGTAAGCATGGAACTGCCGTAATACGGGTTTTTAATCGCCTGCTGACTGCTTAACCAGGACGCTTTTTTCATCGGGCAATATTGCTGGTACACCGGTTCGGTGGAAAGCTTTACCGTTTTTGCAAGCGTGATCATGTTTTCTGAAAACGGCGCAAAACTTACCCGCTGTTCTTTCAGATCTTTACTGTTAGAGATCACAGTTATGTCCTTCAACAAAGCATCACGGTTAGCTTCAGCTACAATTTTAGTATCAATGCCACTCAGGGCTTTTACAAAATCACCGGCTTTGGTAGATGCGGTAGATGCATTGCCTGATACCAAAGCGTCTTTGATATCATAGTAGATAGACAATAATTGGGCAGGCTCAGATTTAGAGGTTTCCTGCGCTGACGACTGATTTGCAGCAATGGCTACAAATAGGGTAACAAAAAGAAATATTTTTTTCATTTTTTTTATTTGATGTATAAAGAAATAATCAGGGACATGGCAATGCCAGGACGCACTATCACTATACATCAAATCATATTTGAAAACTCTGGATCTCTACGCGGATATCGCGTGGTGGGGGATGAAAATGGCAGGCGGTATATTCCTGCAAAAAAGGTTTACTTATCCGGAATGCAGCTGACATTGAATAGGTGCCGGGTACAATATATACCGGTGCATTGATATTTATTTTTGCATACTGAAAATTCTTGTCTGCAGTTTGCAGTTTAACCACTTTGTCTTTGCAGCAGTCATCCTTTTTGGAAGTATTAGATGCTTTGGCATGGCGGTCTTTTCCCGTTGCAGGCTTGTGAACATGCTTCTTGCCATCCTTGTGTATATGAACCTTACCCTCATCTTTACCAGGGTGGTTCTTCTCGGTAACAGGCTGGTGGACATGCTTTTTACCGTCCTTGTGTATGTGAACCTTACCCTCTTCTTTACCGGGATGGGATTCGTTAAATCCCATTCTTAATCCAACTGAACAGGCAAACCCTACAAGTGTATTCAGGGAGAATACTGTCAGCAGAAACGCCGCCTTTACTTGTATGGATCTTTTTCCTTTCATATTCTTCACAAAACTAACACAGGGGTGTTCCCCTAAAGTTATACAATTTCCATAAATTCTTATATTTTAACCATTTTCTACACTGGCCGCCTCTTTTAGCAGGCAGATGCTGTCAGCACGCAATATATTTGCGCTATGAAGCTTTATATCAAAAATATGGTTTGCGACAGGTGTGTGATGGCAGTTCGCAGGCAGCTGGAAGATCTTCATATCGGTTATAACCAGATCCAGTTGGGCGAGGTTGAACTAAGCGGTGAGATTACCGATGATCTTTTGCCGGTTTTAGGTTCCGCCCTGGAAAAGATGGGTTTTGAGCTGCTTGATGACCGGAAAGCAAAAATTGTTGACAAGATCAAAAATACCATCATTCACCTGGTTCATTATGAAGCCGAAGAATTGAACTTGAAATTTTCAGCATTTCTCGCTGATAAACTCAACCTGGAATATCACTATTTATCTTCTTTGTTTTCTTCCATTGAAGGTATTACCATTGAGAAATATATCATTCTGCAACGGATCGAGAAAGCAAAAGAGCTGCTGATGTATGATGAGCTTACTTTAAGTGAAATTGCCGATCGCCTGGGATATAGCAGTGTGCAACATCTTTCACAGCAGTTTAAAAAAACAACCGGCTTGACTCCTTCACATTTCAAACAGCTACGCGAGAATAAAAGAAAACCCATCGACAAGGTCTAGCTACTATCATACAATCCTATACATCTTTGTGATAATTCTGTAACAATGCGATTACCTGCCTGCATGAGCTTTGCACAAAACAAAGATTATGTCAGAGAATTACATAAAAGAAACCTTCCCTGTTCTTGAAATGACCTGTGCAGCCTGTGCGATCAGTGTTGAATCCATGTTGAAGTCTGTTACAGGGGTAAAAGATGCAGGCGTCAATTTCGCCAATCAATCCGCATGGGTTAATTATGACCCTTCCATCCAATCCCCTGAAACCTTACAGAAAACCGTTCAGTCCATCGGGTATGATTTAGTGATTGATAAAGAGAACGGTGATGAAATAAAAGAAAAAGCGCAACAATCCCACCTTCGAGAGGTTAAACACAGAACGATCTGGTCATCGTTACTTTCCCTACCGATTGTAGTAATCGGCATGTTCTTTATGGACCTGCCTTACGGCAACTGGATCATGATGGCGCTGGCTACCCCAGTGGTTTTTTATTTTGGCAAAACATTTTTTATCAATGCATGGAAGCAGGCAAGGCATAAGAAAGCTAATATGGATACGCTTGTTGCATTAAGCACCGGTATTGCCTATTTGTTTAGTGCCTTCACTACCCTTTATCCGGATTTTTGGCATAACAGGGGATTACATGCGCATGTATATTTTGAAGCGGCGGCTGTTGTAATCGCTTTTATTTCTCTTGGAAAATTGCTTGAAGAAAAAGCAAAATCTAATACATTTTCTTCTATAAAGAAATTGATGGGTTTGCAGCCTAAGACAGTTACGATTGTTATCGGGAATGATCAATTCAAAGAAATTCCTATCAGTGAAGTTTCTGTAGGTGACATCCTGCTGGTTAAACCGGGGGAAAAAATACCGGTTGACGGGATAGTTGTCAGTGGATTTTCATTTATTGATGAAAGCATGATCAGTGGGGAACCCATCCCGGTTGAAAAGAAAAAAGGCGGGCCGCTTTTCACCGGTACGATCAATCAGAAAGGTAGCCTCCAATTCAAGGCAGAAAAAGTTGGGGGAGATACCGTTTTAGCACAGATCATTAAAATGGTACAGGAGGCGCAAGGCAGTAAAGCGCCGGTTCAAAAACTGGTTGACAAAATCGCCGGCATTTTTGTCCCGGTAGTGATCGGTATTTCCATGCTGACCTTTATTGTATGGATGCTATTAGGTGGTGACAATGCGTTTACCCATGCACTACTCTCAGCGGTAACTGTTTTGGTTATCGCATGTCCTTGTGCTTTGGGGCTGGCAACACCCACGGCTATTATGGTGGGCGTTGGTAAAGGAGCAGAAAACCAGATACTGATCAAAGATGCAGAAAGCCTTGAACTGGCGCACAAGGTTACAGATATCATACTTGACAAAACCGGAACGATCACTGAAGGCAAACCTAAGGTGACTGATGTTTATTGGGATGCAGCAGAAAACGAAACCGAATTGAAGGCCCTATTACTCGGAGCCGAAGTATTATCAGAACATCCGTTGGCAGAAGCTGTCACCACTTACCTGGCTGCAGAGAATGTTAAATCGCTTCCTATCAGTGCTTTTGAAAGTATCACGGGCAAAGGTGTTGAGTTTATGCATGACAGTATACGATTCTTAGTAGGTAATCACAAATTACTTGCAGAAAACAATGTGCAGATCACAGGTCCATTGTCTGTTCATATGAATCGGTTACAGCAGGAAGCAAAGACAGTTATCTTTTTTGCAAAGAATCAAAAACTGGTCGGTGTAATAGCCATCGGCGATAAAATAAAAAGCACTTCTGCTGAAGCGATCAGGACCTTAAAAGGCATCGGAATCAATGTTTATATGTTAACAGGTGACAATAAACAAACAGCTCAGGCGATCGCTGATGAAGTTGGGATCGACCATTTTAAAGCGGAGGTGATGCCGTCTGAAAAAGCTGAATTTATTAAACTGTTACAAAGCCAGGGAAAGATTGTTGCGATGGTAGGCGACGGAATAAATGACAGCCAGGCGCTCGCGCAGGCCAATGTAAGTATTGCCATGGGAAAAGGCTCAGACATTGCAATGGATGTGGCAAAAATGACTTTAATTACCTCTGATCTCAATGTTATTCCAAAAGCAATTACGCTATCGCGTAAAACGGTCGCAACTATCAAACAAAACCTGTTCTGGGCCTTTATTTACAATCTCATCGGCATACCGATTGCTGCCGGAGTGCTGTATCCTGTCAATGGCTTTTTACTCGACCCCATGATCGCAGGTGCTGCAATGGCATTAAGTTCAGTAAGTGTGGTAAGCAATAGTTTACGGTTAAAGTTTTCTTCGCTCAAATAAAAAATGAAGCTGGTTTTATGATTCAAATTTGGAAAACAGAAAAGGTGATACAGGAAACTTCTGATACGAAAACAATTGTTTTCAATCCGGGCAGTGAATCATTCACTTATAAGGCTGGGCAATTTATTAATCTAAGTGCGAAGATTAACGGGCTTACGCAAAGTCGTTCGTATTCACTTTCTTCCAGTCCCGGTGAAACTTTTCCTGCTGTTACAGTAAAAAGGATCGAGGGTGGATTGGTGAGCAACTATATTCATGAATATGCAGATACGATCACAGAATGGACTATAGAAGGTCCGCAAGGCTTGTTTCATATTGACGCTGAATCTTCAGCCCAATATGTATTTATTGCGGGTGGTAGTGGAATTACCCCTATTTATTCAATGGTTAATGATGTTTTACAAAATAGCGCAGCTGAAATATTTTTGATATACACGAGTAAAAATATAGAAAGTAAAATCTTTCTTTCAAATCTGCAACAACTGGAGCACCAATACAAGGAACGATTGCGGATACAGTATGTACTCACATCCGGGCAGGCCCAAAATACACTTGGGACGTCATACTTACCGGAAAGATTAAACCGTCTTATGCTAAAGAAGCTATTAAAAACTCATCTTGGGGAAAAGATCAATGAAAGTCAATTTTTTGTTTGTGGCCCCCCTGGATTAATCTCCCTTTCAGAAGAAGTGTTTTCCACTTTACAGATAGATCCAATAAAAATACACAAAGAATATTTTCAACCACCTGTTGTTGAAGCGCCAACTATTAAGATACCGGAATCAATTTTGGAAGTTTTATTACATGTCAGGGAGCAAACTACTTTATTAAGTATTCGGCCGGGCACATCTATTCTTGATTCGGCACTTGAAGATAAGATTGAAATGTCCTATTCCTGCAAATCAGGGACATGCGGCAAATGCGTAGGCAAACTGCTGGCAGGAAAGGTTCACATGCATCATAATTATGCGTTGAACGAAGATCAGTTAAATCAAGGGTACATTCTTCTCTGCCAAAGTATTCCCTTAAATGAGTCGGTTGAGATCGAAGTTGGATGAAACATATAATTATATAACAAACACGCTCCATTCTATAACAAAATATATTATGCCTGCTGGTAGCTTTGTATAAATAAATAATTAAAATAAAATTTACATGGAAACGATCAAATTTAAAACAAACATTAAATGTGCGGGTTGTATTGCCAAAAACACTCCATTTTTGAATGAGGCCGTGGGTGAAGACAATTGGGAAGTCGATGTGCAATCGCCTGATAAAATCTTAACCGTGGTGACTGAAGAGAAAATTTCTTCGGAAACCGTGATCAAAGCGGTAAAAGATGCCGGTTATACTGCGGCACTTGCAGATTAATGAATGAATTATAAGGAGCAGGAACTTTATTCTCGAAGGATATCAGGCATTCCCCGAAATAGAAGAACACATCAAGCCCGGATAGAATTGTCACCTGAACAGAAAACCCGCCTTGAGAAGATTATACACCAGACCATTATTCATGCAGGCGACAATAACACTATGAGTATGGGCAATGACAATAGCTTTAGTTCCTAAAGATCATTGATTGACGTTGTTCCGGAAATTTTCTATCGCATCAAAGGGACTGGTAATCTTTAATAGCTGCCTCAAGTTCAGGGGTAAAAGTGGAGTTAGTATCTTTTACAGTGAATTCGCCAGTTGCTGACAACCGCCTCTTTAGACTCAAAACATCGGGGAAATTTTTCCCCGTAATAAATTTGGTTTTAGTTAGCTTAATAGTATCCCAGTTACCTTTTTTTGCTATAGCAACGTATTCCCCGAGCGCATGTTTCAGTCCATGATAAAGTGGATTTAATTTCGCATACTTCTCGTTATCCTTATTTTTATTGGATAAGATCGAATCAGCCAGTTTGAGCATTGGCTGCTTCTTTATTGGTATAAAAGTTTCCAGATCCTGGACATTTATATTTTCATCTTTATACGCATCAAGGATAAACTGAACGAAGTTATATCGTTCAATTCCAAAAAATATTTCGAATCAGACTAGGCAGGTGAAACAGGCAATTACAGGCAAATAAGCTATATTTAAGTTGGGCAAATAACCAGCGCCCATCCACTGCTTATGTTGTATCAGATAAGAACCATTCTTGGGGGCGTTATGATCCTTTTAGGAGTGATCCATATTGGATTTGCCTTTCCGATCACAACCTTTGACGAAGGCGTTTTATGGTTCATCGGATCAGGTTTGGCGGTTGTGTTTAGCGGTGCTTTCAACATAGCGGCTGTCGTTAACTGCAGGCAGCGTTGGTTTGCATATGTAACTCTGGCTGTTAATCTGGTTATGCTCGGCCTCATTATTTCGGCATTGAGTCCTATCAGAGAGCCGCAGGTGTATGCAGGGATATTTCTATACCTGACCGCGACTATTATCCTTGCCATTCAAACTTTTCACAGGGAAAATAAAAAGGAAAAGTACATAAATCATACAAAAACAGGTGATGATCACTTGAAAGAAGTTCTCAGCGAAACCGAGGCTATTCCCATGCTTCGCATTTTCGACAAAAAGAAAGCAGAAGAATTTTATATTGACTGGCTTGGATTTAACCTGGAATGGGAGCACAGGTTTGAAGAAAAGCTGCCGGTGTACATGGAAATTACTAAAGCTTGCATCAAGCTTCATTTAACAGAACATCACGGCGATTGCAGCCCAGGTGGAAAGGTGTACATCGTTTGCGCCGGACTTGCAGATTATCACGAACAACTGCTAAGTAAAAACTATTCTTGCAACAGACCCGGACTTGGGAAAGCGTCATGGGGATCGCTTGAAATGACCGTCATTGATCCATTCGGTAATCAACTACTCTTTACCGAAAGAAAGGAAGAAGAAGATTAAATATTTTTGTACTCAATTTTTAGAGCAACATGATGCGCCAGCCTGAATCGGTGGGCATTTAACTGTACCATAGCTGCAAAATACGCAGCAATCACCCTGTTTTGGTTTTAAAATCGTTTCGCAATTAGTGCACTTGTAAAAATACATGCAAGCATCTGTTGGCATTGTTTCAGCCTTTGCAAAATTGCATTCTGGACAAGTAATGGTCGAGGTAAGTATGACTGTATTTTCCATGAATTAGTTGATCATTTATTTTTTAGGTTCTTGCGTTACTGCAACGGAGCCGGTAACCACGTAGCCTGTTTTATTGATTGCACTGATAATGGTTTTGTCGCTCACTTTTGAAGGATCATAAGTCACTACACTCGTGCCTTTCCCGTAAGAAGTGCTATAAGCAACAACCCCTTGTAATTTGGATAGCTCGTTATTGATCTCTCCTTCACAACTCTGGCATGACATGCCCCTTATCGAAAAGGTTGTTTGCTTTTTATCTGGTGTTGCAATTCCCGTGGCAATTTTCGCATCAGGATTAGAATAAAAAATTCGTGCATAAAGTGGAAAGGTCATCATCAAAATTGAGAAGACAGTAACAATGAACAATAACAGCCTAGACTGAAAGAATGATTTTTTTCCGGTATCGCAGTGACAATCATCGGGATTATTTTTTACCGGTTTTAATTGCTGATACCACGCAAAGCCAAGAACAGCAATAGATAAACCGATCAGGTAAGGACGCGCTGGTTCGATCCAAGAAAAATTAGCTGCGATGCTGCTGCTACCTGCAAGCAATGCGATAACCGGTGTAATGCAGCAGATGGAAGCGGCCAATGCTGAGAGCACACCTGTGCCGATTACAGTTGCCGACGATTTAGGATTGGTCATGCTGTTTGCAATTTTTCTGTGTGCAGGTTAAGATGCTTGAAAAAAGGTTTCAGGATCTTTATATTCTGTTGCGCCAGTGAATAATAAATTGTCTGACCTTCCTTCCTTGATACAATCAAATTTCCGTCTCTCAACTTACGCAGATGCTGAGATATGGCAGGAACACTCATGAAAAGGATATCGGCAAGATCACATGGACATAATTCCCGTTCTTCCGAGAGTAGGTAAATGATTTTAAGGCGGGCTTCGTTACCTGCTAATGCAAGTATGGAAGACAGTTGCCCAAATGAATTTTTCGCCACAGCAAGTTTTATCCGGCAATCTTTGATTTGTTCCTGGTCAGCGAACAACCGAATGCATGTATCGTTATCCATAAGGCGAAGATAAGGCTCACTTCGTATTTAAGCAAATACTTAAATAAGCCGAAAATTGAACCGGACGTTGAACTGACTGCGACGCAACGATGATCAACACAAGCACAACCGCTGGAGCCACCACTCAGGTTTCCTGTATTTTTTTGTGCTTCTTCGCGTGGCGCTTTGAGATTGGCGAACCATTCAACCCGGCATTATTGTAGCGCTCCAGTTTTATTACCTGTTCCTTTTTTTGGGTTTTACGTTTTTCTTTTTGTTCGTCTTTCTTTGTTTTTGCATTGGAAACATTTTGTTCATCGACAATCGTTGAAAAACCTTGTTTGTTTTTGAGCACACCAAATATTACCCGGAGCAACTTGTGCATTACCACGCCCATTGAACTAAAATGGTTCTTTCCTTTTGCACGCGCATTGCTGTATATATTTCTAAACAATTCGCTGTACCGGATTGCAGTTAATCCGCTCATGTAAAGAACCGCCCTGATTTCAGACCGTCCTTTCTTACTCATGTGGTTGCCCCATTTTCCATCACCACTTTGTTTGAACACCGGATGCAGACCAAAGTAAGCACTTAGTTTTTTCGCGTTTTCAAAACGATGAATGTTTTCTATTTCAATCAGGATCTCGACTGCACTTTGATTTCCAAGAATAGAGATAGATGTCAGGAGTTTTACTTCTGCGGTGTCAATGCACAAACCGATTTCGTTGACCACTTCAGTCCGATTTTGACAAAATCCCCAAAACGATTGAACTTTTAAGTTTTGTTTGATGCATTAAAAAAACAATTCTATGCCCCATCGTTGCTTATAAAGTTGTGTGACTGTTTCGGCATTTACTTTAAAGTTATTCGTTAATAAAACAAAAGTCCTGTCATACTCTGAATCATAAAATTTTATACGGCGTAATCGTTCGGGATATCGGTGGCTACTATTAATTCCGGTTAGTAAAATATCCTGATCACAGAGTATTCCAAATTTTCTGTTTTTGGGTCTTGATTCGATTCGTTTAAATTGAAGATTTTCTTTGGCGCGGACAACAAAATAAGCTTTGTCTTGCTTTAAGTTTTACAGTCTGGCAAAATCGACGTAAGCCTTATCCATTACATCAATTCCGGTACGAGGGGGTCAACGCGATTGGATTTTGCACATTATATCTTTTAACACAAACTTTAAAAATATCCTGAGAAGCAAAATCCATAATTTGAGTAAATACCATTCGTCCTTGGTTCATTATCAATCGTTTACGCAAAGGACGATAAAGAACTAAATTCAAATCAACGCCGACCTAAATTCGGCTCAAACAATGACCCATCAAGTGTTTCAAAGAACTTTTATAATAAACAACGCAACGCTAGTGGAATCTTATCATTAATTATTACTGGTATTGGATATTGAATGATAAAACCGATCAGAAAATTGCCGATCAGTTTCCAGGTAAGACAGTTGAAAAATCATGTTAATAGGCACTTCAATTATTTAAAATTAAGCAAGCTGTTAGGCTCATCTTCTATGTTATCCGAATACATGGCATTTTTTACTCTATGTATATGGATAAAAAACAAATTCTTATCTCCACCAGTTGATTCCTAACCGGTTACTGACATAAAACTTTATTCAATGACATCAAATTTGGATAAAATTTAATCCCATGTCAAGTATTGTAGTATTAGAAGAGAGCGAGTTGAGAAAACTTGTAAAGGAATCAATGGCCGAAGTCTTGAATTCAGGGCAAAGTAGAACTGCCGAAAACGGGCTAAGTTCAGTAGAAGAACCTCTGCTAAGCAGGCAGCAGATGGCAGCAGAGCTAAACATATCTCTGGTCACTCTAACCGACTGGATGAAAAAAGGACTCCCTTATTTACGAATGAATGGCCGCGTGTATTTCCGACGCTCAGAAGTAATTGCCTCCATGCGACATAATGTTCTGAAGTAAACCCACTACCAAAAGTGTCACCAAAAACAATCAGCGATCATATCGGTGTGACGAAAATCACATCGCATTAAGGTAACACCAAAAGTATTTCAGCACCTAAATGGTCACACGAAAATCACAGTATAAATATCCTATATGGAAACTCGGAAAATTAATTCAGTAATACAGAAATCCGGCAGACCAAGAAAACATGTGAAGAAAGATCAGCGTTTGACACTTGTATGTACAGAAACAGAACGCCAATATATATCCAAGTGGGCAAAGGAACAGGATTTAACAGTCTCAGATTATCTAAGACGAAAGGCTTTTAGTCAAATAGAGCAAAAAACAGATCCAGAGTTCTCGCGGGAAGCAAGACCAATGCTCGTCCAATTAAATTATCTGATCGGAAATCTAAAAGAGATGTTGGAAAAGGAACAGGGGTTATCATTTACAGCCTTGAAACTTGCAGGTGTCAAATCCATTATACAACAAATCAGTCTGCTTCAAGCAACGCTTGTGCCATATACCAACTAAAAGAAAAATTCTATGGAGCGCGATAAATTGTCCATTGCAGAAGTAAAGAAAATCGACATGGTTGAGTACCTGGAGAAACTGGGCCATTCACCCAATAAGATAAGAAATAATGACTACTGGTATCTCTCGCCATTGAGGGATGAAAAAACGCCGTCATTTAAAGTAGACCGGAAGCTGAATGTGTGGTATGATCATGGTCTGCAGAAAGGAGGAAACTTAGTTGATTTTGGTATCCTGTTTTATCAATGCACAGTAAAGGAGTTACTGCAAAAAATAGAACAAAAAAATCACTTTCCTTTTCACACGCAATCCCCCCTTTTTAAAAGCATTTCTTTTTCCGCTGCTGGTGAAAAAGAAAAAATTGTAGTCCGGGATGTGAGGTCAAATATCAAGTTATTATCGTTGAAGCAATACCTGTCATTCAGAAAAATTCCACTGGAAATTGCGAACCGGTTTTGCAAGGAAATTGATTTCGATTTGTATGATAAAAAATACACGGTGATCGGGTTTCAAAACAGCGCCGGTGGATATGAATTGCGCAGCGCTAACTTCAAAGGAAGCAGCAGTCCAAAAGAAGTGACACTAATCGGGAAGAATCTGTCAAATGAAATTCTCGTTTTTGAAGGCTTTATAGATTTTCTTTCTTACCAAACAATGCATCAGCGCAAGTTTATCATGATGACAAAACAGCAGCCAAATTTTCTAGTGTTGAACTCAATTGGCTTCATGGAAAAGATGAAGCCGCAACTTGAAAAATATCCTTCCATTCATTTATACCTCGATCGGGATAACAAAGGATTGACTATCACAAAAGAAGTATTGGCAATCAGCAGAAAGTACCGGGACGAAAGCCTTATTTATAAAAATCACAAAGACTTAAATGAGTTTCTAATGAAAGAGCATTTCGAACAAAGGCAATCACAAAGGAGAGGTAGGCGGCTTTGACTTTTTCGGAGCGAGCTATGTTTCGGGAACCCCGAAACGCTCGCTCCATTCATGCTATCGCATTCATGGAGAGGGTTCGCCACTGGCGAACCCTAAAGATTAGTCAAGCAATGAAGACAACAAAAAAACATAGTAATAGTAAAGGTGGCAGGCCTCCCAAAGAGATCAAGCGGAATAAAACAATCACCGTGCATTGCAGTGCTTTTGAACAAAGATTGCTTAGAGAAAAGGGAAAGGAAGCTGGTATAACTGCCTCTGAATATTTACGGGAGATCGGACTAACCGGAAAAATTGACAGGCCAAAAAGAGAGTTTCCGAAAGATGCTTTGTTGTTGAAAGGAACATTAAATCATATAGCCGCGAACCTAAATCAAATTGCTAAAAAAAGAAATAGTGGAGAAAATCTGGGCGCATTTATGCGAGAGCAATTGGACGAATTATCTGGACAGTTACACACAATTACCATCACTATCAGAAACTACTTTTCATGATCGGAAAAATTACCATTGGAAAATCATTTGGCGGTTGCATCCGATACTGTCTTGAAGATAAGCTGGAACTAACTAATGAAGAGAAGCAGACCATGAGTAAACAAGATGGCTTAAAACATGAGAACAGGGCGGAAGTTTTGGAATACAATATGTGCTTCGGCGAAAAGAAAGAACTGACCCGTCAATTCAATGAAGTGCGGGCACTCAGGCCACAACTTTCAAGTCCTGTCATGCACATTACTTTGAGCCTCGATCAGGAGGATGTTTTTACAACCGAAACTCTGCGGCAGATCGGACAAGATTTTGCAAAGGAGTTTGGTTTTGAAAAGAATCAATACATCGCCATTTATCACCAAGATACTAAACACCCGCATCTGCATATTGTAGTTAACCGGGTAGGTTTTGACGGCAGCAGGATCAGTGACTCCAACAGCTATAGGAAAATAGCTAACCTCTGCCGCAAGCTTGAATTGAAATATGAATTAAAACAAGTCTTAAACCCTGGAAAATTTATGACACAGCAGCAACGTCACGAACATAGCCGGGAACAAAGAATTGATCAGCGCAAAGAACACTTAAAACAAAATATCAGGGACTGTCTTTTAACCGCTACAAACTTTTCTGATTTTGTACACAAAATGGAACAACAAAAAATACAGGTTATTAAAAGTCGGGGTATCAGTTTTATAGACGACAAGAAGATGAAGGTAAAGGGAAGCGAGGTTGGATATTCTTTAAGCACAATTGAGAAGATACTTAGTCATTCAATTGAAAGACGGCAACGGTTGTATCAGCAATTAGAACAAGAGAAAAAACAATCACCAAAGATTGCCTACAAGCAGCAATCAAAATCTTTGTCTTTTAGTATATCAAAACACCTGGAGCAACAAAAGAACCTGGATTTAAGCAAAACTTTGGAAATTTTATTAAGACAGGAACGGGATTTCAATCAAACACCCTATGAATTAATACATCAAAAGAAGAAACGAAAAAGTCAATCACAACATTTATCAAGATAAAAAATAGATCATGGAACAGAAAACTATGGAAAAAGTATTGAATCAAATTTCTGAAGAACAGTTACAGAACAACCAGGAATTAAGATCTGTAAAGACGGTTCAGGAAAAACAAAATCAGGCACTTGAAAAAGACCGGGAACAAATCAATTTATTAAACAGGAACATGGAAACAATGAAAACAGAGCAACAAACACTTTTGCAACTCGCAACTGCGCCAATTCAGCAAATTGAAGCATTTGGCGCAGAAATCAAAGAACACTCTGAACTCCTGAAAAAACCCCTTACACAAGAGATAGTACATGTTCATCATGTGCCCAGGTTATTGATTGCAACAATAGCATTGTTCTGTATTGGTATAGGAATTAGCATGGGCTGGTATCAAACCGGCCAGCGTTTGAATCAATATCTGAAAAATGATACCAAATGGAGAAGGCTGTCACTTGATGCCAATGTTAGTTTGACAAAATATATGCAGGATGTTTCTGATAGCGTTGAACAAAACCCGGACAAAATAAGAGAGGAGGTCAAAGCTGAGGAAGAGCATAACCTGCAGGTTTGGAACTTACAGCAAAAGATGAAAGCTGATAGTGCCGAGATGCGTTCTTTAGTACCAAATATCCCGACTATCACAAATATGGGTAACCATAATACTAAGAAAAAGTAAACCCAATACTCAAAACGGTAATAAATGTCAGTTTGTAGTAATTTTACCTACATGCAAGGGCCAAACCTCCATAAGCGATTATTCTGGGAATATGATTTTGACCGGATCGACTGGCAAAAAGAATCAGTCGGTATCATTGGTCGTGTCATTGAACGGGGTACGGAGCAGGAATGGAAGGAACTCATTCGCTATTATAGTGAGCAGAAGGTGATTAGTACATTGAAAAATGACATTAAGTTTTTGCCGGATTACAGCATTAACGATGTATGTCATTATTTCAAACTAAAACCCGAAGAGTTACTATGTTACATAAGGAAACAGTCGAGGCCGGGACATTGGGACTTATAAAACGCCTGATGAGTGATGAGAATTTAAAAGAATTCACTCTCGTTGGCGGAACTGCATTATCACTTCAAGTCGGTCATAGGATATCAATAGATATTGACCTGTTCAATAAACGGAATTTTGATAGTGAAGCGTTGAAAGAATATCTTATCAAAGAGTACAAGGCCGAAAATATCCGTTGCTACAATAATGCATTACTTTGCTTTATTGATGGAATAAAAATTGATATGATCGCTCACCGCGTACCCGACATCAAAGCAATCATAATAGAAGAAGGTATCAGGATGGCATCTCTCGAGGATATAGGAGCCATGAAACTAAATGCCATTACTCGCAATGGAACCAGGTTTAAGGATTTTGTAGATATGTACGTTCTGCTTTCCTATAAGCCTTTGGAGGTATATGGTGCAGCATTTGAAAATAAATACTTTGCAGAAGAACTTTCCCGCGCCGTTACTTATCTTTCGCTTAAATATCATAAAGAAATTATACCTGCAACGATTCAATTTATGGGTAAAGAGTTAACATTATCTCTTCTTGCTGAACGATTTGAGCAAGCGATACTTAACCCTTCTCAAATCTTTGGTAAATATGTAACACAGTCACGGGAATTGAAACAGGATATAAGCAAAGAGCAGAAACCCGATAAAGAAATAAAACAGAATAGGCAGAGACCGGATAGTGGTCGCGGTTATCGTATGTAGTGCAAAGCCTGTGTTTTGTACTTGGCTGCCGCGCCCGGCAGCATTTGCAAAAAGCCAGGCATCTGAATTGCTTGGCTCTTTCGTTTAGCGGGATGATGGCAGGAACTTTCAAATCTTCATTCAGCAGCAGAACGTGCCATCATCCCGCTAAACGAAAAAAAATAATTTCGCATCATCTCCTTAGCCCATTTACTCTTTTCCTATCTTCCATAAAACTCAATAGCTGTTATGGATATCGGTACTGTAATCCACATCGTCTCTTTACCGGTTATTATTATTCTTTTTGTGGCAGCCCGCAAATCAGAACTAAACAAAAAATATAAAAGATCCTTTGCTTTATATATACTGATGGCACTAGTATGCCTTGCCTTGTTTTCAGTGGATAGCTTAAAAACTCTTGATTCAACTTTTTTTAGGAAATTTTCTTTGATGTAGGTCTGGGGTATCCTCAAAAAGAAATAAACTGTCCGAAATATGTCCGAACAGTTCATAACTAATTGATAATCAATACTACTTGTCGGGAAGACAGGATTCGAACCTGCGACCCCCTGGTCCCAAACCAGGTGCGCTACCGGCCTGCGCTACTTCCCGGGTTCATCCACCAAAGCCCTGACCCTGGCTAAGATAGATTGTGGCTTTGTGCTTTTGCTCTATCCACCTTCGCTGAAGCTGCGGTGGATAAAGCGGTGAGGGAGGGATTCGAACCCTCGGTACAGTTTGACCCGTACGGCAGTTTAGCAAACTACTGGATTGAGCCACTCTCCCACCTCACCGTCCTGCTCTTTTCAGAGAGGGCTGCAAAAATAGGTTGCCGATAGGTAACTGCCAAAAATGTATCCCAAAAACCTGAAAAATAAACATCCCGAACGTGGTTACGCCCGGGATGTTTTTATAATGTCTTGTATAAATCTGCTTACATAGCCGCCAGCTGCACTTTCTGGGTCAGTTCCATCACGTTTTCACGGAAGATAGAATCTGTGTCCATCAGGTCCTTTACGGTCTGGCAGGAGTGGATCACCGTGGTATGGTCGCGGCCGCCAAAATGCTCTCCGATGGTTTTGAGGGAGTTTTTGGTAAAAGCTTTGGCCAGGTACATCGTGATCTGTCTTGCCTGCACGATCTCACGTTTGCGGGTTTTCTGCAATAATTTGTCGTAAGACACATCAAAATACTCACATACCATTTTCTGGATCGCGTCGAT
>DAIOVU010000025.1:0-52963 GCA_036758845.1 Sediminibacterium sp.
GCATAATCTTTTTCACCTAAAGTTACTCATAGCACCCCAAATTATTAATTAGCCGTTAATTTGCCAAAGAATGCTTCTGGTTAAATGTGTTTCTGAGATGTTATTGTTTCCCAATGCATTTTACAGCATCCTGAAATATTCTTGAAAAGCTTTCAGCCCGATACATATAAGGGTCATAAAAATATGCAGGCGTATAACCGCTTTTATTTCCTTTCTGCCAACGAACTGCAAATACATCTTCTCTGTCTTTGAAAACAGATTTGAAGAGTTCAATTTGATTGGGGAAATTTTCATCCATATTTCTTTTCGCTATCTAAGCGGTCTATATATTGAGCCAATTGGGGATTGATGCAATTGAGGCAATTCTGAGTCCTTCGTGAGTCGTTTGAGTCGTTTATGAGTCGTTCAAAATATAGCTGGTTCCAGATCCGGTAATTCCTTCCCGACGGAATATTTTAAATTTTTCAACAAGCTCTTTTAAGTCACGGGTTGCGGTTTGCCTTGATATACCATTTATCTCCTGGTATTCTGTATTGGTTATACTACCTTTTTCAAGTAAATAAAGAACGGCCCCTAACTGCCTTCCATTTAGGTTCATTTTTTTAAGCTGCTCAGCACTATATTTGTTTTTAAACAAAGTCACCAATATGCCACCGTCCTGCTCAATAATTTCGGGGTTGGGCAATCCTGCTTCTTTGCAGGTGCTGATAATCTTCAATGTACCACTTCCCCATGCATCAATGTACCCTGCTTTAAAACATACTTCGGCTATTAATAAATTTCTTGGCCGTGATGGGTGTTGCCGTTTGAGTGAATCCAAACTAATACCAGCAGGTAATTCGCCTTCGTTCCAGATATTAAAGTGATTGTCGAACATACGCATCTGCACCACTGATGAACCTAAATAATTTCGATGCACCAGAGCATTGAGCAACATTTCACGAAGTGCTGCAATAGGATATTCGCCTTTCTCAATCCTATGCATTCCCTCAAATGAAATAGCACGGGTAAAAAATTTTCGGTTTAATTGTTCCAATACTTCTTTCAGTAAATAAACAATATTGCCTTCTACTGTCTCCTGGTATCTAATGTCGCTGCTGTCTTTTCCAAAGCGGCCAATTTTTACAACACAATTATTGAAAAACTTTGCCGGGTTCTTTCCAAATAAAACAATGGCAGCTCTTTTAATGTTTCCGTTATCATCTATCAAACGAAGTTTGGCAATTAAATCTGCTTTACTTAATCCTTCCACATCTGCAATTCTGCCTGCATGAAGGGATGCTGCCATGTATGATTTTAAACTAACATCGTCAATATCGTCAAGTGTAGCTGTGGGTTCGCTAACCTCATCCCATGTCTTACCGCTTTTGCGAAGCAAATAATCGGTGAGTGCTCCACCAATCAATTCCTGTTTGGTACTGCCGCTGCGATAATAATACCTGCCACGCAAAGAAATAGGCACGGCATAGGGCTGCGTAATTATTTCAAGAAAATACAAACCTTTTTCTTCATGAAGGTTTACATCAACTAAAATTCCCATGAGGTCTTTCACTTTGTTGGGTATTTCATCAATCAGTCTTTTGTAATCATTAATGCCAGCTACTTTTCCATTATCATCTTTTCCAATAAATATTACACCACCTTGCGCATTGGCAAATCCACAAACCCATTTCAGGTAATCATCATGCCAACTCTGTTTATATTCTACATTTTGTTGTTCAGGCATTTTGTTGGTTAAATTTTCTTTTTATGAGATACTACGGGTAGGGCTCAAAGCAGTTGGGGTGTACTATTCCGTCGCCCCGGGCTTACTGCTGCTGAGCTAAAGATACAAAAGCTGATGACATACTCTACAGGCTAGCCGAGTTGGGTCGCGCCTCAATTGCTTGAAGCAACTATGTTGTACTGTAGTATATTACTTCGACGATAAAGTGTCTAAATATTTTTTCAGGCTCTTTTCGACTGCAGATTTCCCCGCAATGGTATTGTCATAGAATAAAGTCCTAAAACCAGAGATGTCGAATGGTAGCCTTTCTCTCTTTCTTTCACATAATAAAATTGTAGGCTTATTGATTGCCAACTCGTAAATATACAAAACAGCTCCCTAAAACATTCGCAAATTCAGCTCTCCAAAACAGATACATGCAGTTGTTTTGCATTTTCAATTATCTCTCAAAGTACACCAATCCATCCATCGACATACCGTGAAAAATCCCGTATTTAGCCTTGCACAGAAAATAAATAAACCAACACAACAAAAAGGGAAATATTATTTGTGGGCACATAATTATCCCTTCTCCTCCGGCTCCCCCCCAAAAAATAGATCATTTTACCCGGAAAGCAGTCATGGCTAAAGCCCGTTAAACTCTTTATTTGTTCATCCCCATGCTAAAGCATGGGGTTAGTTTTTACCCCTATAGAATGACTTTTAACCAATATGCTGAAATACGATAAGTTTTGTAACACGATTTGCACGGAAAGAAATATCCAGACATGGCAGGCTTTTAAAGGCAGATTCTATCAGGCATTTTCCATCCCGTTAAATGCATTTTCAGGCCAAAAACACAAACGAGCAATAATACAGTAATAATACTATAATCCCACCATAACAATACACCTATAACGTACCTACCTCATACAAACTACTCACCAACCTTACCCCTACCATACCCCCTCCGGCGCACATTCTAAGCCAGCCTCCAAAGATTTTTTAACCGCATTGTTTAATTGGCGTTTTTATGGAGTCAGGGGTGTTTTGCGACAAAAAAGTGCTAATGAGCAATAACGGAGCAATTATGCTGTAACAATAACCCGCTGTTGGAGTTAATTTAAATACCTGATGTTATGTTAAGCTTAGTCTGCCGCTAATTTGTGAGTAGTGAGTGGTGAGTGGCACCCATTAACTTACTCACCACTCACCACTCACTACTCACGATTAACATACCCCCGCACAGAATCAGAATTTAGGCACAGGTATTTTGTATTTGATGAGTAAAGCTTTGAACGCTGGCAATTGTCGCAGCGGGTCCAGGTCCTCGTCGTTATACATGTGGTCAAAATTATCAAAGCCTGCTACCAGCGATTGCTCTAAATATTGCAATGCTTTTGTGGGGTTACCTGTTAAAACATGTATGCAGGCAGCATTATATAACTCCCATTTTAAATCGTCGGCATTCGTACTTTCCTGTTTAATGAGTTTTTCAATTATCAGTACTGCCTCCAGGCGATCTCCCTTCACAGCTTTGGCATAGGCATAACTTGAGGTTGTATCTAAAATAGAAGCCAAATCGGCTGCTTTTTGCAGATTAATGGCAGCCAGCTCATTCTGCTTCATTATTTCTTTATAATGCCGGCCAAGGTCATAAAAAGCACGGTAAGAATATGGTTTGAGCTGGGCAGCTTTTTGAAAGTCTTTCAATGCACTTCCATAATCTTTCATTTTATTTTTCAGTTTGCCGCTTTCACCATAAATGCTTCCAAGGCTAACGGAATCTTCTCCATACCGTGGTATCACCTTATCATATTCGGCCAATGCGTTGGAATATTCCTTTCTGATCAAAAAAAGATACGCGCGGTTCCATTGATACCCGCGGTAATCGGGGTTTAGTCTGGCGGCTTCATTGATATGTACAAGTGCCTGTCCATAGTCAAGCTGTGCCCTGTCGGCCCAATACAGATCATTATAGCAGGAAGCCCGGTCTATGTCTTTTTCCATCAGAGAAGCGGCCATTAAATAATAAGTAGACGCTTCTTTATATCTATGCAACGCAGCAAGTGTACGTCCCATATTCCAGTTCCCATAATCGTAGTTGGGATTTAGTTTAAGAGACTCGCTCAAATCGGCCAAAGACTCCGTATAATGATTCAGGTTGTAGTGATGAAGCCCCCGGTTATTATACAGTATCGACAGATCTTTTGTTGTACCTGAATTGTATGGGTCTACCAGTTTGATGGCAGCGGTATAATCACCAATGGCCAATTCATATTGCCCTTTTTTTGCCCTGTAATATCCCCTTTGCCAATAGGCTCTCACAAATTGGGGATCATACTCTATGGCTTTCGCAAAATCCGCAATGGCTTCATCATATTTATATAATGCACCACGGGCATCTCCCCGGTATTTGATCAATAGCGCAAGGTCTTCTGTTTTTGTTGCAGCATTAAAAGCAGAAGTATAGAGCTCCTCCGACTTTTTAAAATCGCCCTTGTTATAATAAGCTGCGGCCTGGTTCCAATACAAATGCATCTTGTTTTCAGAACCATACGATAATGATATTTCGTAATCGCTGATGGCCTCATCATTCAGCTTTTGTGCAAACCTGCAATCGCCTCTCCATGAATACAGTTTCCCTAATGAGGTGCGATCTGAAGAATAATAAGAAATAGCACTGCTGAAATCGGAAGCGGCATCTGAATAATTATTCAGAAAATACCTCGCCATCCCACGCCACCAATAAGCTTCTCCGTTTAGTGATGCGCTTAAAGAGCGTGTAGCATAGTCAATTGCATTATAATAATTTTTGTTTTCGTATTCTTTCTTGGCCAGATTATTATAATAAGTATAGTCTTGCGCTTTAAGAGAAAAAGAAAAAGAGATCAACAGAAACATTACTGTTAGAAGAGCCGTGCTTTGCTTTTTCATAATGGGGGGATTTTACTCATACAATTTACAACATATTCAACGTTTTATCAATACCCGTGGAAATATTCAAACAGGCTGTAAGGGCATAAAAATGGCCACACTTTAGCTGTGTGGCCACAAAAAAGGGTTTATTTAACGGGAATCGGGTAAGTGCCCGGTTATTTCAGAGCTTAACCCATGTCTTTACTGATCAATTTCAGGAACTCACTTCTCGTTGTATTTTTTAAGAACTCGCCATCAAAAGCAGAAGTGGTGGTGATAGAATTCTGTTTCTGTACCCCCCGCATCATCATACACAAATGCTTTGCCTCAATCACTACTGCCACACCCACAGGGTTCAGCGATTCTTTGATGGCCCCCAGTATCTGTGTGGTCAGCCTTTCCTGAACCTGCAGCCTGCGTGAGTATACATCCACTACCCTTGCCAGTTTGCTCAGGCCGGTTATCCAGCCATTGGGTATATAAGCAATATGCGCTTTACCAAAAAATGGCAGCATATGGTGCTCGCACATTGAATACAATTCAATATCCTTTACAATGATCATCTCACTCACCTCTTCTTTAAATTTTGCAGAGTTGATGATGGCTTTGGGGTCCATGGTATAGCCCTGTGTAAGGTATTGCATTGCTTTGGCCACACGCTCGGGTGTTTTTTGCAGCCCTTCCCTTTCCGGGTCTTCCCCCAGGGAGGTTAATACATCATGATAACTTTTGATCAGCCCCGAAGTGGCATCCTCATCATACTTCTCAATTTTTGAATAAGCCATTTTATATTTTTTACAGTTTTTAATCAGGCCGGATATTCTACAAAGTTCCTTTCTGTTTCATACAACCTGATGGTAAGGTCAAGCTTTGCGTCAAGCTTAGGTCGAAGCAGGTTATAGATCACAACAGCAATATTTTCTGCAGTGGGGTTTAACGATGCAAACTCAACCGTATCAAGATTCAGATTCTTATGGTCGAAACGGGTCAATACCTCATCCCTCACCAGTTCGCTCAGTATTTTCAGATCTATCACATACCCTGTAACCGGATCAGGCTCTCCTGCAACTTTTACAATAAGATCATAATTGTGGCCATGATAATTGGGGTTATTACATAGCCCGAATACTTTATTATTCTGCGCTTCAGTCCACGCAGGGTTATGCAGCCTGTGGGCCGAATTAAAATGTTCTTTTCTGAAAACAGCTACTTTATTACTCATGGTATCAATAGTGTAATGCCCGCACGGCGTTATACGTTCAATGCAATTCTATCGTTGCCTGCCTGCTGTTCAGGTAACCCTTACAAACTTAAACTGCGTAATCCGATAATTTTCTAAATGGATCATTTATTCCACAAGTGGTTCGGTTATCAACTGCCCGGCACTGTTTCAGAAGTGTGCTGATCAAGTGGCCTGGCATTACAGAGAGCCATAAAATTGATAACTGAGCCTGCCCACTCTTTCCTGCATCGTCGCCCTAAAGTTACACAGGATAACAATAACCTGCGTGCCTTTCTTTTATCTGAAAAATACAAGAAAAGCTCCAGCCGATGTTCCTGAAAGCCGTAACGGCAAAACAGATTTTATCTCAACAAAAAATGAGTGGTGCAGGTTACTAACCAAAATACTCTACAAATATTCTCCGCGTTTCATACAATTTAATGGAATGCAGCTTTACCTCAGCAGGCAAATGCGGCGCCAGTTGATTCCAGATGGCGATGGCAAGGTTCTCTGTGCTGCACATGGTATCTTTCATAAAAGGCACATCCAGGTTCAGGTTCTTATGATCAAGCTGGTCGATCACATGTTCTTTGATCAGCAGGCTGAGTTTTTTTACATCATACAAAAAACCGGTGTCGGGATGTGGATTGCCCTTAATGGTCACATACAGGTCATAATTATGTCCATGCCAGTTCTCATTGGCACATACCCCAAAGACTGCCTCATTCTGCTCCCTGCTCCATTTGGGATTGTATAGTTTATGAGCAGCATTAAAATGTTCTAACCTTGTTAAATGCACCATTCGCCTCAAATTTTTTTGCAAAGGTAAGAATTGGGGAGGGAAAGTCAGAAAAGTCCGAAAGTCCGGAAGTGTATTAGTGTAAAGCATTCGTAGAACCCTTCAATCAACCGCGCCTTAGTGCCTTGGCGAGCAAAATTGCACGCAAAGGCGCCAAGGCGCGGGTTAAGCAGACAAACAAATACAGCCCTTAACTTTCCGACTTCCGGACTTCTCAGACTTTTTACCCACCTTTGCCCTATGCGAGTTATTATCACCGCCGCCACTGTAGCAGAATGGATGCCAGCCTTTCTTGAGATGAAGAACCTGTATACAAGCGATAGCAATCGCTTCAAAGTACAGTTTCATCAAACCGGTGTGGGTATGCTGGCAACGGCCGTTTCGCTTACCAAATTAGTGCTTGATGAAAAACCCGATCTCATTATCCAGGCAGGTATTGCCGGCAGTTTTGATACTACAGTGCCATTGGGAAAAGTAATTATTGTAAACGAAGAAACTATCGGTGATCTTGGCGTGGAAGAAGACGGAAAATGGAAAGATGTGTTTGATCTTAAACTTGAGAAAAGCAGCTACCCTCCTTTTGAAAGAAGAAAATTACCCAACCCCTGGCTTACCAGATTTAACCTGCTGAAACTGCCTGAAGTAAACAGCATCACCGTTAATGAGGTCTCTACCAATACCGAAAGAATTCAGCAGTTAATTAAAAAATATAACCCTGCAACAGAAAGCATGGAAGGTGCGGCCCTGCATTATGTTTGCCGCCAGGCCAATATTCCTTTTGTACAAATCAGGGCTGTTTCAAACTATATTGGCGAAAGAAATAAAGCCAACTGGAAAATGAAAGAAGCAATAGATAACCTGAATCATGTTTTATTAAAATATATTGACAAACTGTATAAGATAAAATGAAGATGAATGTCTTCACTCATTCAATCATCCACTCATTCACTCATTCACCATGACCCTCGGTTTCTCTCCCTGCCCCAACGATACTTTCATTTTTGATGCATTGGTGAATCATAAAATAGACACTGAAGGATTAAAGTTTGAAGTGGTGCTGGAAGATGTGCAAACCCTGAACCAATGGGCCAAAGCAGGCAAACTTGACATTTCAAAGATCAGCTATGGCGTGCTGCCTTTGGTGCTTGACCGGTATGTTGTTTTAAACAGTGGCGGTGCATTGGGTAAAGGTGTGGGACCATTATTGATCACCAAACCTTCTATGAACCACCAACCTGCTATTCCGGTAGAAGAAATGAGCATTGCAATACCTGGTGAAAATACAACGGCGCACATGCTTTTTTCACTGGCATTCCCCAATGCAAAGAATAAACAGTTCATGGTATTTCATGAAATTGAAGAGGCCGTTTTAAGTGGTAAAGTTGACGCAGGCGTGATCATTCATGAAAACCGTTTTACGTATCAACACAAAGGCCTGATCAAAATAATGGACCTTGGCAGCTATTGGGAGAAAACAATTGAAGTGCCCATTCCATTGGGAGGCATTGTGATCAAACGATCAATTGATAAAAGCATACAGAAAAAAACAGATTACCTTATCCGCAAGAGCCTTGAATATGCGTTTGTAAACTATCCTTCCATCCCCGATTATGTGCGCTGCCATTCGCAGGAAATGGATGAAGCTGTAATGCGCCAGCATATTGATTTGTATGTAAATAATTACTCGCTTGAGTTGGGAGAAGATGGGCAAACAGCAGTTAAAAAAATGCTTGCGGTATATCAGCAATTAAACGCTTCGGCAAAAATTAATGAGGCCAAGATTTTTATTAGTTAATTTTTTTAGCCGCAGACTTGTCTGCCTTTGTCGGCAGACAAGTCTGCGGCTAAATAGCTTTTATACTAATGTCCGCACCATTTTCTTATGCAGCAAAGAAGATAGTTGGTTGGTATACTTATTCTCTCCCAATTGCTTCACCCATTTAATTCCGTAAATGGAATTGGTTAAAAATATTTCGGAAGCCTGTTCCAGTTCTTCCACCGTTAGCTGTGTTTCTTCAACGGGCATATTCTCCTGTTTCAACAATTGCAACAGGTGTCTTCTCATCACCCCGTTAACTGCACCTTCTGTTAAAGCCGGTGTTTTGATCACACCATCTTTTACAATAAAAATATTTGCAATAGTGGCATCGGCAACACGATTGTACGGATTCAGTAAAACAGCATCATTCAGTTTTTGTTGTTTGGCCCATAATGCCGCCATTACATAAGAGAGATAATTATTGCTTTTAATGGCTGAGAACCGGTCGCACACTTTTTGGGCATCTCTGAATATGCCAATCATCAATCCGTTTTCATTCAGGCTATTATTGGCTGGCAACAACTCCCATGTTTGTATCAGGTGATGCGGAAAATGATTACTCACATCATACAAACTACCATCTCCCCTGAAAACTGTTAAACGTATCCTTGCGAGTTTGTGATGATAATTTTTTTTCGCAAGCTTTCCTGCCTGCTCCTTCAGATAATCAGCAGTAAAATAATCCGGCTTCTGAAACTGCAATAATTCGAGGGAAGAAAATAAACGTTCAAAATGATAATCAGCCAACTGTATCTTTCCACTCACCATCTTCATGGTTTCAAAAAAACCATCCCCGTAACGGAAAGAACGGTTATCAGGCGAAATCAACGGCTTGCCGGTTTTACTGAACTTACCATTATAAAAAAGAAAATTACCGCCTTTCATGTGTTTCTTTTTATCGGTTTTCCTACATATAATTTGCCAAAATCATTATTCCTTTTAATGACAATCAGTACAATGACTCATTTCATTTGTACAAAGATAACCCGGGTTTTAAGTTTTGGTGTTTGTGTTTAGGGTTTTGCATTATTTTTAATTGATTTATCCCTGCCCACCTCAAATAAAAAGCCATGCAGATCATTGATATTATAAAAATACTCGAAGCGCAGGCTCCCTTAAGCCTCCAGGAATCTTATGATAACGCCGGTTTGTTAACCGGCAGTCCGGACTGGAACTGCACTGGTATACTCTGTACCCTTGATAGCACAGAAGAAGTGGTATTGGAAGCCAAACAAAAAGGCTGTAACCTGATTGTGGCCCACCACCCCATTATTTTTGGCGGACTAAAAAAAATCAGTGGCAGGAATTATGTTGAGAAAACGGTGATTGCTGCCATTAAGAACGATATTGCCATTTACGCAATCCATACCAACCTCGATAATGTGATTCATGGCGTAAACAACCGGATTGCCGACAGAATCGGGCTAATTAACCGCCAGATCCTGGCCCCCAGGGCAGGGCAACTGATGAAATTATTCACTTTTGTACCCGCCGCCCAGGCGCAAGCGGTACGTACGGCTCTTTATACGGCCGGGGCTGGAAATATTGGCGAATACAGCGAGGTTAGCTTTAATTCGGAAGGAACCGGCATGTTTAAGGGTTCAGAAAACACCAACCCTTTTGTTGGCAAACCGGGAAAATTGCATGAGGAAAAAGAAATAAAAATTGAGGTGATACTTCCAGCCTATTTGCAGGCACCAGTGGTGAAAGCCCTTCTGGAAGCCCATCCTTATGAAGAAGTGGCTTATGATATTATCAGTTTAGTTAATGATAATCAATTAGTTGGAACTGGATTACTGGGCGAATTACCTGAGGAAATGGACGAAAACGGTTTTTTGCACATGCTGAAGACCTCTTTTGGGTTAAAAATGCTCCGTCACACCCCATTTTTGGGCAAAAAGCTTAAAAAAGTGGCCATTTGTGGCGGTTCCGGTAGCTTTTTAACGGGAAAAGCCATTTCGGCAAGGGCGGATGTATATGTTACTTCTGACGTTAAATACCATGAGTTTTTTGACGCCAATAGCCGGATACTGCTGGCAGACATAGGCCATTGGGAAAGCGAACAATTTACGGCTGAGCTTTTGGTTGAGATATTACAGGCTAAATTCCCTACCTTTGCCGTCCTCAAATCAGAAATAAAAACCAACCCGGTTAACTATTTTCTGGGCTGAGGAAAGGACGGAACCCTGAAGTGAGTGACACAACAGGCGATGCCAGACAGGCAGAAGCCGATCCACAAAACTTCAAACAACAAATTACAAACAACAAACCATTTATGGCAGCAGTTAAAGATTTCTCCGTTGAAGAAAAATTAGTATCTCTTTTAAAGTTGCAGAAAATTGACAGCAAGCTGGATGAGATTCAGATCCTGAAAGGTGAACTTCCGATGGAGGTAAGCGACCTGGAAGATGAGATCCAGGGTTTAACAGCCCGCCAGACACGTGTTGAAGAAGAGATCAACGGTATCACTGAGTTTATTGAAGAGAAAAAAGCGGCGATCAAAGAAAGCGAGGGGCTGATCTCTAAATACGAAAAGCAGAGTGAGAACGTTAAGAACAACCGTGAGTTTGAAGCCATCAACAAAGAAATTGAAATGCAGCAGCTTGAAATAAAGCTGGCTGAAAAACATATCCGCGATGCCAACGAGGAACTGACTGAGAAAGTGAAAGTACTGGAAGTTGCCAAAAAACAGGTAGCTGTAAAAGAAGGTGTACTTAACCACAAGAAAGGTGAGCTGCAGAAAATTATTACAGATACTGAAAAAGAAGAAACACATTTTAACAAGCAAAGCGCTGAAGCCCGTGGGCATATAGACGACCGCCTGATTTACAGCTACGACCGTATCCGTAAAAGCTACCGCAATGGTTTAGCAGTAGTGCCTGTTGAAAGGGATGCCTGCGGCGGTTGCTTTAACTCTATTCCGCCTCAACGCCAGAGTGAGATCCGTTTGCACAAAAAGATCATTGTTTGCGAAAACTGCGGACGTATTCTGGTTGATGCTGATTTGAATGATAGTGTGGAAGCTAAATAGGATCGCGGATTACGCTGATTTGAAGTATGATTTTTATGATAAGAAAGGTTACCTGACGGTAGCCTTTCTGCATTTTAGTGCAGCAGCTAAACAGGATCGCGGATTATGCCGGTTTGAGGTATCATTTTTATGATAGAAAAGGCTGCCTGACGGTAGCCTTTCTGCATTTTGAGCCGCAATCCCGGGAATTTAGCATCATATTAATCATAAAAAAATCAGCGTAATCCGCGATACCTTATTTTCGGTATATGATTAAACGGCTCCTCCTACTCTCTTTTTTGATAAGCGTTGTTTTATCCGGTTATGCACAGAAAGTGTATGAGTTTAACAGCACCTGCCAGCAGGCTTACCAGGAAATTACCAAACTAAAAATAAACAGCGGTCTGGCTTTGATTGAGAAAGCCAGGCGACAGAACCCGGATAACCTTATCCCTGTTTTACTGGAGAGTTATGTAGATTTTTATATTCTTTTTCTGAATGAGGACCCCAAAGATTATCAAACGCGGTATCCCAAATTTTCGGAGCGTCTGGATCTATTGCTCAACGGACCAAAATCATCTCCTTTTTATTTGTATTGTTTAAGCACCGTTCGCATGCACAGGGCAGCATCGGCCATTAAGGTTGGAAAATTGTGGGATGCAGGTTGGGATTTCAGAAAAGCGTATCTACTCATCAAAGAAAACAAAAAGGAGTTCCCTACGTTTGTCCCTAACGACCTGATGTATGGTGCCTTGCAGGCTGTGGTGGGTACTATCCCAAAAGGGTATAAATGGATAGCCAGTTTATTTGGTATGCGTGGCTCACTAACAGAAGGCATGCGGATAGTTAGAGGTTTTATCAACAGCAACGACCCGTGGGCCAAAGCATTTTTTAATGAAGCAGCTTTTGTGTATCCCTACCTGATGTTTTACATTGAAAATAAAAAAGAAGAAGCGCTCGCATTTACGCAACAAAGAAAACTGGACCTTGTTAACAATCACCTCCACGCTTATATGGCCGCCAACCTGGCCATCAATAATAAACAATCAGAGTTTGCAAAAAATGTAATATTGAACAGGAACAGATCGGATGAATACCTGAAAGCAGGTGTCTGGGATTTTGAGCTTGGATTTACCAAACTCTATCATTTAGAAACACAGGAAGCCATCAAATACTTAGAAAGTTTTACAAACAATTTTAAAGGGAAATTTTATGTAAAAGATGTTTACCAGAAACTAAGCTGGTGTTATTACCTGCAGGGCAATATGGCCAAAGCAGAAGAAGCCCGTAAAAACGTTTTATTGAAAGGATCTACCGAGTCGGATGCAGATAAGCAGGCATTGAAAGATGCTAAACTGGATAAATGGCCCAATATATTATTACTGAAAGCGAGATTACTGAGCGACGGAGGCTACCACAATGATGCAGCAGCTTTATTGAAAGGGAAAACAGAAAATGATTTTATCAAACCGGAAGAAAAATTAGAATTCGCCTACAGGATGGCACGCATTTATGATGACCTTGGCAGGGATGATGACGCCATACGTTCGTACCTGGTAGCCATCAGACTGGGCGAAAACAGGAAGGAACATTATGCAGCAAGGGCTGCTTTGCAAACAGGACAGATCTACGAAAAACGCGGACAAAAATCATCAGCCATCACCTGGTACCAGCGCTGCCTTGATATGGATGACCACGAATACAAAAACTCCCTCGACCAAAGGGCGAAGTCGGGAATTGCGAGGTGCAAAGGAGAGTAGAGGTTTTGGGGTTTGGAGTTTGGAGTTTGGAGTTTGGAGTTGTTTGGGGTTTGGAGTTGTTAGAGGTTAGATGGTGTATTGACCTAATTTGTGCATAAGGTTTTGCTTCTATAACTTGCGTGAGATGACTGACGACTCACGACTGACGACTCACGTCTCACAACAAACATTGATTCATGCTTAAAAAGCTATTCATACAGAACTACGCCATCATTGATGAGGTTACAATTGACTTCTCATCGAAGCTGAATATTATTACAGGCGAAACAGGTGCAGGTAAAAGTATCCTGATGGGCGCTCTGAGTTTGATACTGGGTGAAAGGGCCGACAGCTCTGTATTGGTAAACACACAAAAGAAATGTTTTATTGAGGGTTATTTTACCGTAGGCGATAAGAAACCTGTGCTTGATTTTTTATATCAGAACGATCTGGATGCAGATGATGAATTGGTATTGAGAAGAGAAATAGCCACTAACGGAAAATCGAGGGCCTTCATTAATGATACACCCGCCACACTGCAACAATTAAAAGCACTGGCTTCTCTATTGGTAGACCTTCACCAGCAGTTTGATACGCTGGAACTGGGCGACAGCGATTTTCAAAGAGAAGTACTGGATGCTTTAGCCAATAATGAAAGCACCTTAACTGCTTACCGGAAAATATACCAGCAATGGCAATTAGCCGGCAAAGAACTGGCAATATTGCAGGAACAGAAAGCTGCATTTCATAAAGAACTCGACTATCACCAGTTCCTGTTTAACGAATTGAATGAACTGGGTTTGAAAGAAAATGAGCTGGAAGACCTCGACAATGAGCTGAAATTATTGAGTAATGCGGAAGGTATCAAGACCACTCTGAATAAAGTATATTTCGACCTGAAAGAAAGTGAGCAGCCTGTTGTTCAGCAATTAAAACAATTAGTGAATCAGTTGCACGGCTTCGCTTCTTACCACCCAGACCTGCATGCTGTGATTGAACGCATGCAAAGTGCACAGATAGAATTGCAGGATATTGCTGAAGAAGTTGACCGTATTAACGATGCCGTACATTTTGATGAAAAGAGAATTGAGTGGATCAACCAGCGTTTGATGGATGGTTATAAACTGATCAGGAAACATGGTGTGCAAAACACGCAACAGTTGCTGGATATCCAGAAAGACCTGGAAGAAAAATTACAGGCCGTATTGAATATGGATGAAACCATCCATGCAAAAGAAAAACAGGTTGGTACATTATTTGTTGAAGCCAACACTCTTGCAGAAACACTCTCTAAAGCAAGACATAAACAGGTAAAACCACTGGAAGACAACGTTAACGGCCTACTTGTACAGGTTGGCATGCCCAATGCCCGGTTAAAAGTGGAATTGAAAGACAGTGCATTGACTATTTCAGGCAAGGACCATATTGATTTTCTTTTTGATGCTAATTTACCTGCCGGACAGGCTGGCAAAAGCAACCGCTTTGAGCCTATCCGTAAAGTGGCCAGTGGTGGAGAATTAAGCCGTTTGATGTTATGCATAAAATCACTTGTAGCAGCATCCATAGACCTGCCTACGATGATCTTTGATGAGATTGATACAGGCATTTCCGGAGAAGCGGCCAAACAGGTAG
Source organism: Sediminibacterium sp. (assembly GCA_036758845.1). Taxonomy (GTDB): domain Bacteria; phylum Bacteroidota; class Bacteroidia; order Chitinophagales; family Chitinophagaceae; genus Sediminibacterium. The sequence continues at coordinate 14,846 of DAIOVU010000025.1, forward strand.
GTTTTATTATGAAAGGCATGGCTGCCAGCAGGCAGATCATCTGCATTACCCATCAACCACAGATTGCAGGCAAAGCCAATGCGCATTTCTTTGTATATAAAGAGATCAAAAACGATGCAGTAAAAACCAATATCCGCCTCCTCAACCAGGACGAGCGCATTACCGCCATTGCCCGCATGCTCAGCGGTGAAAAGCCAACTGCCGCGGCTCTGGAAAATGCCCGGGAAATGATTATGAATTAAGTGTGGAGTCTGGAATTAGGAGTCTGGAGTAGTTGTATGTTCCTGCCCAACTCCAGACTCCTAACTTCTAACTCCTAACTTTTCTATACTTTTACCACCAGTAATTAAATTAAACTAACGAAGACCATGGCCTACAACTTATTAAAAGGGAAACGCGGAATTATATCCGGTGCATTAGACGAGAATTCCATTGCATGGAAAGTAGCTGAAAAAGCGCATGAAGAAGGTGCAACATTCGTATTAACCAACGCGCCCATCGCTATGCGTATGGGAGAGATTAATAAACTGGCCGAGAAAACCGGTTCGCAGATTGTTCCGGCAGATGCTACCAGTGTAGAAGACCTGACCAACCTGTTCACCAAATCGCAGGAAATACTGGGTGGCAAAATAGATTTTGTACTGCACTCAATTGGCATGAGTGTGAACATCCGTAAAAAAATTCCTTATACCGAACTGAACTACGAATATTTTTTAAAGGGTATTGATGTATCTGCTTTATCCTTTCATAAAATGATGGCTGTTGCTAAAAAATTAGATGCCATTAATGAATGGGGAAGTGTTGTAGCGCTTACTTATATGGCCGCACAAAGAACCTTCCCATTCTATACCGATATGGCCGATATTAAAGCGATGCTTGAATCTATTGCCAGGAGTTTTGGATACCAATACGGACTCGAGAAAAAAGTACGTGTTAACACTGTTTCCCAATCGCCTACCAAAACAACAGCAGGCACCGGCATTAAAGGCTTTGGCGATTTTTACGATTATGCCAACGCTATTGCCCCATTAGGCAATGCCAGTGCAGAAGATTGTGCCAACTATTGTATCACGCTCTTTTCCGATTTAACAAGAATGGTTACCATGCAAAACTTATTCCATGATGGCGGTTATTCAAACACCGGCGTAAGTGATGATGTGATGCATAGACTGGGGATTGGTGGCGAATAGTGATCGCGGATTGATATGATTTGAGGTATGATCGCTGATTTGTATGATTTGTGGTATGATCGCTGATTTGTATGATTAGGATGATTGATTATTATAGTTTAACACGTTGTGCTATTACAATAAGTTGATTCTGAAGAAAGGTTCTCTGCGCTTTCTCTGCATCTCATGTTCTCTGCGGTGAATTGAATCGTTTGACCAAGACAACCCGGCTATTAAGCAGGATTTTTTCACCGCAGAGCCGCAGAGTAAAAGAGTTTACGCAGAGAATTAACGAAATTCAATAGCACTACGCGTTAAAATTAGTCGGGCCGGTCATTATTCAAAACTCATATCCATCATATCTAAATCATACAAATCAGCGTTAAATCAGCGTTATGGCGATATTATTGGAGATACCTGCAAACATTGTTGAGTACATCGGTTACTTCGGTTCTTTCCTCACTTCTATCACGTTTATACCACAGGTGTATAAATCATGGCAATCCAAAAGTGTTGGCGATCTTAGTATCTGGATGATATCGATTGTTGTTACCAGCACCATCGTTTGGCTTATTTATGGATTTGCTATTAAAAGCGGACCGGTGATTGTAGCCAACCTGGTTGTTCTTGTACTCACATTGGTATTATTATATTTTAAACAAACTTTCAAAAAGCAATAGCTGCTGATGCGCTTGCTGCCGTACAAGTGAGTGACACAACAACAGCCGGATAGATATTCAACAGTTGATAAAATAAAAAAGACCAGTCAAAAAAAATGACTGGTCTTTTTTATTGCAATAATATTTAGCTGCCCTTTTGCACCAACGCTGAAGCTTTAGCGCAGGCATTGGGGCTGGGGAATATTAGTACTCGTCTTCATTAAACATAAAATCTTCCTGGCTTGGATAATCGGGCCAGATATCTTCGATGCTCTCGTATACTTCTCCCTCGTCGTCCAGCTCCTGGAGGTTTTCAACCACTTCCAGCGGCGCACCGCTACGGATAGAATAATCAATCAGCTCATCCTTTGTGGCTGGCCAGGGAGCTTCTTCCAGGTAACTTGCTAATTCTAATGTCCAGAACATATTTTACCTTTTAATTTTTTGCAAATGTAGCCGTATAAACGAAACCACCAAACGCGAGTTTTTCCCGTTCTTTACAGAAATGTTCAAAAACAGGCTAATAAGCCCCCGGCGGTTGTAGGTTTGTAGCCATAATTTAACTTTTACCCATGCTGAAAGCAGAACATATTACCAAGCAGTACGGCAATTTACAGGTACTCAAAGGTGTTGATATTGAAGTACATAGAGGAGAGATCGTGAGTATTGTAGGCTCTTCAGGGGCAGGAAAAAGCACCTTATTGCATATACTTGGCACCCTTGATACGGCCGATGAGGGCCATATCTGGCTAAACGGTCAACAAATTGACCGGCTCTCAGGAAAAAAATTAGCTGCCTTCAGAAACAGTCATATTGGCTTTGTATTCCAGTTTCACCATCTTTTACCTGAATTCTCGGCTTTGGAGAATGTTTGCATCCCTGCCTGGATAGCCGGAAAAAAGAAAAAAGAAATAACTGCCAGGGCGATTGAATTGTTAACAGGTTTAGGTCTGGCAGACCGTATGGATAATAAACCGCAACAATTATCCGGCGGAGAACAGCAACGTGTAGCAGTGGCCCGTGCGCTGATCAATAATCCCGCCATTGTTTTTGCAGATGAGCCAACCGGCAACCTCGACAGTATTCATGCAAGAGAATTACATGAATTATTTGTGCAGCTCAGAAATCAATTTCAGCAAACATTCCTGATCGTTACACATAACGAAGAACTCGCAGCTATGAGCGACAGGGTGTTGCATATGAAGGATGGACGGATAATTTGAAAATGTGGTAATTTGAAAATTTGAAAATGAAATCATAAACCTCATTTTCAAATTAGCATATTTTCAAATTTTCAAATTCTACACTCTCGCTTTCCACGGAATTTCCTCCACCTGCAGCAGATGGCCAATATACCGTGCAAGAACAAACAGGTAATCACTCAACCGGTTCAGGTATTTGATCACCAACGGATCTACAAACATTTCCTGTTCCTGCATATTTACACAGCAACGTTCCGCTCTTCTGCAAACACATCTTGCTACATGCGTGGTTGATATAGCCACATGACCACCGGGCAATAAAAAGGATTTCATGGGCGGCAATACTTCATTCATCGCATCGATCTCTTTTTCCAGTAAACTGATATCGGATTCTTTCAGATCGGGGATTTTCATCAGCGGTTCTTTATCCGGATCGCAGGCAAGAGATGAACCAATGGTAAATAGGCGGTCCTGAATTTCTTTTATCCCCCCAGCCCCCTGAAGGGGGAGTTTTATTGAAATAATATGTAAATGATCACTTAACAATCCTATGTAAGAATTTAATTCATCTACTGTTCCATAACTATCAATACGGATATGGCTTTTGGGTACTTTGGTACCGCCAATCAATGAGGTCTTACCCAGGTCGCCGGTTTTGGTATAAATTTTCATTGCCATTTCTGAAAGTATTGTGATGATAATATTGGGACGGCGTGGTTGTGTCCTCACAACCACCCGCTGCTTACACTGCAACAACATCGTATCTTCTCAAACAAAAGTAAAATGGAAAGGTTCAGAAACAAAAAGAGAGCCTGTACAGCAGCTCTCCACAAAATGTTCATACCCTATGGCACAAGGCTTAATGACTGATCGTAGAGAGCTCTCTCATATTATCACTCTCTACCGAACCATCCCTTAAACGAACTACACGGTGGGCATAGCGGGCTATATCTTCTTCGTGTGTAACCAATACCACCGTATTACCCGCCTCCTGTATTTTGCCAAATATCTCCATTACTTCAACTGAAGTTCTGGAATCCAGATTACCTGTTGGCTCATCGGCAAGTAACAGGGAAGGATTATTAACCAGGGCGCGGGCAATAGCCACCCTTTGTATCTGCCCACCACTTAATTCATTCGATTTGTGATGGCTCCTGTCTTCAAGGCCCACTTTGCGTAAAGCTTCCATGGCCCTTTCTGTTCTTTCCTTTTTATTAACGCCGGCGTAAATCAGTGGCAAGGCTACATTTTCTGCAGCAGTTAAACGTGGCAGTAGATTAAATTGCTGAAAAACGAAGCCGATCTCTGTATTCCTCACTTCGGCAAGCTCATCATCCGTCATTTTACTCACATCTTTATCATTAAGGATATACCTTCCACCGGTTGGCGAATCAAGGCAGCCGAGTATATTCATCAGGGTACTTTTGCCACTTCCTGAAGGCCCCATCAATGCTACATATTCATTTTTAAAAATATCGAGGGTGATGCCCTTCAACACCGGTATGGCCTGGTTACCCATGAAGTAACTTTTTTCAATTTCTTCCAAACGGATAATCGCGTCACTCATAAATACCGGTTTTGTGTAAGAAAATAGGTTTTTATTTCCTGATTACTTTAGGCACCTTAAAAAAAGTATCATCGCTTACCGGCGAATTGAGCAGGGCTTCGGTCCGGGAAACTGATCCCTGAACAATATCTTCCCGCAAAACATTGGCCGCATCACTGATATGCAGTAAGGGAGATACACCGGTAGTGTCAATCGTCTGCAATTTTTCTACAAATGCCACCATACGCTCCATATCTGTACGGATGGACTCTTTTTCAGCGTCTTCAAACCGTAAGCGGGCCAAATGAGCCAGGTTATCAACCATTTTAGCGTCAATCTTCATATCGAACAAAAATAACAGAAAGACAGGCAAAAACAGCCTGTTATTTTTAAATGGCTATTAGGGTGAAACAGCGGTAATATTCGGCTTATTTCAGATTTACTGATAAATGACCCGTCGGTTTTATCCCCATCATATCACAAAAAAAATATTTAGAGATATTCAAATAAAATGTTGATTTTCTTTACAATTTTAAATATAATAAACCTACAAACTATTACTCTATGCACATTTGTTCACAAAATTTTAAGCTGGATTTAAATAAGATTCTGATCTAAATACTTAAATTGGACTAACTAATATCCCCCAATTATGTTAGTATTTTTCGTTTCGATTGCTTTTGTCGCATGCCTTTCGCAGGCATTCAAAGAGAGGACGACATTGGAAGATTAAATACTTCTGTTGTCCAAAAGTCCTTTTAAAGCCGACTTTTCCTTGCATGTATGTAAAGAGAAGGCGGCTTTATCTTTTAAAGATACCATCCTTCAGTTGCATGTAAAACAGGCCAATTTACCCGCTGTATCCACCGCCGATTTTTTGGTATCGCATAGCCATAAATAATATTTTATCCTATCTTCGATATAATTAGTTGCATAACTAACTAATTTTACAAAAAGCTATAGCCATATGAAACGTTCCATTAAAAAAGTTGCTGTTTTGGGAAGTGGTGTGATGGGGTCACGCATTGCCTGTCATTTTGCAGGCATTGGTGTACAGGTATTATTGTTAGATATGGTACCCAAAGGTGCCGAGGAAAGTACCAGGCCGGCAGAAAGGAACAAATTAGTTAATGAGGCATTGCAGGCGGCTATTAAAAGCAATCCCTCTCCTGTTTTTACCAAAGAGGTTGTAAAACGCATAACCACCGGCAACTTTGATGATAACCTGAAAGAGATTGCAGGTTGCGACTGGGTGATAGAAGTAGTGGTAGAAAGATTGGACATTAAGCAGATGATCTATGAGAAAGTAGAAAAATTCAGAAAGCCGGGAACGCTGATCACCTCTAACACATCGGGCATTCCTATTCATATGATGGCTGAAGGCAGGAGTGATGATTTTAAAAAGCATTTTTGTGGATCGCACTTCTTTAATCCGCCGCGCTACCTGCGTTTACTTGAGATCATTCCTACCCCGCATACAGACCCGGAAGTTGTGAACTTTTTAATGGAGTATGGCGACCTGTTTCTGGGCAAGACAACGGTATTGTGTAAAGACACTCCTGCTTTTATTGCCAACCGGATTGGCGTATTCAGTATCATGAGCATTTTTCATATCATGAACAAGCTGGGGTTAAGTATTGATGAAGTGGATGCCTTAACCGGCCCCATCATTGGCCGGCCAAAATCTGCCACATTCAGAACCGCCGATGTGGTGGGTATTGACACTTTAGTGAAAGTAGCGAAAGGTGTTGCAGATAATTGTCCTGAAGATGAGGCAAAAGATATTTTCACCATCCCATCATGGTTAGATACGATAGTAAACAATAACTGGCTGGGAGATAAAACCGGACAGGGATTTTTTAAGAAAACAAAATCAGCCACAGGTAAAGAGATATTAACGCTGAACCTGCAAACCATGGAATATGGTGCAAGGGTTAAACCAAAATTTGCCAGTATAGAAGCGGCTAAGCCTGTAGACGATCTGAAACAGCGCATCAAAATGTTAAGCAGTGCACCGGATAAAGCGGGTGAATTTTACAAACTGTTTCATTATTCTCTCTTTTCCTATATTTCGCACCGCATACCCGAGATCAGTGATGAGATCTATCGTTTGGATGATGCAATGATGGCGGGCTTTGGTTGGGAAATAGGCGCATTTGAAACATGGGATACCATTGGTGTGGCCAAAACAGCAGAAGCCATGAAAGCTGCCGGTTACAAAGTAGCAGGATGGGTTGATGAGATGCTGGAAAGCGGTGCAACAGGTTTTTATAAGGTTGAAGCGGGTAAACGTTTGTATTATGACGTTCCGTCCAAATCATATAAAGCACTGCCTGGCGGGGAGGCGTTCCTTATATTAAATAATCATGCCGATAAACTGGTTTGGAAAAACAGTGCCTGCCGTTTATACGATATCGGCGATGGTGTTGCCGGTTTTGAATGGAGTACCAAAATGAACAGCATTGGCGGTGAGGTGCTGGAAGGATTGAACAAAGCGATCAATGTTGCGGAAGAGAAATTTAAGGGCTTAGTGATAGCCAATGAAAGTGCCAACTTCAGCGCAGGTGCCAATGTGGGGATGATCTTTATGCTGGCGATAGAACAGGAATATGATGAACTGGATATGGCCATCCGTATGTTCCAGAACAGTATGATGCGGGTGCGTTATTCTTCTGTTCCGGTTGTTACTGCACCGCATGGATTAACCTTAGGCGGCGGATGCGAGATGAATTTACATGCCGATAAAGTTTGTGCTGCTGCAGAAACTTATATTGGATTGGTTGAATTGGGTGTTGGATTAATCCCGGGCGGTGGTGGTACCAAAGAGTTTGCCTTACGAGCCGGTGATGAGTTACATGAAGACGAACCTGAAACAGTTACGTTAAAAAACCGCTTCTTCTCTATTGCAACTGCAAGGGTGGCCACCTCTGCACCCGAAGCTTTTGATATGGGCATTTTCAGAAAAGGGCATGATGAAGTGGTGATGAATATTGGACGCAGGATTGCTGAAGCAAAAAAATCTGTGATAGAACTATACGACCAGGGCTATTCAATGCCGCAACCACGTAAAGATGTAAAAGTGCTGGGCCGTATGGGATTGGGCGCAATGCTGGCAGGTATTAATGGCATGTGGCGGGGAGGTTACGCAACAGACCATGATGCATTAGTTGCCAGAAAATTAGCCTACGTTATGTGCGGCGGCGATCTGAGCGAACAAAGCCTTGTAAGCGAACAGTACCTGCTTGACCTGGAAAGAGAGGCATTCTTAAGTCTTTGCGGCGAGAAGAAAACACTGGAAAGAATACAGAGCGTATTAAAGAGTGGGCGGCCCATCAGAAACTAAGACTATAGCTATACTGACGAGGCAAAGGGCATGTGGAATTTAAACCATGTGCCTTTTGTTTTTATGCAAGGCAAAACTTCAACCTGAAATAATTGATTGATCCTGTATTGGATTTAGTGCAGGCAAGTTCTCCCCCCATATCTTCCAACACTTTTTCATAAACAGCTATTCCTGCCGGAAGTTTTTCGGCTGAGGGCATACCTTGTTGCTGTTGTATTTCAATTATTGTTTTCTCAACAGTTTTTGTAACATGCAAACTGATAATTGCCCCGTTTTGTCTATTACCGGATAAGTACGACAACAGTGAAAGAAGAATTGGTTGCAGGAAATTTTTATCGGCCTGCACTTTAATTGGTGAAGCAGCAACATGTACCTGAACACTTACACCTGCATGATCCGGCTTACCCAGGAAAGCCACTACACTATTTTCAATTTCAGATATAATATTAAAATCTTCCGGGCTGTATATAATTGTTGTTGTGCCGGCATTATCTAAGGCTTCCATCTTTTGTTCCAATTGTTCAACCTCATCGTATGCGTTGGCAGATCTAAGGTCGTTGACCAGAATTGCCAATGCAGCCTTGTTGAATCTGTGCGGCATAGAAAGCTCTTAAACGTTATTCATCAACTGCTCTTGGTTATTTTGCTGGAGTGATGATGTAGACAATGTTTTTAAATATACAAATTTCCTGATGGTAAAAGCATTCCCAATTTTAAAACCTTTCAGGAAAAGATCTTTCACTTTATTTTTTTTAAGGTTCTGTTATTCACAAGTGACTTCATCTGCATAATGGCCATTTCATTCAGTTTTTGAAGCCTGTCTGATTGAGATAGGGATTGTGTGATCAGCATAGCATTGATACTTTCAAGATTGGATAACACCACCAATTGCTCCAATCCGGCTTCGTCTCTGATATTGCCTTTTGAGCGTGGGTTTTGATCACGCCACTCTTTGGCTGTTTTGCCGAACAAAGCCATATTTAATAAATCAGCCTCGCTTGCATACACAAAGGATATTTGCTGCCCGGTAAGTTTTGCCGGTATCAGGTTTTCTTTAATCGCATCTGTATGAATATGGTAATTTACTTTCGCCAGGGTTCTTTGCAGGTTCCAGTCCTGTTTTAACCGTTCATTTTCATCTGCTTTCAGGCGTTGGAATTCTTTGATGAGATAGATTTTGAACTCAGCACTGATCCACATACCGAACTCAAATGCTATATCGGCATGAGCAAAAGTACCGCCATATCTACCAGCCGTGGCTTTCAGCCCAATTGCATTCGTTTTTTCCTGCCATTCTTTTACACTAATCTTGTAATTATTTAATCCTGCATTATTTCTAATTATGGCAAATTCGCCATAATTAAACGCTGGATTATAAACACATTCCCAAATACCAAGAAATTCAACTGTATTCCGGTTTCTTAGCCAATCGGCAATGAAGAAATCGCCGTCTTTGGCTTTCAGCATATCAGTTAATGAAATATAATCCTGGGCATTTTGTTTAATGACTGTAATCTCTACTCCCTTTACAGTTATCATGTTATTCCTGATCATTTTTTAATAGTATAAGCGGTTAGTATTCATTCAAGGACTTTCTATTGCAATTTAATACCCGTGCCACGTCCATAAATTGCGGCTTATACGTAGGATTTATACCCTTTGCTGCCATTGGCATTGCAGTTGAAGTGAGTGACACAACGAAGCTGAGTGGCGAACAAATGCCAGTATCAACTAAAACCTTCTTTTTACCGCTGGTAAGTGCCTACACAAGGCCCATCAATATTGCTGCTACATACCGAATATCTTTTTATCTTGAGTAGGATTACGCTTCTACATCTTTAAACAATGCAATATGCAACCAGTTCTCTCGCTGAAAGGTATTACCAAATCATACGGCCCTATTAAGGCGCTTAAGGGTGTTTCGTTTGAAGTGCCCGCAGGTGCTGTATTTGGCATACTTGGTCCTAATGGCAGCGGTAAAACAACTATGCTAAGTATCATACTTGATATATTAAAAGCAGACTCGGGCAGCTTTTCCTGGTTTGGCCAGCCCGGCTCTCCCGAAACACGAAAGCAGATTGGTTCTTTGCTGGAGACGCCTAATTTTTATCATTACTTATCGGCAGTTGATAATCTCAACATCACACATGCCATCAGTGGAAGAGGCGATAGTGCAGATATTGACCGTGTATTAGAGATAGTTAAACTGACTGAACGCAAGCGAAGTAAATTCAGTGCATACAGTTTGGGAATGAAACAAAGGCTTGCTATTGCCGGTGCTTTGCTGGGCGATCCGCAGGTATTGGTATTTGATGAGCCTACTAACGGACTTGATCCTGTTGGTATTGCCGAAATAAGGGAACTGATCAAAGAACTGGCCAGGCGTGGTAAAACGATCATTATGGCGAGTCATTTACTGGATGAAGTAGAAAAAGTATGTACGCATGTGGCCATCTTAAAAAGAGGCACATTGATTACCGCGGGGCATGTAGACGAAGTACTTGCCCATGAAGATATTGTGGAAGTTTCTTCTAAAGAGCCTGAGCGCTTGTACACTACGCTGAAAGATTTTCCCGGCTATACACATATCAAACAGGAAGGGAAAATGGTGGAAATGTTTTTACCCACCGGCACTGCAAAATTAGAAGACGTTAACCTGTATTGTTTTGAAAAAGGCATTACGCTGAACCTGCTCACAGTGAAAAAGAAAAGCCTGGAAGCCAAATTCTTTGAATTAACCAACGACTAACTTTAAAACCTGCATCATGTTTGCTCTGATAAAAATAGAATGGCTTAAAATAAAAAAATATCCTGCATTCTGGTGGATGCTGGGGATTGTTGCATTAACCTATCCGGGTATTAATTCCATTTCGTATTACGGCTATACAAAAGCAACGTCCGGAAAAGAAATCGCCAATAATATTGCCAAAATGCTGCTGGGCAACCCGTTTGCATTTCCTGAAACATGGCATTCTGTGGCGTATTTTTCTTCTTTTTTTATTTTGCTCCCGGCCATATTGGTGATCATGCTTGTTACCAATGAATATACTTTCCGTACCCATCGGCAGAATGTAATTGATGGCTGGAGCAGGCCCCAGTTCATCACCAGTAAATTATTTGATGTACTGATTGTTTCCATTATAGTAACATTGGTTTACGTAATTGTTGCTGCAGGTTTTGGTATTTATGCAGACAGTTCATCTACCGGCCAATGGGCATCGCAATTACAGTATATCCCGCTGTTTTTATTACAGGTTTTTTCGCAGTTATCTATTGTTTTTCTCCTGGGTTATCTTATTAAAAAAGCTTTTATTGCCCTGGGCATTTTTCTTTTTTATTACCTCATCGTTGAAAACATTGCTGTTGCTTATGCACAGTTCAAACTCAAGGATATAGGCAGGTTTTTGCCTTTTGAAGTGTCTGACAGGTTAATTCCAAGGCCTGCATTTTTCAGTCGTTTCGGGAAGGATGCAAAGGTTTCTTATGATCATGCACTCGGTCTTATTCCGGAGCATGTGATCTATACACTGATATTAACTACAGGTATTTGGCTGATCTGCTATGCTGTGCATAAGAAGAGAGACTTATAAGTTACTGCAGGCCCTGTGGTATTTTTTTTCAACACAGGGGTATGGAAGTTTACAGAGTTATTTTTGTGTAAGGTTGCCGATGGCGCTTTCAAGGGTTGGGTATAGAAAATCAAAACCTGTTAGTTGAATTTTACGGCAACTGATTTTTGCGCTTTTCAGTACTTCAATACTCATCTCGCCCAGTATCATTTTCAGAACAAAAGCGGGAACATGGGTCCGGACAAAAAATTTGCCGCGCAGGTGTTTGGCCAAAGCAATAGTTAACGATTTATTGGTAACAGGATGAGGCGCCACTGCATTATACACACCATTTACTGTTTCACTTTCAAGTGCATGAATAAACATGTGGCAGAGATCATCTACATGTATCCAACTAACAATCTGTTTGCCATTCCCAAGTACGGCTGCAATGCCCGACCTGATTGGCTTTATAAATTCAACAAAAGCCCCGCCCTCATTACTTAATACGATGCCTGTTCTCAATTTTACCAGGCGCTTACCAAGGTGGGTTACAGGTTCTATGCTGGCTTCCCATGCCCGGCAGGTTTCGCCAAGAAAAGCAGTATCGGCAGGCGCATCTTCTGTAAAACCGGCATGTTTGGTTTTTTCTGTGTCCGGACCATACCAGCCAATGGCTGACATGCTGATTACTGTTTTTACATTATTAGGTATTTCTACAAGCGCTTTAACGATCAGCGCGCTGCTTTGTGTGCGGCTGTTAACGATTTCCTGTTTTCTTTGTTTACTCCAGCGCTGCTCTGCCACACCGGCTCCGGCAAGGTGAATGATATGATCTGCCTGCGCAATTGCATTTTTATCGATGGTTTGATTGATCAGATCCCATTTTGCATAGGTAATGCGTTCTAATGCATCCTGTTGTTCTTTATGCACGGGTGCATTACGACTTAGGATGATGACTTTGTATCCTTTATCAACCAATAAACGGGTTAGGTGTTTCCCTATCATTCCTGTTCCGCCGGTGGTCAATACTGTTGGCATATGGTCTCTTATTTATTGCGCCTTCGCGTCTTTGCGAGAAAATTGGCACGCAAAGGCGCGAAGGCGCAAAGAAGCGGTTTTTATTTTACTTACTGCTGCAATGTTTAACAAAGATGGCGAATAAAGGTTGAGAAACAAAAACCCCCGATTCAACATCGGGGGCCACAACTAAAATCACCAAAAATTAAAAACACTTATAGGAAATATGGGTTAGTCGGGTTTTTTGCCATCCAGAAAAGTATTGATGGTGGAGATTTGTGTCTGATCGTTCTCATCTTTCCCTACCGTGTACTTACTGTAGAAATTTTCTACAGAAGTAAGTGTGTTGCCAAACAGTTCCATATTACGTCGAACATAAGCGGGTACCGCATCAAATTCCTGGTTATTATCCGCTGTGTTCATGTTATAGGAAAGGTTTCTGAGTTTTTGTATTCTCTCTGCTGCGCGGCGTTTTTGATCTTCTACCTCATCTATTTCATCGCTGTAAGTTGAAGCAGGCTGTGCGTGCTGAACAGGAGTTGGCGTTGGAGCAGGCGTTATTTCCCTGTCTCTCATCACTAACTGGATATCGTCCAGCTCAGGCTCAACAGCTTTTTCTATTGGCTGTGGTTGTGGTGCAGGCTCGATTACCGGTTCTGGTTGTTTCATTTCTGCAACGGGGGCCACTACAGGCGCTTTCATTTCTACCTCAGGTTCTGCGTAGATATTAGAAGGTTTGCTAAGCAATCCTGATAATATAGAAACAGCAGGCTGTGTTGGTTTTTCATTTACCTGGAAGTCCATCAGTTCCTCAATTGCTGATTTTGGAACATGTACTTCTTCAACAGGCTCTTCTACTTTTACTTCCTGAGTAATTTCAGGATTCAGTTCAAATTGCAAAACAGCAGATTCTTTTTCTTCAGGCACTTCTTCATACACCTGTACCGGCGTTGAGTTGAAATCATGCTTATCAAAAATGGTCAGCATTTTTTCAAGCGGCAATACTTCATGCATGCTTGGCGCAAAAGGATCTTTTTCTTCTACAGGTGCAACAACTTCCTGCACGGGTTGTGGCGCCGGTTTGGGTTCGTCTGTATCCATACCCAGAACCATTACCACTTTTTCGGGTTGTGGTTCTGCTTTCTTTACTTCTACCGGTTTTGCAAAAGGATCTTTATGTTCAAAACCTGTTGCAATCAGGGTAATACCTATTTTTCTATCCAGTGTTGGATCATAGCCCATACCCACAATCACATCGGTATTTTCGCCGGCCTGCATACGCAGGTAATTGTTAATAGTTTCAAGTTCATCCATGGTACACTCATGCTCACCTTCTGCACTGTTGATATTGATAAGGATCCATTTAGCACCCCTGATATCGTTATCGTTCAGTAAAGGTGAAGACAATGCTTCTTCAATAGCTCTCTGAGCCCTGTCTTCCCCTTCTATTTCAGCCTTACCCAAAATAGCTACCCCACCATTCTTCATTACAGTGCATACATCCGCAAAGTCAACAATAATATGGCCGCGGCTGTTAATGATATCAGTGATACATTTAGCAGCGGTAGCCAATACATTATCAGCTTTCCCGAAAGCTTCTTTCATCTTCAGGTTACCGTACTGCATGCGTAATTTATCGTTGCTGATCACCAGCAAGGTATCAACATAAGGTTTCAGTTGCATGATGCCTTCTTCAGCCTGCTGGTGGCGGCGCGGACCTTCAAAACCAAATGGGGTGGTTACAATACCTACGGTTAAAATGCCCAGTTCTTTACAGATCTGTGCAATGATGGGAGCGCCACCGGTACCGGTTCCGCCGCCCATGCCCACGGTAATAAAGGCCATTTTGGTATTTACTTCCAGTATGCGTTTGATCTCTTCCAGAGATTCTTCTGTTGCTTTTTTACCCACTTCAGGGTTAGCGCCGGCACCCAAACCCTGTGTAAGGTGTGGCCCGAGCTGTATTTTATTTGGGATGTTGCTTTGCTCTATTGCTTTGGCATCTGTATTACAGATAATAAAATCAACACCTTCGATATTCTGTTCAAACATGAAGTTAACTGCATTACTTCCTCCTCCTCCTACACCCAATACTTTGATGATGGAAGATTTCTGTTTGGGAAGATCGAAATGAATCATAGCTTTCTTTTTTAGTGATGTAACGAATTTCTACACTGCGAATGCTATACAAACGAGCATTCGCGCAATTTTATTTTATTACCTGGTCTTCTTCTTCTTTAAACAGGTCTATCAGGTTGTTTTTGAACTTATCCCAGAATTTTTGTTTTCTTTCTGAAACGTCTACAGATGCAGCAGGAGTAACAGTTTCAACATGTGCTGCCGGCTGCTCAACAGTTAACCTTTTAGGCACTTCCACTTTCTTGAATTTCTCGGTAAATTCTTTGTATTTGTGGTCGTAATCGCTGTATCCTTTTAAGATAAGTCCGATACAGGTTGAGTACATCGGCTTCTTCAGTTCATCTATATGGTTAGGTGCCAGGTGCTCGTTTGGTAAACCGATACGGGCGTTTAATCCTGTGGTATATTCTGTTAACTGGATCAGGTGTTTTAACTGAGAACCACCACCTGTAAGAATGATACCGCCATTCAATGCACGGCTATCAAGACCTACCTGCTTTAAATGATAAGTAACAAAATCAAGTATCTCACTCATTCTTGCCTGTATGATAGCAGCCAGATTTTTAACGCTGATCTCTTTGGCAGGCATTCCTTTTAATCCGGGGATAGTGATAAAAGCGTTGGCTTTTGCCTCGTCTGAAAGGGCGCTTCCAAACTGTACTTTCATGGCTTCAGCCTGGCTTTTTAATACACCAAGACCCATGCGGATATCATTGGTAATGTTCTCACCACCAAAAGGTATCACGGCGGTATGTTTCAGGATACCTTCATAAAAAACAGCCAGGTCGCTGGTGCCACCACCAATATCCAGGATAGCCACACCGGCTTCCATATCAATCTCACTCATAACAGCGCTGGCTGATGCGAGTGGTTGCAATACGAGGTCTTTGGTAACTAAACCACTTCTTTCTACAGAACGGTTGATGTTACGGATCGCGTTCCTGTCGCCGGTGATAATATGGAAATTAGCACCCACTTTCACGCCGTTATAACCGATAGGGTCTTTAATGTTCTGGATATTATCAACGTGGAAATCCTGCGGGATCACATCAATGATCTGGTCGCCGGCAGGGATAAAGGTTTTACGCTGGTTATTGATCAGTTGCTCAATTTCGGGGCGCTTGATCTCGGTATCCGCATCCTGGCGAACGATATCGCCGCGGGTTTGCAGACTTTTGATATGATGACCTGCGATACCTACGTATACTTCGCTGATCTCAAGATCGGGATTGCTTTCGTAGCAGTTTTCCAGTGCCTGCTGAATAGCTTTGATGGTTTGGTCGATGTTCAGTACCTGCCCATGTTGAACGCCATTGCTGTTTGCCCGGCCAAAGCCAAGTATCTCCAGTTTGCCGTATTCATTCTTTCTACCGGCAATGGCAGCAATTTTAGTAGTTCCGATGTCCAGACCAACAATGATTGGTGATTCATTGTGATTCATATTTGTGTGTTTTAGTTGTTTCAGGTTTTTCGTGAGTCGTCAATCGTCTGTCGTGAGTTAATTCATTTTCTTCTCACGATTCACGCCTCACGCTTTCTTATCCATCACCGCTTTTGGTTTTGTCTGCTTCTTTTTTTGAGGCTGCGATTTCTTCTTATTCGTTAACGGCTTTTTGTTTATTTTATTGTTTGCTTTGCTAACAGATTTTGTTTTAACGATTTCTTTTGCTACTGGCTTTACTGCAGGCAAAACCGGTTTTATTATTCTGGATGAATCGATGCGCTGTTTTGGATTTGTTACAGCAGGTTTCATTGTTGCAGCAATGCTGTCGCTTAATCCCTGTTTAGTCTTATCCAGTAAGCTTTTCATGGCATCATGTACCCGGGCTGAATCGATCCATGCCTTGCCTGCTCCCTTTTTAATAGCCACCACCTGCTTATCATATTGCACATCTAATTTCTCGTAGGTGCTGATGCCATTTTGCAACCAGGCTTTTTGATAAAAAGTATATAGCCTGTGAAATTTTTTATCAATATCCTCGGCGTTGCCCAATGCCACTATATGATCTCCCATCACCGGTACCATTTCAAAATTGGATTGAGGGGTGATAGCTACCTGCGCTACCTGGGCCATCCAGAATGAATCGGCCAGTATGTATTTTCCCAGCTTTACCACATCATGCAGGAGTACGCTGTCAGGACCAGACAGCACAGGCTTATCTGAAGGGAAGCCGGTAAATACCGGTACCCGGGCAGATAATTTCTCACTCAGTGGCAGGCGGAGCGAATTACTGTCGAGGTAGAATGAACTGCCATCAAGAGTAAATACCCTTGCCACCGGCTGGCGTTCGTCTATCCGTACTTCCAGAACCTGGTTATTATCCAGAAACATTTCTGCATTCTGTACCCAGGGATTTTTTTCAACTGTTGACTCCATTGCCCGCAGGTTCAGCGCAGCTATGGGGTTTCCGGTGATGGGTCCTGTTGTATTTAATATCTCCCTCACATCTTTTTCATCAATGAACATGTGCTTAGCCGCTCCCCTGATCTCAATTTTAATTTCAGCACAAGGTTTGTTGTTTTTCTTTTGCATGGCAGCACCCAACAGCACGATGGTTCCTATGCCTGCGAGCAGCCATAAAATTCCAAATACTATTTTTTTCCAACTGTACTTACGCATACTTATTTGTTCTCCAGCAATTCTTTTACGGGTTGAACAAGTGCATCAATATCTCCTGCACCTGCCATTACCAATAGCTTTGGCCGGTTTGATGCTACCCATTGTTTCATCTCTTCTTTACTTAACACCTTTTTATTGCTGATCCACATTTTGTTTAATAACAGATCGCTGGTTATGCCTTCCATCGGCAGTTCCCTTGCGGGATAGATGGGTAGCAATATGACCTCATCGGCCATACTGAGGCTGTGCGCAAATTCATCTGCCAGGTCTTTTGTTCTACTGAACAGATGCGGTTGAAACACCAGCACCAGCTTATCCTCCTTAAAAATGCTTTTCACGCCACTGATCAATGCCCGCAATTCTTCGGGGTGATGGGCATAATCATCGATCAACACATGCGCATCATTCTTTAGTGCATATTCAAATCTTCTTCTAACACCTTTAAAATCGGCTACCGCGGCTTTGATCTTCTCCTCTTCAATACCAATGTGCTTGGCAACGGTTATGGCAGCAATACAATTTTCTATATTGTGCAGACCGCCCATATGCAATACCACATCCTTTATTGTCCATCCCTTGCCAATCACGTCAAAACAGTAACTGCCGTTCTGTACGGCAATGTTAGCGGCATGTACACCTGCCTTATTATTTTCAAAACTGTAGGTGTATTGATGGTCTGCTTTTAATTCATCACCCCTCACTAATCCATATTTTGAAATCAGGCAGCCTCCCTGTTTTACTTTTTGAGAGAACTGGATAAAAGCATTCTCCACTTCTTCCGGTGTTCCATAAATATCAAGATGGTCGGGATCCATGGCGGTTATCACTGCCACATCGGGTACTAATTTTAAAAAACTGCGGTCATATTCATCAGCCTCTACTACCACCACATTTCTTTCACTGCTCCAGAAATTGGTTTTGTAATTGGCTGATATCCCGCCGAGGAATGCATTGCATCCATAACCTGAATGTCTGAGCAGGTGGGCGATCATGGTGGTAACCGTTGTTTTACCATGCGTTCCGCCAACGCAG
This sequence comes from Sediminibacterium sp., assembly GCA_036758845.1. Taxonomy (GTDB): domain Bacteria; phylum Bacteroidota; class Bacteroidia; order Chitinophagales; family Chitinophagaceae; genus Sediminibacterium. Next base: position 33,124 of record DAIOVU010000025.1, read on the forward strand.
ATATTAAATGAGCTTTCTGTGATCCATTGCAACACATCACTGCGCTTAACCACTGTATAATTATGTTCGCGGTAATACACCAACTCGGCATGCTGCGCAGGAATGGCGGGAGTGTACACTACGGCATCTGTATCTTTCGGAACAAGGTCAACCCTTTCTTCATAATGAATAGCTATGCCTGTTGCTTCCAGCTCGCGGGTAAGCGGAGTGGATGTTTTGTCGTAACCACTAACATCAACACCTCTCGATTTAAAATACCTTGCCAGTGCGCTCATGCCAATGCCACCAATGCCGATAAAATATATTTTCCGTATCTCGCTTAACTTACTCACTGATTGTTTTTAAAATTTCCTGAGCAATGGTTTCGTCTGCATGGCAGATAGCCAATGAACGGATATTTGCCTTTAAGGTCTTTTGTAATGATTCGTTTTTAGACAGATTGATCACCGTGTTTACCAATTTTTCTTTTGCCTCGCTATCTTTTACTATTAATGCTGCCTGTTTATTTACCAATGCCATAGCATTAGCGGTCTGGTGATCTTCTGCTGCAAATGGGAAAGGAACAAACACAGCAGGTTTACCTACCACACATAATTCTGTTACCGACATGGCTCCAGCCCTACTTATTACGATATCTGCCGCTGCGTAGGCCATTTCCATTTCTTTAATAAAATCGTCCACCCAGATATTCGACTTCCCTTCACCGGTTTTCTTAAAAGTAGCGGCAGTTGTTTTGCCTGTTTGCCAGATCAGTTGCAATTTGTTTTCTGCAAACTTTTCAATCTGTGCAGCCAGCGCTTCATTAATACTTCTGGCGCCAAGGCTTCCGCCGATGGCTAATATAGTTGTCTGGTTTTCATTCATTCCAAAAAACTTCAATCCTTCTGCCCTGCTAATTCCTGACTCTACAATTGATCTTCTCACAGGGTTACCTGTGATCATCAGCTTTTCTTTTGGAAAAAATCGCTCCATGCCATCTGTTGCAACAAATATTTTTGTTGCTTTTTTCCCAAGCATAATATTGGATTTTCCTGCAAACGAATTGCTTTCATGTATAAATGTTGGTATGCCTTTACTCTGTGCATACCGCAGTACAGGAAAGGTGGAATAGCCGCCAACACCAATCACAGCAGCGGGCTTGAAAGAATCAATGATCTTCCTCACCTGCCAGAAACTCTTTATTAATTTTAAAGGCAGCGAAATATTTTTCAATAATGATTGTCTGTTAAATCCTGCTATATCCAATCCTTCAATGCGATAACCAGCCTGTGGCACTTTTTCCATTTCCATTTTTCCTTTGGCACCAATAAACAGTATATCAATGCCGGGCATTTGCTTTTTCAATGCATTCGCAATAGCGATAGCAGGAAAAATATGGCCACCTGTACCACCGCCTGCGATGATGATACCCCCCGGCCCCCTGAAGGGGGAGTTTTTATTAAGCTCTATATTTTTATTTTCGGCCATCTATTTTTGATCTGTAGTTTTTTGTTCAGTTGGTTTAACAACTCCCCCTTCAGGGGGCTGGGGGGCAGGAATGAGTTCACCCTTCCCCTCTAATTGTTCCACATTTCTTGCAACACTTAATATAATTCCAATAGCGCCACAGGTAAACAGGAATGAACTTCCGCCCATACTTACCAGCGGTAGTGTAACACCTGTTACCGGAACAAGGTTAACATTCACAGCCATATTGGCTACGGCCTGTATCACTAACGTAAAACTCAACCCCAATGCAAGAAAAGCACCGAATGCATAAGGGCATCGTCTGAAAATTCTGATACACCGGAAAAGAAAAACGAGGTAGATAAAGATCATAAACGCGCCACCCAGTAATCCGTATTCCTCAATAATGATAGAATAGATGAAGTCGTTGTATGCCTGGGGCAGAAAATTTCTTTGGCGGCTGTTACCCGGGCCAAGTCCAACCAATACACTGCCATTGGCAATAGCGATCTTGGCCTGTTGCACCTGGTAAGGTGTTTCATTGTCTTTGGCATACATAAAATCCTGTACCCGTTTTACCCATGTTCCAAAGCGCCCGAATGATTTCACTTTCTCGGCCATGGCGGGTTTAGCCTTTTCTGTTGCTTGCTTACCATCATAAGTAAGCATGGCTATACTGATAATAAACACAACAGGTATTAATGCTATACCGATTGTTAAAAAAATATGTTTGATACTTACCCGCCCGATAAACATCAGCAACAAAGCGGTTGCACCGGTAAGTAAGGCATTGGATAAGTTGGCGGGCATTATCAGCGCACAGATAATTAATACCGGTGCTACTACAGGTATAAACCCTTTCTTAAAATCTTTGATTGTTTCCTGTTTCTTACTCAGCAAACGGGAGATGTACATGAACAAAGCCAGCTTTGCAAGATCACTGGTCTGGATGGTCATGTTGATGATTGGCAATTTGATCCAGCGGCTGCCATCATTAATTTTTGCTCCAAATAATAAGGTATATAACAACAGGGGAATAGACACTAAAAACAGGATAGTGGCCACTCTTGAAAAAATGGTATAATTAATACGATGCAGAAAGTAAATCAATAACAACCCTACCAATGAAAAAGAAACCTGCTTAAAAAGATACACATTGGTATTGCCCTTATACATTTTATACGCCAATGATCCTGTGGCGCTGTAAACAACAAGAATAGAGATCAGCGATAATAAAACCACGATACCCCAGATATATTTATCCCCTCTTGTCCTGTCAACAAGCCGGCCACGCATACCACCAATAGAGGGTATTTGTGAGAACAGTGTATCTTTTATTTCGCTCATGAAAAATATTAATTTGAAAATATGGCAATTTGAAAATTTGAAAACAGATTCCAATGATGCATTCCATTTTCAAATTGCCACACTTTTAAATTTTCAAATTGTTATAATTCTTTTACAGCATCTTTAAATTGTCTGCCCCTGTCTTCGTAGTTTTTGAACAGGTCAAAACTGGCGCAGGCCGGACTAAGCAGCACCACATCACCTTTAGCAGATAGTTTAAAAGAAGCATTTACTGCTTTCTTTGCAGAATCCGTTTCTACAATTACCGGAACAATATCTTTAAAAGCCTCTATGATCTTTTTATTATCCACCCCCATACATACTATTGCTTTTACCTTCTCCTTCACCAGCTCAGCAATCAAACCGTAGTCGTTCCCTTTATCGGTACCACCCAATACCAATACAGTGGGCTTATTCATACTTTCCAAAGCAAACCATGTACTGTTTACATTGGTTGCCTTACTGTCGTTGATAAATTCAACGCCTCTTACCATGGCTACAAACTCCATCCGGTGTTCCAGGCTATGAAAATTATTCACTGCCTCACGGATTTTTTCTTTTCGGATGCCGAGCGTTGCGGCTGCTATTCCTGCTGCCATAGTGTTGTAGTTGTTGTGTTTTCCTTTAAGAGCAAAGTCATAAATACTCATGCTTACTCTTTCTTCCTGGATTCTCAGCATCATCTGGTCGCCCTTGATGTAGCTGCCTTTTTTTACTTCTTGTTTCATAGAGAATGGTAATGGGTTAGTATGAATGGTTAGTAATGGGAGTTTTTGTGCGATCACTTCATCATCTAAACAGTAGATGAAATAATCTTTGTCTGTTTGTTTATTGATAATCCTGAACTTACTGTTGATGTAATTCTCAAACCTGTACTCATACCTGTCGAGATGGTCTTCAGTGATGTTCAGCAATACCGCTATATCCGCACGGAAATCTTTGATATCATCCAATTGAAAAGAACTTACTTCTACCACATAAATAGCTTTGGGATCTACTGCAACCTGTTTGGCAAACGAGATCCCTATATTGCCAACCATCGCGCAATCCAGTCCGGCAGTTTTACAGATATGATAGATCAATGCAGTGGTGGTACTCTTACCGTTACTACCGGTGATGGCAACAATTTTGCTGTCGCCTTTAAAACGATAGGCCAGTTCAATCTCACTGATCACCGGTATTCCCTTTGCCCTCACCTGTTTCACCAGTTCATTCTTTTCAGGGATACCCGGACTTTTCATCACTTCATCTGCATTCAGCACTTTTTCTGCAGTGTGTTGTCCTTCTTCAAAATCAATTCCGTTATCAAAGAGCTCCTGTTTGTAAGTTGGTTTGATCGATCCACCATCACTTACAAATACTTCGTATCCTTTTTTCTTTCCGAGTATGGCTGCACCGATACCGCTTTCACCACCTCCGAGTATGACTAATCTGTGCTTCATTAATTTTCTATTCATTTTCGTCAATCGTGCGTCGGAAGTGAGTTATTTTTCTCACGCCTGCCGATTCACATCTCACGTTTTATTTTGTTACCTGCTTTAGCACTTTATTCATCTTTTCTTGCGTCGCACACTTCAGGGTTCTGTTCTTTGGTCATCAACCCCTCACCCTTCCCGGGAGGGGATACCCGAAATGCTGCGTATTTCAACTTAATCATTCACTATTGCCCATTCACAACCCTTATCTCATTTTCAGTGTTACAATAGACAGCACCACACAGATAATGGTAATGATCCAGAACCTTACTGCTATTTTACTTTCGTGAAATCCTTTTTTCTGGTAGTGATGGTGCAATGGACTCATCAGGAACACCCTTCTGCCTTCACCAAATTTTTTCCGGGTGTATTTGAAATAACTCACCTGTATAATCACGCTCAGGTTCTCAATCAGGAATACACCGCAAAAGATCGGGATCAGTAATTCTTTTCGCACAATGATGGCGAGCGAGGCAATGATACCGCCCAATGCAAGGCTTCCGGTATCGCCCATGAACACCTGCGCGGGGAATGCGTTGTACCATAAGAAGCCGATGCAGGCACCTACAAATGCACCTACAAAAATGGACAGCTCGCCAAGGTTGGGGATGTACATCACATCAAAGTAATCAGCAAATATGTAGTTACCACTTACATACACAAACACACCAATACCCGCACCAATGATCGCACTCACACCCGCTGCAAGACCATCCAGGCCATCCGTTAAGTTGGCACCATTGGATACTGCTGTTACAATGAATGTTACAATGAGGATGTATACAATCCATGTGTACTTTTCTGCTCCCGGACCGATCCAACTGATCAGCTTGCTGTAATTAAACTGGTGATTTTTAACAAAAGGAATGGTAGTGATCGGTGTTTTTACTTTTACAAATTTTTTCTCAATACCATTCAGTTTTCTAACAATAATGTTTGAATCCTTCGCCAGGCGTTCTCCCTGCTGCAATTGTGCCTGCGGACTGGTGATCACTTCTCTCTCAACTGTTACAGCATTGCTGAAATAAAGTGTTAAACCAATGATCACCCCCAAACCTATCTGGCCAATGATTTTGGAGATACCGGCAAGTCCATCGCTGTCTTTCTTTTTATATGCTTCCCCTTTTTCCTGGGCCGCTTTTCTTGCCCTGATCTTAAAGAGATCATCTAAGAAACCAATCACACCCAGCCATACGGTACAGAGGATCATCAGACGGATATATACTTTATCCAGGTTAGCGAACAGAAGTGTAGGGATCAGGATACTTAACAGGATGATGATACCACCCATTGTTGGTGTGCCTTTCTTTTGCAATTGACCTTCCAATCCCAGGTCGCGCACACTCTCTCCGATCTGTTTTCTTTTTAACAGCATAATAATGCGCTTACCATAAACCGTTGCCAGCAGCAGCGATAATATCACAGCCATCGCAATACGGAAGGTGAGGAACTGGAACATTCCCGCGCCCGGTATGTGAAACTCTTTGTTTAGCCAATTGAACAAATAGTATAGCATAGTAAAAGTTGTTAGTTGTAAGATGTTAGTTGTCAGATGACGGATGACAGAAAACACTGCCGCCATCTAACATCTGTCATCTAAAATCTATTTTTCCAATAATTCAAACATTTCCCTCAGCACTTCTTTATCATCAAAAGGGTGTTTAACCCCTTTTATCTCCTGGTATTTCTCATGCCCTTTGCCTGCCACCAGTATAATATCTTCCCTGCCTGCAAAACTCACGGCTGTTTTAATGGCTTCTTTCCTGTCTACGATAGAGATGTATTTTCTTTTAGCTGCACTGGTTAACCCTGTTTCCATATCAACCAATATCTGTGCAGGATCTTCAGAACGGGGGTTATCGCTTGTAAGAATTACCCTGTCGCTCAGATCGCAGGCAGCCTGCGCCATAATGGGTCTTTTGGTTTTATCTCTATCGCCGCCGCATCCCACTACAGTGATGATCTGTTCATGACCTTTTCTTAATTTCTTAATTGTCATCAACACATTTTCCAAAGCATCGGGGGTGTGTGCATAATCAACAATACCAATAACCATTCCTTTGCTGATCATATAATCAAACCGGCCTTCAGCTCCGCTTAACATACTCAGTGCCGTTAATACAGTTTCGCTTTCTTCACCCAGGCATACAGCAGCACCATATACAGCCAGCAGGTTATATGCATTGAACTCACCGATCAGCCTGAAATGAACTTCTTTATCATTCACCAGCATTACCAAACCAGTGAGCGCATTCTCCAAAATTTTTCCTTTAAAAGCGGCCATGGTCTTTAACCCATAGAGATATTTTTTTGCCTGCGTATTCTGCAACATCACTTCGCCATGTTTATCATCTGCGTTAGAGATGGCAAATGCTGTTGCGGGTAACTGATCAAAAAAACTTTTCTTTACACGGATGTATTCATTAAAGGTTTTATGATAATCGAGGTGATCATGTGTGATATTGCTGAACAACGCACCTGCAAACTGCAGCCCGGTAATACGGTGCTGGTGTATGGCATGACTGCTACATTCCATAAACACATGCGTACAACCCGCATCTGCCATTTGTTTCAGCAATGCATTTAATCTTACCGCATCAGGTGTGGTATGCGTTGCCGGAATGATTGCATTACTGATCTGGTTCTGCACTGTGCTGATCAGTCCGCATGTATATCCCAATTGTGTAAACAGTTTAAAGAGAACAGTAGCAATGGTTGTTTTACCATTGGTTCCGGTTACACCAACCAGTTTAAATTTGACAGATGGTTCTCCGTAAAACTGGTGAGCCATGTAGGCAATTGCTTCGTGTGTGTTGCTAACCTGCAGGTAGGTAACCCCCTCAGCCAATACTGCAGGCATACCTTCACACACAATGGCTACAGCACCCAATGCTATGGCTTTGTCAATAAACTGGTGCCCATCAGATTGTTCGCCGCGGATGGCTGCAAATACAAAGCCTGCTACTACTTTGCGGGAATCTATTTCTATCCCCGCAACATCAACAGATGTGGTTCCCTGTACCTGTTTCAGGTGCACTTTGTATAATATGTCCTGTAGTTTCACCATATTCTCAGATCGGCCGGAACGCTCAAAGCGGCCTGAACGATTTATAATTATTATCCTTTATTAATTCAATTCAACATTCACCAACTGCCCTCTCACAATCGGCTGCCCCGGAACTATTGACTGAGCAGCCACTTTCCCTTTACCCTTTGCATTTACTTTTAATCCAAAATTTTCGCACAGGTAAACCACATCTTTCAATCCCATTCCTTTCAACTGCGGCATCAGATGTGCATCAAATGCTTTTTTATTTAAAACCACCAATGCGTTCTTCCCATTCATATCAATCCACTGATCCGTTCTTATGGTTGAATCAGCATATGCCATTTTTAGTTTCGATGTTACAAAAGCCATATCCTGCTTCATTCCTGCAAAGCTGAAAGTTGAACTATCCGCTTTTTTCTGTTGTTCACCTGCAGTCATTGTTTGCCTGATATAACTGCTGTACAAACGATCTGCAATCTCCCTGAACACCGGACCAGCAACACTTGCCCCAAAATGATTGATTGCATGCGGTTTATTAACGATAATCACTGCAATGGTATATTGCGGCGCTTCTACAGGGAAATATCCAACAAAGGATGACTGGAAAATTCGATCCGCATAGCCACGGTTACCATTGGCAACAAGTGCAGTGCCTGTTTTGCCTGCAACTTTGTATTTCGAGTTCATAAATAATTTCCTTGCGGTTCCTTCCGTGCATACACCTTCCAGACATTCCCTGATCTGGCGTAGCGTTTCCGCACTACAGATCTTATCATCCACTACGTAAGGATCGATTGTTTTAATCACCTGTCCTTCATCATTGATGGAACTTACGAGGTAAGGACGCATCATTTTTCCCCCGTTCGCAACAGCATTGTATAGTGTGATAGTTTGCAATGGACTCACCTGCACGTTATAGCCGAATGCCATCCATGGCAAAGTGGTTGGGCCCCAAAGCCTGCTTCCCGGACGGATAATCACCGGCGGTTTTTCACCCACCAGGTCAATCCCAGTCAAAGTATCCATTCGCAACTTTTTCAGATGTGATAGATATTGTTTCGGGCTGGATGAATAACCCATAGTTGCAATTTTAGCCATACCCACGTTAGAACTCACTTCAAAAGCCTGTTTAACAGTTATGGTTGTTTTATCACGGGTATCATCATCATCGCGCACGGTTTGCCCTGCAACTTGCCATATACCGTGCTGAACATCAACATTTTGATTCAGCGAAATCTTCTTATCTTCCAACAACGAAAGCATTGTTACCAGTTTAAAAGTAGATCCTGGCTCTGTTGGCGTCATGGCGTAATTATAATTCTCCCTGTAATTACCATTTGATGTTTTGCCCAGATTTGCAATCGCTTTGATTTTCCCTGTCCTCGTTTCCATTACGATGGCACAACCCGTCTGCGCCTCATTCTGGACCATCATATTCATCAATGCATTTTCTGTTACCTCCTGTACAAACACATCAATGGTGCTTACAATATCCTTTCCGCTTTCCGGTTCAATTTCATACGTATCATCAACCGGTACATTTACCCCGCCTGCAATTCGTCTTACAAACTGTTTACCATTTCTTCCTTTCAACAAACTATCATATGCCATTTCCAGTCCCACTTTATTCTCATCCCTGGCAAGTCCGATGGTTCTGTAAGCCAGCATTTGATAGGGATTCAGTCTTACTGTTCTTTCATTGGCAATCAATCCGCTTTTATATCTTCCCAGGCGGAACAAGGGAAATTTTTTCATCTGTTCATATTCTCTGTAAGAGATATTCCGCTTCAGCAACAAATAGCCTTCCTCATTATTATAACCCTCCTGAAACAGATGTTTATATTCTCCGGAAGATTGATCTTTGAACAGATTGGCCATACACTCGCTCAGCGAATCCAGGTTCGAACGAAAAAGGAATCCGTTTTTTTCATGCAGTGATGCTACCCTGAAATCCATATAAATATCAAATTGCGGAATGCTGGTACTCAGCATCTGCCCGTCTTCGCTATATATGGTTCCCCTCTCCGCCTCTATCTCATCAAGTTTCTGATGCAGGCTATCACTCATACTTCTCCAGTGCGGCCCCTGCACCTGCTGTATATAAACCGCTTTACCAAAAATGGCTGCACACGCGAGAACCACCAGTATATAACTGAGGTATACTCTCCACAATATGTCGCGTTTTACATCCAAGGGTTAATTAGTAATTAATAGTTAGTAATTAGTAATTCTTTGTTTTTGCAACCATCTCCTCCTTTAATAATTATTAATTTTTAATTACTAATTATTAACTTTTTTCTCTGCCTGTAATCGCTGCGGCATTTCCTTGCTCACTTTCAGCCCCAATGGCTCAGTAGCTTTTACTATCTGCAATTCTTCACTTTTAAACATCACTTCACTTTTCAGTGTTTTGTATTCAAACTGCAATTCTTTCAGTTCATTATTGGTACTGTTGATCTTCCGTATCGTTTTATCAGCCCGGTGGCCGTTAGCGATGTACAAAACAGTTAATGCAGATAAAAACAAAAAGAACGGTATGTTCTTTACGATCCACTGGTAATTGAATAAACCTTTCAGCGGGTTTTTATTTGTTTTATCGTTTGTTTGTTCAGTCATTTATTTTGTCGGCTCCTTTCCTTTGTTCAGCTTTTTGTACCCTCGCCGCAGATTACGGTGTCGTGCACTTGTGCATTTTGTTCTTTGGTCATCAACCCACCCCCAACCCCTCCCGGGAGGGGATAATCGAAATGCTGCGCATTTCTTCTACTCACCACTCACTATTCACCAAAAGAGCTATCTACGAAATCATACTCTCAAAATCATACTTTCTCTGCGATCCTTAGTTTTGCACTCCGGCTTCTCGTATTCTGTTTCATCTCTTCCGCATTGGCCGTTACCGGTTTCTTTGTTATGATTTTAAATACTTCTTCTTTCGCTACAGACATGAAGGGGTTGTCGGGAGTTTCGTTGAAACTGCCCTGGCGGAAGAAATTCTTCACTACCCTGTCTTCTATGGAATGGAAGGTGATGATGGCTACACGGCCACCCTGTTTCAGCACAGCAGGAACCTGCTGCAGCATATCTTTCAACGCACCCATTTCGTCGTTCACCTCAATCCGCAAAGCCTGGAACACCTGGGCTAAGTACTTGTTAGGATTTCCTTTCACTACCGGGCTTATCAATGCTTTAAACTGCTCTATCGTATCTGCAGGCAAATGCTTTCTCTGATGCACAATATGTTTGGCCAATGTGATAGAGTTGGTTACTTCTCCGTATTGCTCAAACAGTTTATGCAATTGCTGCTCACTGTATGTACGGATGATGTCTGCTGCTGTTGATCCCTGCCTTCTGTCCATCCGCATATCCAGCGGACCGGAGAAACGGATCGAGAAACCACGGTCGCCTTCGTCAAACTGGTGACTGCTTACGCCCAGGTCGGCCAGAATACCATCTACCTCAGTTATTTTGTGCAAGCGAAGCATCCGTTGCAGGTGACGAAAATTCTGAGCCACAAAAATCACACGCCCATCTTCGGGTAAATTCTGTTGTGCATCAGCATCCTGGTCAAAAGCAATGAGTTTTCCTTTAGCACCCAGCCGCTCCAATATTCCTTTACTATGCCCCCCGCCGCCAAATGTGCAATCCACATACACACCATTGGGTTTGATGGCAAGGCCATCTAAGGATTCTTGAAATAAAACAGGCACGTGATAACTCATCTGATTAGAAAATTTGAAAATTTGAAAATTTGAAAATGACTGAGATAACATCTTTTGAAAACCGCATATAAACAATGCTTTATTTTCAAATTTTCAAATTGCCACATTCTCAAATTTTATCTGTCATCACTTCCTGCGCCAGGCTGCTAAAAGCCTCGGGTGAAAAATCCTCAAAGAGCTGTTTGTACTTACCAGCATCCCAGATCTCGAATCGGTCCAGTGCGGCGGCCAGAACAATGTCCTTGCCTAACCCGGCAAATTCTTTCAGTGTTTGAGGAAGCAACATGCGGCTGGCAGAATCCAGTTCCACTTCTGTTGCCCCGCCCAAAAACTGGCGGCGAAATTGACGTACCTTGGGGTCGAAATCATTCAACTGGCTGATCTTGGCAATAATTAATTCCCAACTTTTGATCGGATATAACGTGAGGCATTTTTCAAAACCACGGCTGAGTATGAAACGACCCTCCCCTTCTGGCAACTGTTTTTTCAGTCCACCCGGAAGCAGGAAGCGACCTTTCGCATCAACCGTAGCCTCATATTCGCCGTGAAATCCGTTCATTGGGTATAAATATTTCCAAGATTACCACTTGTTGACACAAAATAACACTTTTTCCCACTTTTAACCCTGATTTGGAGCATTTGTATTTATCCACAGAATTCATTGACCTGTAATGCAATACAGCAAAGCGTTTGAACTGATTTTTTAGTTATAAACCGATTATTTCTGTGAATTACTGTGGATAACCGGTGAATAGAGGCGAATTTTGTGTGAATTAAGCTGACTGAAGCCTTGTAATTCATTAATTCTGAGATCATAAACAATATCATACCTATCTGCGAACATGCATCCCAAAGAACTTTCGATTAAAGACTTTACCTACACATTACCCGATGATCGTATTGCCAAATACCCTTTGGCAGAAAGAGATCAGAGCAAATTATTGATCTACAGGGAGGGGCAGATTACAGAAGACCAATACGCTAATCTCGCTGAGCATATAACCGCAAATTCCTTACTCGTATTCAACAATACCAAAGTAGTAGAGGCAAGGCTCCTGTTTCAAAAACCAAGCGGTGGCAACATCGAAATATTTTGTCTGGAGCCGCATGAACAGTATGGCGACATCACATCAGCCATGCTGCAAAAGGGAAAAGTGTTGTGGAAATGTTTAGTGGGTGGTGCAAAGAAATGGAAAGAAGGAGCGCTGATTTTAAGGATTGAGAAGCATGATTTTGCTGATGTTGTAGTCAGTGCAAAAAAGGTAGAACAACTGGCCGATTCATATATTATTGAATTGAGTTGGAATAAGCCGGATCTGAGTTTTGCTGAAGTATTGCATTTGGCCGGCGTTATCCCTTTACCACCCTATCTTAACCGCTCTGCAGAAGAAGCAGATTTGGAAAGATATCAAACCATTTATGCAAAACATGATGGTTCCGTAGCCGCACCCACTGCGGGTTTGCACTTTACAGATAGCCTTTTTGAAAAACTGAAACAAAAAAACATCCAACACCATTTTGTTACACTGCATGTAGGTGCGGGTACTTTTAAACCTGTAAAATCCGAAACCATGCAAACGCATGAGATGCATGCAGAGTTTATTGATGTGAGTGCTTCTTTCATTAAGGATTTACAAAGCCAGCTTTCACAAAATGTTATTGCAGTGGGCACCACTTCTCTCCGCACATTAGAAAGCTTGTACTGGCTTGGAGTGAAAACAATATTGAACCCATCTATCCAACCAGATCAATTACACATATCGCAATGGGATCCCTACGATCTAATGCCATCAGGTATTTCGGCCAATGAAGCGCTGAAGTCACTGTTGATTTTTTTAGATAACCATAGGTTACAGCGTTTGATCACAAAAACGCAGATCATCATTGCACCGGGGTATGAGTTCAGAATAATTAAAGCGCTGATCACTAATTTTCATCAACCACAATCAACGCTGTTGTTATTGGTAGCTGCTATTACAAACGGCAACTGGAAAAAGATCTACAACTACGCTTTGGAAAATGATTTCCGTTTCCTGAGTTATGGGGATGGTTGCCTGTTGTGGCTCTAAAAGACAAACTGCGCCTTAGCGCCTTTGCGAGAATTTTCTCTCGCAAAGGCGCTAAGGCGCAGTTATTATTCCTAAGTTGTTTCTTGTAATAATGGAAGTTCAAGAGTGAAAATACTTCCCTTGCCTAAGGTACTTTCTACTTTTATTTTGCCTTTGTGTGCGTCAATCACTGTTTTCACATAACTCATGCCCAATCCAAAGCCTTTTACATTGTGCAGGTTGCCTGTATGGGCGCGGTAGAATTTTTCGAAAATACGTTTTACACTTTCTTTACTCATGCCAATACCATTATCTTCTACACGTAATACCAAATGATTCTTTGTACTGTGTGTAGATATAATAATCCGCAATTTTTCATTGGAATACTTGATCGCATTATCAACAAGGTTGGAGATCAGGTTATAAAAATGCACTTCGTCTGCGTTGATCAGATCATTTTTCGCATTCAGTAATAATTCAACGCTGCCTTGTTTTTCCTCCAATTGTAAGCGGTAATTATCCAGTATATATTGAATGGCTTCATGTACATGCAGCTGTGTAAGCTTTAATTGCAGTTCCTGTTTTTCCATCAGGGCGGCCTGCAAAATGGTTTCTACATGTTTGTTCATGCGCACATTTTCTTCCTTGATAATGTTGCTGAAATATTTTGTTTTTTCTTTATCGGCCTGCACTTTCTCATTTCGCAAAGCGTCAACAGCCAATGAGATTGTGGCCAATGGCGTTTTGAACTCGTGCGTCATGTTATTGATAAAATCACTCTTGATCTCACTCAGCTTTTTCTGGTTTAACAAAGATTTTACGGTAACATAGAACGCAGCAATGATCACCAGCATAAATAAAACAGCTCCGGCAATAACCCATCGCAAAGATGCCCATACCTGTTTCTTAAAATCAGGCACCACAATGATCAGGTGCTCAAACGAAGGCATCTCTTCTATGCCGGCAGTATTTTCAGGAATAATCGGAAAGTAGCGCCGCTTATTATTTACAGTATCCCAAAATTCTTTTTCATAGCCTTTTGAGTACATTTCATAATCATCGGTTGTATTGGTAATTCCAAATTCAAATTGCAGGTCTTTCAGGTTAACCCGGTCAAATGCTTTTCTTAGTTTTCCTTCTATTTCCTGTGCTGTAAATTTTTCTTCAACAGTAGGAGGTTTTAATACATGAAGATGAAAATCGGAACTGAAGGTTAACCCGCCCCGCCTCGGCAGCCTGAGCATCTGTCCGCTATACACGGTTTTGCTCATGTCTTTTGATACGCTAACCCCTACTTCTGTAAAATTATTATCAAGTTGTGTCTTCGTTACTTCCAACAGGTTTTGCAGCCATGAGACCTGTAGCAGAATAAGGCCAAACAGCGAGAGTGAGATCAGTATAATAATTACGGGGAAAGTTCTCTTCATCCTCACAAATATAACTGGAACTGCCAAACACTGTATAAATGCTGCCAGCTTTATAAGGATTTTAACGGCCGGCCTAAAAAGCCTTGTTTTAGGAAAAATAAAATTGGCGTACCTTTTCAATATGGCAGATATAGTACCCGGCATATTACTCATATCCGACCCCTTTCTGAAGGATCCCAACTTCATGCGCACCGTTATTCTGTTATGCGAACACCAGGATGAGGGCAGTTTCGGGTTTGTACTGAACAAGTCCTTCGACCGGGAACTGGGCGACCTGATCAAAAACGCCGAAGGCATCCGTTTCCCTGTATATGATGGCGGGCCTGTACAAAAAGACACTTTACATTTCCTGCACCAACGCCCCGAACTAATACCTGGTGGTATTGAAGTGATTGATGGTATTTTTTGGGGAGGCGATTTTGAAGACGTGCTGCTATTGTTGAGAGAAAAGAAATTAAGCAGGAATGATATCCGTTTTTTTCTTGGCTACAGTGGCTGGAGTGAGGGGCAGTTAACCGGAGAACTGGAACAAAAAAGCTGGATCACCCGCGAAGCCGACAGAAAACTTGTTTTTAGCATGAGTACACAACAGGTTTGGAAAGCCGCATTAAAAGATCTTGGCGGAGAATATAGCCAGATGGTGAATTATCCCATCGATCCGCAACTGAATTAATCGGGAATAATTATCGGATTACGGATTGGCGGATTACGAATTGGCGGATTATCGTAAGCGGAGAAAGAAACAATAGCGGCGCAGTCTAAAATTTAAACACCCCATCTCCCGAAACACGGTTTGCTTCCTTCGTCGCAAAGACGAAAAAAAATGCCCCGAAACTATCGGGGCATCTATATCTTAAAAAAATCCGTTAATTCGTCAATTCGTAATCCGCAAATCCCTAATCCGCAAATTACAAAGCCGTAGCGCCTTCTACCAGCACGGTAGCTTTATTATTCAGCACTTCCACAAAACCACTTTGAATAGAATACACTTCAAAATCGTTTTTGCCTTTCAGGATTTTCAGATTCCCTTTTCCCAAAGCACTAACCAATGGGGCGTGCTTATCCAGTATCTCAAACAAGCCTGTAATACCCGGCAACAATACGCCGTATACATCACCACTGTAGAGCTTTTTTTCGGGAGTTAATATTTCGAGTTTCATAATATAATTTGAAAATTTGAAAATTTGAAAATTTGAAAATTGATTTAATGTATCAGATCAGAGACAATCTTCATTTGCACATTTTCAAATTTTCAAATTGCCTTATCCTTTAGCTGCTTCCATCATTTTCTTACCTTTCTCAATGGCATCTTCCAAAGTACCTACCAGGTTGAAAGCTGCTTCAGGATATTCGTCAACTTCTCCGTCCATAATAGAATTGAATGCACGGATGGTATCGTTGATGTCTACAAACACACCTTTTAAGCCGGTAAACTGCTCAGCCACGTGGAAAGGCTGACTCAGGAAACGCTGCACTTTACGGGCACGCTGTACGGTCATCTTATCTTCATCACTCAACTCATCCATACCAAGGATGGCGATGATATCCTGTAATTCTTTATAACGCTGCAAGATCAGTTTTACACGGTTGGCACACTCGTAATGCGCTTCACCCACAATAGCAGGGGTCAGGATCCTTGAAGTAGAATCCAATGGATCCACCGCAGGGTAGATACCTAAGTCGGCAATCTTACGGCTTAATACCGTAGTTGCATCTAAGTGGGCGAAAGTTGTTGCCGGAGCAGGGTCGGTCAGGTCATCCGCAGGCACATACACTGCCTGTACAGAGGTGATTGAACCATTTTTGGTTGAAGTGATACGCTCCTGCATCAGTCCCATCTCAGTTGCCAGCGTTGGCTGGTAACCTACCGCAGATGGCATACGTCCCAACAGGGCCGATACCTCAGAACCTGCCTGGGTAAAACGGAAGATATTATCTACGAAGAACAGGATATCCCTTCCTTTACCGGTACCATCTCCATCGCGGAAATATTCAGCAACGGTCAACCCACTCAAAGCCACACGCGCACGTGCTCCCGGAGGTTCGTTCATTTGTCCGAATACGAAAGTCGCTTTTGATTCTTTCAGACCTTCCATATCCACTTTGCTCAGATCCCATCCACCTTCTTCCATGCTATGTTTGAAAGCATCACCATATTGCATGATACCAGCTTCGATCATTTCACGTAACAGATCGTTTCCTTCACGGGTACGCTCACCCACACCGGCAAATACAGACAAACCACCATATCCTTTTGCGATATTGTTGATCAATTCCTGGATCAATACGGTTTTACCTACACCCGCACCGCCAAACAGACCAATTTTACCACCTTTTGCATAAGGCTCAATCAGGTCTATCACTTTGATACCGGTAAACAGTATTTCAGAAGCTGTGCTCAGGTTTTCGAATAATGGCGGCTTATTGTGAATAGGGCGACCATTTACTTTGCTAACCTGAGGCAAACCATCGATAGCATCACCTGTTACGTTAAACAGACGGCCATTGATGTTTTCACCAATTGGCATAGCGATAGGAATACCTGTGTCAACTACAGCCATACCACGAACCAGGCCTTCAGTACCGTCCATCGCAATGGTACGTACACTATCTTCTCCCAGGTGTTGTTGTACTTCCAAAACCAGTTTTTCGCCGTTTTCTCTGGTGATTTCCAGGGCATTATAAATTTCAGGCAATGTGTTACCGTCGGGAAAATGAACGTCCACCACCGCGCCGATAATCTGTTTGATCTTACCTTTTGTAGCCATATCAGGTGATATAATTAAGGTTTAAAAATGTACTTTTTTATGGGCCGAAATAACAGTTTTCCGACTTGGCGGCAAAGGTAAGGGGATGCACCCTAAAAACGAGAAAAACCCTAAACTAAATTGGAAAAATATGTGAGAATCAGGGGTAGCGAACGGCTGTTAATCTTTTTACGAAATAACCGCTACTGACGATGGGCGCCAGGCTATAAAAATCCTCTTAGCAAGCAGTTTGGGGGATTATTTTCCCTTCCAGAGGTTATAAAACAGTTTGAGGGCGGCAAAAAGGCCCAGCTTTTTGGCCCCGCCGGCAAGGTCTTCTTTCCATCCGCCGCCAGTACCATCATCGGTCTTTTTTCTTTTTATCAATTCGAGCAGTCCTTTTACTAATTTCCATACCCCTCCGCCCAGTCCGCCCCCCATCACAAGCGGAAGTATGGCTCCTACGGTTAGCTTAACCGCTTCGCCCGGAACCTGGCGTAATCTTTTGCCAAGATCTTCTTCGCTGTCTTTGATGCGCTGCTTTACCCGCCGCATTTCTTTCTGCAGGTCGTTGTAAGATTTTACCTGTATCCTGTCAGTCCTCTTCATCATCCAGGTCGTTTTTGGCAAATAAAATCCTGATCACAATATTCATCACTTGTTTCCCCAGCCATTTTCGGGAGAGGAGGAGTAAAATCAACAATGCTAAATAAACGCCTGCAAGAATTCCAAAACCGGCATAAATACTCCCGGTAACCCCGGCAAAATAATAACCGGCCATCACACTCAGGAACAGGAGGATAAAACCGGTTAATACCCCGATCAATAACAACACCATCAACAAAGCCACTAACCGGGCAGTTTTTTCGCCTCCCTGCAGTTTAAGCAGCCAGATCCTGTCGCGCACATATTGTTCCAGTTCTTTCCTGGATGTTGTAAAAAAATTATCGCCAGACTCGTCCATGTTGATTTAGGTTTGAGAGGGAGTTTGTTTTGTGTTTTGTTCAAGTCCCTCCATAAAAGATCTTCCTTTTTCAAAAAGATCGTTTAATGAAGCATCGAACTCCTGTAGTTTAAGGGCAAGGTCTTCCTGCATTTTGTCGGCACCTTCCTGCACATCGTTGATGAGTTCTTCGCCTTTTTCACTATTCAGGAACATAGCCAACGCTGCTCCTGCCAGGGCACCAACCAGTAAACCTGCTATAAATTGATGATTGTTGCTCATTGCGGTTTATTTAAAAGTTAGTTGTTACAAACCAGCTAAACCCTGTTACAAACAGGCTATTAAGTTACAACTTTTCTGAAGCTTCAACTAATAAAAATGGCGTATCGGCAGATGTTTTAACAGTATAATTCATTGAAGGAAATCTTCCATTTCTTGAGTACCTTTCCTATGGATTTCATCCGTCATTTATACCACCATATGGAAAATCAGCACGACCATAAGCTCAACCGGTATATTTTCCTTTCAGTAATCATTCTTCTTGCTGTGTTCCTGTTATTTAGTTTAATGGAATTCTTTACTGCGTTTCTGGCAGCAACTATGTTTTATGTATTAAGCAAACAGTTTGTAGAATGGCTTACCCGGAAAAAACACTGGAGAAAAGCATGGGCAGCATTATTGGTTATTCTGATTTCTTTTTGCATTATCCTTCTGCCGATATCCTTACTTGCTGCCATGCTGTTCAAAAAAGCACAAATGATAGGAGGCAATATGGAGGCTATGATTGTGCAGCCTTTAAAGAACCTTGATGTTCAGTTGCAGGAACGTTTTCATATTGCTTTGATCAGTGCAAATAATATTGAACAGGCTCAGACTTTTCTTACCAATTTCATTTCTTCTTTATTAAACCAGGGATTAAGTTTATTTGGCACCATCATTATGATGTATTTCTTTTTGTACTTCATGATCGTAAATATTAACCGCATGGAAGCGGCTATCTTGTTTTATCTTCCTTTCAAGAAAGACAGGATTGAGATATTTGGTCATGAGTTAAAAGCGCAAACCTTCAGCAACGCGGTAGGTATTCCGTTAATTGCAGTAATGCAGGGCCTTGTAGCTTATATTTCTTTTTTGATTGGTGGTGTTCCTGAAGCGGGTTTTTGGGCGGTGATTACCGGTGGCGCTTCCATATTGCCCATCATCGGCACCGGGCTGGTATGGATACCTGTTGGCATTTATTTACTGTTCATGCATCAAACATGGCAGGGATTGTTTGTGCTGGGCTGGGGCTTTAGCATTTTAAGTGTAACAGATAATGTGGTTCGTTTTTTATTAGCCAAATGGATGGCAGATGTGCATCCGATAGTAACGGTATTGGGAGTGATTATTGGGATACAATATTTTGGGATCACCGGGTTGGTATTCGGCCCGCTGCTTATTTCCTATTTCCTCATCCTGCTCCGCATCTATTATGTTGAATACCAAAAACCCTTCACTGCTGTGAGGAAAAGAAAAATACCATTGCCCAATACTTATTTCAACCTGAACCTGTTCAGATCAAAGAATAAACAGAAACCGGTTAAATCAATAGTTCGGTAATTTTTTAAGCAGCGATACGTCCAATATCAAGGCATTGGTA
>DAIOVU010000026.1:0-3025 GCA_036758845.1 Sediminibacterium sp.
GACCCAGGACCCATACATTAAAAGTGTATTGCTCTACCAACTGAGCTACGGAATCTGACCATTTTCCTTCAGAAAAGAGGTGTTCCTTTTTTCTTCGGGAGTGCAAAAATAGGTGAATTAGAAAACTGACCAAATTTTTATAAAAATAATTTCTGCGATTTACTCACATCCCGTCAATAACTGACCAACTAACTGCCTATTTTTGCTTTATTAACGCATAAGAGATATGTCAATATTTACTAACAAGATAGTGGTAATCACCGGTGGCTCTGAAGGAATAGGCAAAGCATTGGTTGATGCTTTCCTGCAACAGGGCGCTAAAGTGGCTACCTGCAGCCGTAATTACGATAAACTATACAGCCTGCAATCAAGCTATCCCGGCAAACCATTAATGATCTATACGGCAGATGTTAGTAAAGAACAGGACTGCCTCAATTTTATGGATGCGGTTATCCAATCGTTTGGCACTATTGATATTTTGATCAATAATGCCGGTGTTTCTATGCGTTCACTTGTTTCAGAAGTGGAATTAGACACCATCCGGAAAGTGATGGATATTAATTTCTGGGGAACGGTGCATTGTACCAAGTTTGCACTGCCTTATATCGTACGTAATCAGGGAACTATTGTGGGTGTGTCATCTATCGCAGGTTACAGGGGATTGCCCGGCCGCAGCGGATATTCTGCTTCTAAGTTTGCTGTAAATGGCTGGTTGGAAGCACTTCGTACCGAATTGCTGGATACAGGAACAAATGTAATGTGGGTTTGTCCCGGTTTTACTGCTTCCAATATCCGCAACGTAGCATTGAATAAAGAAGGAAAATCGCAGGGCGAATCTCCAATGGATGAAAGTAAAATGATGAGTGCGATAGCATGTGCCGGGCATATTATAACAGCCATCAGAAAACGAAAAAGATCAATCGTACTTACTTTTACCGGAAAGAGAACTGTTTTAATGAACCGTTTTTTCCCTTCCTTAACTGATAAATTAGTCAGGAAATTTTTCTTTAAAAACGGGGAGCTGGTGAAATAACTGACTGATTCAAACGTTTAACTTTTACCATGCCTATTCTAACGTTGACAACTGATATAGGCCAGCGGGATTATCTTGTTGGAGCTATCAAAGGACAGTTTGTAAACCTGTTGCCAACAGTGAATATCTGTGATATCACGCATTACCTCTCTCAAACCAACTTCCCGCAGGCGGCTTATACCTGTAATAATGCGTTTCTGTATTATCCGCCGGGAACTTTTCATTTGATCATCATCAATCTTTTCGAATCGTCTGTAAAGCACCTGCTGGTAGCCAAATATCGCGAACAATACGTGATTTGTCCGGATAATGGTATTCTCACCATGATTGCCGGTACACGGCCCAAAGAGATCATTGCCATTGAACTGGATAAACAGCAAACCCTGCTCGAAATAACACAACAGGTAGCATGGAAAGTGGCGGCCATACATGATTCCGGTAAATTATCAGCCGGTGGAGCGCCTGTTGGGCAGATAGTTGAAAAATATCCCCTGAGAGCCACCATTGGCCCTAACTGGATGGAAGGGCAGATATTGTTCATTGATAATTTCGAAAATGTGGTCATCAATATCAAACGGGAAGAATTTACAGAGCAACGAAAAGGAAGGAGTTTCAAGATCGTTTTCAAGCGTAATGAAACAATAGATACCATTAGCGATAATTATAATGCGGTGCCCGAATCTGAAAAACTGGCCTGGTTTAATTCTGCCGGTTACCTCGAAATTGCCCTCCGCAATGGTAATATGGCCGGATTATTCGGTCTGCAGGGATTTAATGAACAAATGCAGCAGTCCGGCTCTGCGTCAGATAATAAATGGTTTTATCAGACCGTGAGGATATTCTTTGAATAAATGATAAGAATTAATATTCACTCATTCTCTCTCCCCCCTCAAACATTAACCTCATTCTAATTGCGTTCTAACCCGATTCTAAGGGCGCATAAGGAATTTGTGGTGTTATGTTCCCGAAATATTTTCATTCCTTATATGGAAGTGCCAGGAGCCTGTTTAATTTGCTTTGCAGGGATGATAAACCATTCAGTCTTCTATCTTTTTTTCTTCCGCTCACCGTATTTTTGTTTATAACCTGTGCGGTTAATGGGGCAACATATTATTCACGTGTTTCGGGTACTTTTAATACAGCCTCCACCTGGTCAACCAGTCCAACCGGTACACCTACCAATGCCACGGCGATAGCCAATACCGATATTTTTATTATTCAAAATACACATACGGTAAGTATGGGTGCCAGCCGTACCGTTGCCCAGATAACCATTGATGCAGGTGGAACTCTTGCTGTTGCAGCCCGGATACTTACAGTTACCGGTAACTGGGTAAATAATGGTACTATTTCAGGTTCTACGGGTGGGTTAACCGGTAATACGGGAACGCATACCAATAATGGGGTTATCAACTTTACAGGAGCAGGTAAGTTTGTAAGGACTACAGGTTCTCTAACCAATAATGGTTCTATCACAATTCCGGCTGGTACCATATCGCAAACCACCGGTACGCTTACTAATTCTGCAACGGGTACAATCACTAAAACCGGAGCGGGTACTATTACATTTGGTACGGGTAATTTTGTTAATAATAATACGAGTGCAAATGTCAATTTTGGTTCCTCTGCTATTACTATTACCGGAACAGCAGCTAACCAAACCATTGGCGGGTTTATTACCACGGGAAGATTGTCATGTACCAAGACAGGAGGGGTTGTTACATTAACCGGCAATGTAAATTCAACGGGGATAACGATGAATGGAACGGGAGGAACGATGAATCTGGGTGCCGGACTGTTGCATACCACAATAGGCACAGTGATTTTAACAGCAGGTACATTAAATGGGGGATCAAGTACATTGAATGCAAATATTGTAAGTACCACAGCCTGGAGTGGAACAGGAAGTGTATTTGTTCCGGGTACCGGCACCGTTAATTTTGGTGCAGCGGGAGCACAAACATTATCGGCCACAGGTACCAAAACTTTTTA